>NZ_SZWW01000052.1:0-43732 GCF_005280955.1 Citrobacter sp. wls717
GCCGTGTCGATGGAGGCGCATTATAGGGATCCCATTTTTTAGCACAAGTGTTTTTTGGATCTTTTTTGCTGAATGCTTGTTTTTCACCCCTTTCGCTATATTCCTGCGCAATTTGGCTGATTTTTGATAGATAAATCACTTGCACAGTCTCGATAATCCAACCAAAGTCTTCATTACCGCTCTATTTTCGCTGAGGTAAACATGTCTGATGTACTGCGCCCTTATAAGGATCTTTTCCCACAGATCGGAAAACGCGTGATGATCGACACCAGTAGTGTCGTCATTGGCGATGCTCGTTTGGCTGATGATGTCGGAATTTGGCCACTGGTCGCGATCCGTGGCGACGTGAACTACGTGCAAATCGGTGCGCGTACAAACATTCAGGACGGCAGCGTTCTACATGTCACACATAAATCTACATCCAATCCGCAGGGTAATCCGCTGATCGTAGGTGAAGATGTCACAGTTGGTCATAAAGTCATGCTGCACGGTTGTACCATTGGTAACCGCGTATTAGTCGGCATGGGATCGATTCTGTTGGACGGTGTCGTTGTTGAAGACGACGTTATGATTGGGGCGGGAAGCCTGGTTCCGCAAAACAAACGCCTGGAGAGTGGATATCTGTACCTGGGAAGCCCGGTTAAGCAGATTCGTCCATTAAGCGATGAAGAGAAAGCAGGCTTGCAATACTCAGCTAACAACTATGTTAAGTGGAAAGATGAGTATTTAAGTCAGAGTAACCACACCCAACCCTGAGCGTCTTCCTGCTGGTCCTGGATCAATGCTTCGGCCTCTTCTTCCAGGTCCCAGCGATGTAATCGAAAGGTTTCCAGCCACTGTTCAGGCGTGTCGCCGCCAAAGCGGGACGCCAACATCTTTCCCGATATGGCACATGTTAACTGCATACCATGAACCATTGCAGGGAAAACAATCGCATTTACATCCGTCCGCCATTCTTCTCGATCGGGAAACTGGATCGCCTGATTCATGCCGACAATTCCTGTTGCATGCTTTTAATGACCGGCTCAATCTGGGGTAAAACACCATGCCAGAGTAAAACAGCATGTGCAGCTTGTCCCACCAGCATCCCCAGACCATCGGCGTACTGTTTCGCCCCATGCTTTTCACACCAGGAAAGGAACGGCGTATTCCCTTTCTGATAAAACATGTCGTAACAGTAGACGGAGGGATGGATAAGAGATGCCGGAATAGACGGGACCTCACCGCTAATACCGCTGGACGTCGCGTTAATAATCAGATCAAAGCTGTGATTATCAAGTTCGTCCATTCCCACCGCCTGCACGCTACCGGTATGAGAGAAGAGCTGTGCCAGTTCTTCAGCGCGGTAGGCCGTACGATTAACAATGGTTACCGCACAATCCATAGAAAGAAGAGGTAGCAATACCCCACGGGATGCACCGCCCGCACCAATCAGCAGAATTCGCGATCCGGGACGAATGAAAGATAAACGCTCAAGATCGCTTAATAAACCGATACCATCCGTGTTATCTCCCAGCAAACGTCCATCCTCCAGCCGTTTAAGGGTGTTAACTGCTCCAGCTAGCGATGCCCGCTCTGTTAATTCATCGGCACGCGCAAACGCCTCTTCTTTAAAAGGAACGGTGACATTTGCCCCCTTCCCCCCCTCAGCAAAAAAGGCGTTCAGCGAATTCACAAAGTCATTGATCGGCGCCAGTACGCGTCCATAGGAGTAATCAATCTTCAGCTGCTCTGCAAATTGCTGATGAATAAAAGGCGATTTACTGTGCGCTATCGGATTACCAAAAACAGCATAGGCTTCTTTCATATTACCCCTGTCGAAACTGTTCACCCGTCAGTGCATCACGGATCTCCGAAGGATTCAATCGCCCTCCGGTCTCTCCTTCAACAACGGGAAAGTCTATACCGAACTGCGCGCGGACTTCCTCTACCGTTCGGCAAGGCGGTAAGCCACTCAAATTAGCACTGGTGGAAACTATAGGTTTGCCATAAGCCTGGCACAGTGCAACCACCAGCGGATGATCGGTGACACGCACGGCCAGCGAATCAAAACGACCGGTCAACCAACGAGGTGTAGTCGCAAGCGCCGGGAAAACAAAGGTGACGGGACCAGGCCAGCGAGCGAAGATAGCCTCACGTTGAGTATCAGTAAGCGAGCTATCGTCAATATAGGGCTTAAGTTGCTCAAAGTTGGCCGCAATCAAAATTAAGCCTTTCTCGACCGGACGTTGTTTTAATTCCAACAAACGACTTACTGCCGTTTCGCTGTCGGGATCGCAGCCGACACCAAATACAGCTTCTGTTGGATAGGCGATGACTTTCTCTTGGTTCAGTACCTCTATTGCAGCAGCGATAGGGCCTGTGGGCAGGTTATTATTCACTTTTTTATTCCGCCGAAATCGGCTTTCCACATTGTTTACTGGCACAGAAATGCTTCACACCCTGCGCGGTTTTCTTTTCGATGAGTAGCGGATAATGACACTCTGGACATTCTCCAGCTAACGGTTTGAAGTTAATAACAAACTGGCACTCCGGATAGCGATCGCAGGAGTAAAAAGTTTTGCCATAACGGGAACGCCGCTGGACCAGGTGACCGGTCTGGCATTGAGGACAGACTATTGCTGTTTCATCTGGCTTGTCGATAAGCTCGGTGTGCTCGCATGCAGGATAGTCACTGCATCCGATAAACATACCGAATCGCCCCTGTCGCAATACCAACTCAGCGCCACATGCAGGGCAAAACTTACCCTCCAGAACTTTGACAATATGCCCGTCTGCAGATGATTTCAGCGGACGGATATAATCGCATTCTGGATAGTGTGAACAACCGAGAAACGGGCCGTGTTTCCCGGAGCGAATAACCAGTTCAGCCCCGCATTGTGGGCAGGGCTCGTTTTTACGCACCGTAAACAGTGCTGATTTAGCCATAACAACTCATACTGAATGAAGATTGATTAATGCAGCATACCTTCATTCACTTCAAAGAGTAATTCTTCCATTTGCTGATAGGCATTTTCACAACCTGGAATGTTGAATAGCACCATCAGGATCACCCACTTCAGGTCTTCCAGATCAAACTCTGCCGTATCCAGCGCGAGTACGCGCTCAATTACCATTTCTCGCGTTTCGAGGTTTAGCACCTGAATCTGCTCCAGGAATAGCAAGAATCCGCGACAACTCGCATCCAGCCGTTCACATTCTTCTGCAGTATAAATACGCAGAGAAAGAGGATCAGATGCTAGCTGCATAGGTTCGGCAAGGCCATCCTGATAATCAGCAAGCTTTTCCAGCCACAGTAACGCGTTGTAGATGTCTTCACGATCAAAACCAGCGTCGGTAAGATCCCGTTCCAGTTTGTCCTGATCCACTCGCAGCTCAGCTTCGTTATGGATATATGTCTCAAACAAATACATTAGTACGTCGAACATGGCATGCCCTCCTCAATCGGACATAGCCGCCGGGTACAGCTGCGATCCATCCTGCTAACTCCAGTTCGAGTAGTTGAGCCACTACCTCTGGCACAGGTTGGCCGGCACGTTCAGCGACGACGTCAACAGGTGTTACCTCATCTCCTACGTTAGCCAGGAGCTCAGGAAATGGCAATGCCACCTCTTCGTGATCTGGCGAATAAATTGATTTTTCAGGTTCATCTGGCAACCATTGCAGCCCATATTGCAAATTTTCCAGAATTTCCTCTGGTGCGGTCACAAGCGTGGCTCCCTGCTGAATAAGCCAATGTGGGCCTTCACTTCCCGGACTCCCAATCGGCCCAGGCAAAGCAAAAACCTCCCGCCCCTGCTCCAGCGCACAGCGTGCCGTGACCAATGAACCGCTACGTTGCGCGGCCTCAACGACCAGGACACCTTTACTTAGACCACTGATAATGCGATTTCGTCGGGGAAAATTGCGCGGCAGCGGGAGCGTATCTAATGGGAACTCAGACACCAATGCGCCTCCGGAATCGATCAGACGTTCGGCGAGACGGACATGCTGTCGTGGATGAATGGTCTCAAGCCCATTTCCCAGCACCGCAATACTCGTGCCTTGTCGGTTTATCGCCGCATGATGCGCCACGCCATCAATCCCTCGGGCCAGCCCACTGGTTATCGTCACCCCAAACGCGGCAAGCTTTTCGCAAAATAATCGCCCCCAACGTTCGCCATACCATGAATGCTGGCGACTACCGACGACGGCCACCTGAAATGAATGCAGGCATGCGGGAGTACCGGCAACGAAAAGCACCCCAGGGTAATCTTCAATCGCGCGCAGCTGGGACGGATAATGCTCGCTGTCGGCAACCACTAAATGGTGATTCGGCTGCTCCAACCAGCGCAGCGTTTTTTCCAGTGACTGCTCTGAAAAGGTTAAAAAGCGCTTGGCCTGGCGGGAAGATAATCCTGCGTGCTGGAGGATCGTGTTGTTAATACAAGGTTGGGCATTGAGCCAGTGGGCAAGGCGCACCATCTCATCACCATACAGTTCATTCACTTGCGCTAAACGTAGCCAAATTTCAATTTGGGTCATCCCTGTTCCCCTGCCACAAGCAGTCCTGGCAATCTTTGCGATTGGTCACTGATGCTGTCAATCAGAGGGGGTTTTGTCTAGAATAGAGGTAATAATCTTTTCAACTCCTGAACACAACTCTGGATAACTATGTCAGTTTTGCAAGTGTTACATATTCCGGACGAGCGCCTTCGCAAAGTCGCAAAACCGGTTGAAGAAGTGAATGCAGAAATTCAGCGTATCGTTGATGATATGTTCGAAACGATGTACGCAGAAGAGGGTATCGGTCTGGCGGCAACACAGGTCGACATCCATCAGCGCATCATTGTTATTGATGTCTCTGAAAATCGCGACGAGCAGTTGGTTTTAATCAACCCAGAGCTGCTGGAGAAAGATGGCGAAACCGGTATTGAAGAAGGTTGCCTGTCTATCCCCGAACAGCGTGCGTTAGTACCACGCGCTGAGAAAGTAAAAATTCGTGCGCTCAATCGCGACGGTAAATCTTTTGAACTGGAAGCCGATGGCCTGCTCGCTATCTGCATTCAACATGAAATGGATCACCTGGTCGGTAAACTGTTTATCGATTATCTGTCTCCGTTGAAGCAACAACGTATTCGTCAGAAAGTTGAAAAACTCGACCGCCTGAACGCCCGAGCTTAAGGACAAGAATCAACGTGTCAGACTCACTACGTATTATTTTTGCGGGTACACCTGACTTTGCAGCGCGTCACCTTGACGCGCTGTTGTCTTCTGGACATAACGTCGTTGGCGTGTTTACCCAACCGGACCGCCCTGCGGGACGCGGTAAAAAGCTGATGCCCAGCCCGGTAAAAGTGTTGGCAGAAGAAAAAGGGATACCGGTTTTCCAGCCTGTCTCTCTTCGCCCTCAGGAAAACCAACAATTGGTTGCTGATTTACACGCAGACGTGATGGTGGTAGTGGCATATGGACTGATTCTGCCAAAAGCCGTGCTGGAAATGCCGCGCCTGGGTTGTATCAACGTTCACGGTTCCCTGCTTCCACGCTGGCGTGGCGCAGCACCGATTCAACGTTCACTGTGGGCTGGCGATAGCGAAACGGGCGTTACCATCATGCAAATGGATGTTGGTCTCGACACCGGTGATATGTTGCTTAAGCTCTCCTGCCCGATTACGGCAGAAGATACCAGCGGTTCTTTATACGACAAGCTGGCGGACCTGGGGCCTCAGGGGCTGATTGAAACGCTAAAACAGTTGGCTGCTGGCACGATAAAACCCGTTGTACAAGATGAATCACTGGTTACGCATGCAGAGAAACTCAGTAAAGAAGAGGCCCGTATCGACTGGTCACTTTCGGCCGCTCAGTTGGAGCGCTGCATCCGCGCCTTTAACCCGTGGCCAATGAGCTATATCGTCATCGACGAGCAACCAGTAAAAATTTGGCAGGCGACGGTGATCGATACGCCCGCTAACGCTGAACCAGGCACAATTCTGGAAGCGACCCGTCAGGGTATCCAGGTTGCAACAGGCGACGGCATCCTGAATCTCGTCTCTTTGCAGCCTGCAGGCAAAAAAGCCATGAGTGCGCAGGATCTGCTTAATTCGCGCCGGGAGTGGTTTGTACCCGGAAACCGTCTGGCCTGACGGTTCATCTCTTTAAGCCCGGTGTGACCGGGCATTTTTATTTTTGCACTTATGAAAAAAAATCTTAATTTACGCAGTATGGCGGCCCAGGCCGTCGAGCAGGTTGTCGAAAAGGGGCAATCATTAAGCAACGTGCTGCCCGCCATGCAGCAAAAAGTTGCCGATAAAGATAAAGCGTTGTTGCAAGAGCTTTGCTTCGGCGTATTGCGCACACTCTCGCAACTGGAGTGGATGATCCAGCAACTGATGGAACGTCCGATGACGGGCAAACAGCGTACCGTTCACTACCTGATCATGGTGGGCTTCTACCAACTGCTGCATACCCGTATCCCACCCCATGCTGCGCTGGCCGAAACCGTAGAAGGCGCGGTGGTGATTAAGCGTCCGCAGTTGAAAGGGCTGATCAATGGTGTATTACGCCAGTTCCAGCGCCGTCAGGAAGAACTACTGACCGAGTTCGCACAAAGCGATCTACGTTTCTTACACCCCTCCTGGCTGGTAAAACGTATTAAAGCCGCTTATCCACAGCAATGGGAAGCCATCCTTGAGGCTAATAACCAACGCCCGCCAATGTGGCTCCGTGTTAATCGCAACCACCATACGCGCGACGCCTGGCTGGAACTACTCGCCGAAGCAGGATTGACCGGTTTCCCTCATCCGGATTACCCGGATGCGGTCCGTCTGGAAACACCAGCCCCCGTGCTCGCCCTGCCAGGTTTTGAGCAAGGTTGGGTCACCGTTCAGGATGCCTCTGCCCAGGGTTGCGTCAGCTATCTGCAGCCACAAAACGGAGAGCAGATCCTTGATTTATGTTGCGCTCCCGGCGGCAAGACCACCCATATTCTGGAGGTCGCGCCAGATGCGAACGTGATGGCAGTCGATGTCGACGATAAACGCCTGTCTCGCGTGTATGACAACCTGAAACGCCTGGGTATGAAAGCAACCGTGAAGCAGGGTGATGGTCGCTATCCGCAGCAGTGGTGCGGTGAGCAACAGTTTGACCGTATTTTGCTGGACGCTCCATGTTCTGCCACTGGTGTGATCCGTCGCCATCCGGATATCAAATGGCTGCGTCGCGATCGTGATATTGCCGAACTCGCTCAGTTGCAGGCCGAGATCCTCAACGCGACCTGGACACACCTTAAGCCGGGCGGCACGCTGGTCTATGCAACCTGTTCTATTCTGCCAGAAGAAAACCAACAGCAGATCGCCGCGTTCCTTGCACGCACACCGGATGCGGTGTTAAGCGAAACCGGTACGCCAGAGCAGCCGGGACGTCAGAATTTACCGGGTGCAGAAGATGGCGATGGCTTCTTTTACGCTAAGCTAATCAAAAAGTGATGAGATAACGGGTCGCGACTGATGAAAATTATCATTCTTGGCGCAGGGCAAGTTGGCGGTACGCTGGCTGAAAACCTGGTCGGAGAGAACAACGATATCACGGTAGTCGATACCAATGGTGAGCGCCTGCGCAGCTTGCAGGACAAGTTTGATCTCCGCGTCGTGCAAGGACATGGTTCACATCCCCGTGTATTGCGTGAAGCTGGTGCCGACGATGCCGATATGCTGGTTGCCGTAACCAGCTCAGATGAAACAAATATGGTTGCCTGCCAGGTAGCTTATTCCCTGTTTAATACGCCTAACCGTATCGCCCGTATTCGTTCACCGGATTACGTTCGCGATGCAGACAAGCTATTTCAATCCGATGCCGTCCCTATCGATCATCTGATTGCGCCTGAGCAACTGGTTATCGATAGCATTTATCGCCTGATTGAATATCCGGGCGCATTGCAGGTCGTGAATTTTGCCGAGGGCAAAGTCAGTCTGGCGGTCGTGAAAGCTTATTACGGCGGACCGCTAATCGGTAATGCGTTGTCGACCATGCGCGATCACATGCCGCATATCGATACCCGCGTTGCGGCGATATTCCGTCATGACAGGCCAATTCGCCCGCAGGGTTCTACCATCGTTGAAGCGGGTGATGAAGTCTTCTTTATCGCGGCATCACAGCACATTCGCGCCGTCATGAGCGAGCTACAGCGTCTGGAAAAGCCGTACAAACGCATTATGTTAGTCGGTGGCGGTAATATCGGTGCAGGGCTCGCGCGGCGTCTGGAAAAAGATTACAGCGTCAAACTGATCGAGCGTAATCAGCAGCGCGCATCGGAGCTTGCAGAGAAACTGCAAAATACGATCGTCTTTTTTGGCGATGCTTCGGATCAAGAGCTTCTGGCGGAAGAACACATCGATCAGGTTGATCTGTTCATCGCGGTGACCAATGACGATGAAGCTAACATCATGTCGGCGATGCTGGCTAAACGAATGGGCGCCAAGAAAGTGATGGTGCTGATCCAGCGCAGAGCGTACGTCGATCTGGTGCAGGGCAGCGTGATCGATATTGCGATTTCACCGCAGCAGGCGACCATCTCCGCACTCCTGAGCCATGTTCGTAAAGCTGATATTGTTGGTGTTTCATCACTACGCCGCGGCGTAGCGGAAGCCATTGAAGCCGTCGCACACGGTGATGAGACAACATCACGGGTAGTAGGTCGCTCGATTGATGAAATTAAACTTCCGCCCGGCACCATTATTGGCGCTGTTGTACGGGGTAATGATGTGATGATTGCTAATGACAACCTGCGTATTGAACAGGGCGATCACGTTATTATGTTCCTGACAGATAAAAAGTTTATTACCGACGTCGAGCGCTTATTCCAGCCAAGCCCCTTCTTCCTGTAATAATTTGGGCGCTAATATAGCGCCTTTTTTATTTCCCTTTATTTATCAGGGCCTAATAATTTTTCCTTTCCGCAATACATAAATGGAAATTGCCTAAACATTTGTTAAACTTATAAACGTCAGCTGCATAGGGAGAATAAAATGAGCATTATTAAAGAGTTTCGCGAATTCGCGATGCGCGGGAATGTTGTCGATTTGGCAGTGGGTGTCATTATTGGTGCGGCATTCGGTAAGATCGTTTCATCACTGGTTGCCGATATCATCATGCCGCCACTGGGGTTGTTAATTGGTGGGATTGATTTTAAACAGTTTGCTTTAACGTTACGTGATGCGCAGGGAGACATCCCGGCGGTGGTCATGCATTACGGCGTATTCATTCAGAATGTCTTCGATTTCATTATTGTTGCGTTTGCTATCTTTATGGCAATCAAACTGATCAATAAATTGAATCGTAAAAAAGCTGAAGAGCCAGCGGCGCCCCCAGCACCATCTAAAGAAGAAGTATTACTAAGTGAAATTCGTGACCTGCTGAAAGAACAGAATAACCGCTCTTAAGCGTTCACTGAAACAAAAAGGCCAGTGGTAAAAAAGTGCTTCACTTTCTTGCCACTGGCCTCCCAGTTTCCCCGATTGCCATGTTTACCTTTACGTAGATAACTTCCTTTCCCTTTCTTATTTTTCTCAACGCGCTGCCTGAACAGTGGATCATGCAGAAGCGCCTCAATGGCGTTGTCCTTTATCTGTCCTTTGGTATGCTGATAACGGCTCATACTCTCTCCAGTTTGTGGGGTAATTTACGCCAGGAGTGTAGACCTGACCGTGCAAAAAATCAACGGTCTGATAGTGTTCCGCTGGCGCCTTGTTCAAGTGCTTCAAGAATAGAACAGTACACACTGCTGTGTGCTTTACCACAGCACGCATCATTTAATCGCTGTAACGATCGTTGCATCGCCTGAAGCTCCGCTATGCGCGCTTCGACCTCTTGTAATCTTTCCTGAACGATCCCTTTTGATTCCTGGCAGGTATGGTGCTCTGGATCTATGCGGATCGAAAGCAGTTCGCGAATCGACTCCAGTGTAAAACCAAGCTGACGGGCATAACGAATAAACTTAAGACGCTGAAGATCACTTTCCGTGTAGAGGCGAAACCCGCCTTCGGTACGTACTTCATGTTCCATCATCTGCTGCTTTTCATAGTAACGGATAGTATCCGGCGTCACGTCAGCCAGCTTCGCTAATTCACCAATTCGGTACATGCTCTCTCCGCTATTTGTCGTTGATCTTCTGTAGCAGCTTATCTGCGTATTCACCGTGTAAAAACTCGGTGCTAAGCCCAGCCTGTCGAAGTTTTAGCTCCAGTAGCGACAACCGTCGACTGACTTCCTGATAACTGGGATCATCTTTGCGGATCCCCGCGAGTATTTCAAGCAGCTGTATTGCCTCTCTGCGTTGCTCAAGCTCAGGTGGAAGACAGCCCGCATTTTTTAATAAACGGTATCCGGCCCGGAGTTCAGGCGGAATATGGGAATCATCGTCAAGAGTAAGCGGTTCGCCTGTACCAGGTAAATCATCAAACTCGCCTTTAGACTGTGCAGCAATAATATGGCGCTCCGCCCACTGGTCCAGTAACCACATATGACGCTCCAGGGGATGAACAAAAAGAGTACAGATATTGTAGATAAGTGGGGATATGGCGGATATAAAAAAACCCGCCGAGGCGGGGTTTTTACGTTACTACAGATTACTCTGCAGCAGCTTCTGTTTTCTCTGAACGATCAACCAGCTCGATGTATGCCATCGGCGCGTTGTCGCCTGCACGGAAACCACACTTCAGAATGCGAGTGTAACCACCGGCGCGGCTCGCGAAACGCGGGCCCAGTTCGTTAAACAGTTTTGCCACGATCTCGTTATCACGAGTACGGGCGAATGCCAGACGACGATTAGCTACGCTATCAGTCTTGGCAAGAGTAATCAGCGGCTCAACTACGCGACGCAGCTCTTTCGCTTTCGGCAGAGTCGTCTTGATGATTTCATGACGAACCAGTGAACCTGCCATATTGCGGAACATAGCCTGGCGATGGCTGCTGTTGCGGTTCAGTTGACGACCACTCTTACGATGGCGCATGACCTTATCCTTCTCAGTAAAACCTTAACCTGTGATCCGGTTACTCGTCAGCGATGCTTGCCGGTGGCCAGTTTTCCAGGCGCATGCCCAGAGACAGTCCACGGGAAGCCAGCACGTCTTTAATCTCAGTAAGAGATTTTTTACCAAGGTTAGGCGTCTTAAGAAGCTCAACCTCAGTACGCTGTACCAGATCACCGATATAGTGGATAGCTTCTGCTTTGAGGCAGTTAGCAGAGCGGACAGTCAATTCCAGATCGTCAACAGGGCGCAGCAGGATCGGATCGAATTCTGGTTTCTCTTCTTTAACTTCCGGCTGACGTACATCACGTAAGTCAACAAAAGCTT
Source organism: Citrobacter sp. wls717 (assembly GCF_005280955.1). Lineage (NCBI taxonomy): Bacteria > Pseudomonadati > Pseudomonadota > Gammaproteobacteria > Enterobacterales > Enterobacteriaceae > Citrobacter > Citrobacter sp. wls717. Next base: position 11,334 of record NZ_SZWW01000052.1, read on the forward strand.
CCAGTTGTTCAGCCAGAATGGTTGCCGCACGACGAATCGCCTCTTCAGGATCGATTGTGCCGTTGGTTTCCATTTCGATGACCAGCTTGTCCAGGTCGGTACGCTGTTCTACACGCGCTGCTTCAACATTGTAGGCAATACGCTCTACAGGGCTGTAGCATGCGTCGACCAGCAGACGGCCGATTGGGCGCTCATCTTCTTCCGAATGAATTCGGGTAGAAGCCGGCACATAACCACGACCGCGCTGAACTTTGATGCGCATACTAATAGATGCGTTCTCATCGGTCAGGTGGCAGATCACGTGCTGTGGCTTGACGATTTCGACATCACCATCATGGGTAATGTCGGCTGCAGTCACAGGGCCAATGCCAGATTTATTCAAGGTAAGAATAACGTCATCTTTACCCTGAACTCTCACCGCCAGCCCTTTCAGGTTGAGCAGGATTTCCAGGATATCTTCCTGAACGCCTTCTTTGGTGCTGTACTCATGTAGTACACCATCAATCTCAACCTCGGTCACCGCGCAACCCGGCATCGATGAGAGCAGAATACGGCGCAGTGCGTTACCCAAAGTATGGCCAAAGCCACGCTCTAAAGGCTCAAGGGTCACCTTGGCGTGCGTCGAACTCACTTGCTCGATATCTACCAGGCGCGGTTTTAGAAACTCTGTCACAGAACCCTGCATTGTGTCCTCTCTTTGGTACTAAGCTTTACTTGGAGTAAAGCTCGACGATCAGGTGTTCGTTAATGTCCGCAGACAGATCAGAACGCTCCGGCTTACGCTTGAACGTACCTTCCATCTTGCCAGCATCAACTTCCAGCCAGGTTGGCTTTTCACGCTGCTCAGCCAGCTCCAGAGCGGCTTTCACGCGAGACTGCTTCTTCGCTTTCTCACGAATGCTAACAACGTCATTCGGACTAACCTGATAAGAAGCGATGTTAACAACACGACCGTTTACCATAATTGCTTTATGGCTGACCAGCTGACGTGCTTCTGCACGAGTGGCACCGAAGCCCATACGGTATACAACGTTGTCCAGACGACCTTCCAGCAGACCCAACAGGTTTTCACCGGTGTTGCCTTTCAGACGTGCTGCTTCTTTGTAGTAGTTACGGAACTGACGCTCCAGCACACCATAGATACGGCGAACTTTTTGCTTTTCACGCAACTGCACACCATAGTCAGACAGACGCGGTTTACGCGCACCGTGCTGGCCAGGAGCTTGTTCAATTTTACACTTGGTATCGATCGCGCGAACGCCAGACTTAAGGAATAAGTCAGTGCCCTCACGACGGCTCAGCTTGAGCTTAGGACCCAAATATCTTGCCATTTTCTTTCTCCAACAATCCTAGAAACGACAGCGTTATACGCGACGTTTTTTCGGCGGACGACAACCGTTATGAGGGATCGGAGTCACATCAGTAATATTAGTGATGCGGAAACCAGCGGCGTTCAGAGCACGAACAGTAGATTCGCGACCTGGACCCGGTCCTTTGACCATAACTTCCAGATTCTTGATACCGTATTCTTTTACGGCTTCAGCGCAACGCTCTGCTGCAACCTGAGCTGCAAACGGAGTGGATTTGCGAGAACCACGGAAACCGGAACCACCGGCTGTTGCCCAACCCAGTGCGTTACCCTGACGATCAGTAATGGTAACGATGGTGTTGTTAAAAGAAGCATGGATATGAGCCACGCCGTCAGAGACTTGTTTTCTTACACGTTTACGTGCACGAATTGGTGCCTTTGCCATTATTCAATCACCCCGATTATTTCTTGATCGGTTTGCGCGGACCCTTACGGGTACGTGCGTTGGTCTTGGTACGCTGACCGCGAACCGGGAGACCACGACGATGACGCAAACCGCGATAGCAACCAAGGTCCATAAGGCGCTTGATGCTCATGCTAACTTCACGGCGCAGATCACCTTCAACGACAAATTTGGCAACTTCGTCACGCAGCGTGTCGATTTGTTCTTCAGACAGCTCACTGATCTTAACATCTTCAGCGATACCCGCTGCAGCCAGAATGGCTTTAGAACGGGTCTTGCCGACGCCGTAGATCGAAGTTAATGCGATCACAGCATGTTTCTGATCAGGAATGTTAATGCCTGCTATACGGGCCACTATGCACTCCTACTATTTAATATGTACGCACCATGCTGAAAAGCCCGTTTTCAGGATACTCAAATGGAAACGCACAGACATACAAAAGATTGGCTGGCTAATCTAGCCAGCTCAACCCAACTTTGCAAGAAAAATATGCGAATAAATCAGCCTTGGCGCTGTTTATGCTTCGGCTCGGCACTGCAAATCACACGGATGACACCATCACGCTTAACGATTTTGCAGTTACGGCATAATTTCTTGACGGAAGCACGAACTTTCATTTTTACTCTCCGTAACTTCTCGGGCGACTGTTAACGGCCGTAGCCTTTCAGATTCGCCTTCTTCAATGCAGACTCGTACTGACTTGACATCATCAGAGTTTGCACTTGAGCCATAAAGTCCATAATCACGACAACAACGATAAGCAGTGAGGTCCCACCAAAGTAGAACGGTACTTTCATTGCATCACGCATGAACTCCGGGATCAGGCAGATAAAGGTAATGTAGAGCGCACCAACCAAAGTCAGGCGGGTCATTACTTTATCGATATACTTCGCCGTTTGCTCTCCCGGACGAATTCCTGGTACAAATGCACCGGACTTCTTCAGGTTATCTGCTGTTTCACGCGGGTTGAAAACCAACGCCGTGTAGAAGAAACAGAAGAATATGATTGCAGACGCATAGAGTAACACATAAAGCGGTTGCCCAGGCTGCAAATACAGCGAAATTGTTGTCAGCCAGTTCCAACCAGTCCCGCCCCCGAACCATGACGCGATGGTCGCCGGGAACAGAATAATACTGGAAGCGAAGATTGCCGGGATTACCCCCGCCATATTCACTTTCAGCGGTAAATGTGTGCTCTGTGCAGCATAGACACGACGACCTTGCTGACGTTTCGCGTAGTTTACCACAATACGGCGTTGACCACGCTCAACAAATACAACAAAGAACGTCACTGCAAATACTAATACTGCAACCAACAGCAACACGAGGAAGTGCAGGTCGCCTTGACGCGCTTGCTCGATAGTATGGGCAATGGCTGGCGGGAGTCCCGCAACAATACCGGCGAAGATAATGATTGAGATACCGTTGCCGATACCACGTTCAGTAATCTGTTCGCCCAACCACATCAGGAACATAGTCCCTGTAACCAGACTTACAACAGCGGTGAAATAGAATGCAAAGCCTGGATTCATTACCAGGCCCTGCATACCAGGCATATTCGGCAGACCGGTAGCAATACCGATCGACTGGAATATCGCCAGCACCAGAGTACCGTAGCGGGTGTACTGGCTGATCTTACGACGACCAGACTCCCCTTCTTTCTTAATTTCTGCCAGCGTTGGATGAACCACCGTCAGCAGCTGGATAATGATCGACGCCGAAATATACGGCATGATCCCCAGAGCAAAGATAGAAGCACGGCTGAGAGCACCACCAGAGAACATGTTAAACATTTCAATGATGGTGCCTCGCTGTTGCTCAAGCAGTTTGGCAAGTACAGCGGCATCAATACCAGGGATCGGAATGAAAGAGCCAATACGGAACACAATAAGCGCACCGATTACAAACAGCAGTCTGCGTTTCAGCTCGCCTAAGCCACCTTTGGCACTTTGAAAATCTAATCCCGGTTGTTTAGCCATCTGCTACTTATTCCTCGATTTTACCGCCAGCAGCTTCGATAGCAGCACGAGCGCCTTTAGTAACACGCAGGCCACGAACAGTTACCGGAGTAGTGACTTCACCAGCCAGGATCACTTTCGCGAACTCGATCTGGATACCGATAATGTTAGCTGCTTTCAGCGTGTTCAGGTCTACAACACCGCCTTCAACTTTAGCCAGGTCAGACAGACGAACTTCGGCTGTAATCGCTGCTTTACGTGAAGTGAAGCCGAATTTCGGCAGACGACGGTACAGAGGCATCTGACCACCCTCGAAACCGCGACGTACGCCACCGCCAGAACGAGACTTCTGACCTTTGTGACCACGACCACCGGTTTTACCGAGGCCAGAACCGATACCACGACCCAGGCGTTTACCCGCCTTTTTGGAGCCTTCGGCCGGAGACAGAGTATTTAAACGCATCTCTTACTCCTCAACTTTAACCATGAAGGAAACCGCGTTGACCATACCACGAACTGCAGGAGTATCCTCGCGTTCTACGGTGTGACCAATACGACGCAGACCCAGGCCAAGCAGCGTTGCCTTGTGTTTCGGCAGACGACCGATTGCACTGCGGGTTTGAGTAATTTTAATAGTCTTTGCCATGGTTTATTTCCCCAGAATTTCTTCAACGGATTTACCACGCTTGGCAGCGACCATTTCCGGAGATTTCATATTTTCCAGACCGTCGATAGTTGCACGAACCACGTTAATCGGGTTAGTGGAACCATACGCTTTAGCCAGAACGTTACGAACTCCAGCGACTTCCAGAACGGCGCGCATTGCACCACCGGCGATGATACCGGTACCTTCGGAAGCCGGCTGCATGAATACACGAGAACCCGTGTGAGTACCCTTAACCGGGTGCTGCAGGGTGCCGTGGTTCAGCGCGACGTTAATCATATTGCGACGGGCTTTTTCCATCGCTTTCTGGATCGCTGCTGGAACTTCACGCGCTTTACCGTAACCAAAACCAACGCGACCGTTACCATCGCCAACTACAGTCAGAGCTGTGAAGGAGAAAATACGACCACCTTTAACGGTTTTAGATACGCGGTTTACCGCGATCAGCTTTTCCTGCAGTTCGCCAGCTTGTTTTTCGATGTGAGCCATCTTACACCTCTACCTTAGAACTGAAGGCCAGCTTCACGGGCAGCATCTGCCAGTGCCTGGACACGACCATGATATTGGAACCCGGAACGGTCAAAGGACACATCTTTGATGCCTTTTTCCAGAGCGCGTTCGGCGACAGCTTTACCCACAGCTGCTGCAGCGTCTTTGTTACCGGTGTACTTCAGTTGTTCAGCGATAGCTTTTTCTACAGTAGAAGCAGCTACCAGAACTTCAGAACCGTTCGGTGCAATTACCTGTGCGTAAATATGACGCGGGGTACGATGTACCACCAGGCGAGTTGCGCCCAGCTCTTTGAGCTTGCGGCGTGCGCGGGTCGCACGACGGATACGAGCAGATTTCTTATCCATAGTGTTACCTTACTTCTTCTTAGCCTCTTTGGTACGCACGACTTCGTCGGCGTAACGAACACCCTTGCCTTTGTAAGGCTCAGGACGACGGTAGGCGCGCAGATCTGCCGCAACCTGACCGATCAGCTGTTTATCAGCGCCTTTCAGCACGATTTCAGTCTGAGTCGGACATTCTGCAGTGATACCTGCCGGCAGCTGATGATCAACTGGATGAGAGAAACCTAAAGCCAGGTTTACTACATTCCCTTTGACCGCTGCACGATAACCTACACCAACCAGCTGCAGCTTCTTAGTGAAGCCTTCGGTAACACCGACAACCATTGCATTCAGCAGGGCACGCGCGGTACCAGCCTGAGCCCATCCATCTGCGTAACCATCACGCGGACCGAAGGTCAGTGCATTATCTGCATGATTTACTGCAACAGCATCGTTGAGAGTACGAGTCAGCTCGCCGTTTTTACCTTTGATCGTAATAACCTGACCGTTGATTTTTACATCAACGCCGGCAGGAATAACGACCGGTGCTTTAGCAACACGAGACATTTTTTCCTCCGATTAGGCTACGTAGCAGATAATTTCGCCACCAAGACCAGCCTGGCGCGCTGCACGATCAGTCATAACACCTTTAGAGGTAGAAACAACTGCGATACCCATGCCAGCCATAACCTTCGGCAGCTCGTCTTTACGCTTATAAATGCGCAGACCTGGGCGACTGACACGCTGAATGCTTTCTACAACAGCTTTACCCTGGAAATACTTAAGAGTAAGTTCCAGTTCCGGCTTGGTGTCGCCTTCAACTTTAAAATCTTCAATAAAACCTTCTTCCTTCAGCACGTTGGCAATTGCCACTTTCAGCTTGGAGGAAGGCATGGTGACCGCAGCTTTATTCGCGGCCTGACCGTTACGGATACGGGTCAGCATATCCGCGATCGGATCTTGCATGCTCATCTGTCTTTACTCCCGTGATTCAATTGGTAATTACCAGCTAGCCTTTTTCAAGCCTGGTACTTCACCGCGCATAGCGGCTTCACGCAGTTTGATACGGCTCAACCCGAACTTGCCCACATAGCCATGCGGACGACCTGTTTGACGGCAGCGGTTACGCTGACGGGACGGGCTGGAATCACGCGGCAGAGACTGCAGCTTCAGAACTGCGTTCCAACGATCTTCGTCGGTCGCGTTCACATCAGAGATAATAGCTTTCAGTTCAGCGCGTTTTGCGAAGTACTTATCAGCTAAAGCTACGCGCTTTACTTCGCGTGCTTTCATTGATTGCTTAGCCATTCAGTAACCCTACCTTACTTGCGGAACGGGAAGTCAAAGGCAGCCAGCAGAGCACGGCCTTCTTCGTCAGATTTCGCAGTAGTGGTAATGGTAATATCCAAACCACGCACGCGGTCGACTTTATCGTAGTCGATTTCTGGGAAGATGATCTGCTCACGGACACCCATGCTGTAGTTACCACGACCATCGAATGACTTAGCGGACAGGCCACGGAAGTCACGGATACGTGGAACAGCAATAGTGATCAGACGCTCAAAGAACTCCCACATGCGTTCGCCACGCAGAGTTACTTTACAGCCGATCGGATAGCCCTGACGGATTTTGAAGCCTGCAACTGATTTGCGTGCTTTGGTGATCAGCGGTTTTTGACCGGAGATTGCTGTCAGGTCAGCTGCTGCGTTATCCAGCAGTTTCTTGTCAGCGATCGCTTCACCAACACCCATGTTCAGGGTGATCTTCTCGACCCGAGGGACTTGCATGACAGAATTGTAGTTAAACTCAGTCATGAGTTTAGCGACTACTTCGTCTTTGTAGTAATCATGCAGTTTCGCCATCGTACTACTCCAAATTACTTGATAGTTTCGCTGTTAGATTTGAAGAAACGGACTTTTTTGCCGTCTTCGAATCTAAAGCCTACACGGTCAGCCTTGCCGGTTGCCGCGTTGAAGATTGCAACGTTAGAAACCTGAATAGCAGCTTCTTTTTCAACGATGCCGCCTGGTTGGTTCAGAGCCGGAACCGGCTTCTGGTGTTTCTTAACCAGGTTGATACCTTCAACAATGAGCTTGCCGGAAGACAAGACATTCTTAACTTTACCGCGTTTACCTTTATCTTTACCGGTTAACACGATAACTTCGTCATCACGACGGATCTTCGCTGCCATGATTCGCTCCTTAGAGTACTTCTGGTGCCAGAGAGATAATTTTCATGAACTTCTCGTTACGAAGTTCACGAGTTACCGGCCCAAAAATACGCGTACCGATAGGTTGCTCGCTGTTATTGTTTAAAATAACGCATGCATTACCATCGAAGCGAATGACAGAACCGTCCGGGCGACGAACACCCTTCTTGGTGCGCACCACTACCGCCTTCAGCACATCACCTTTTTTGACCTTACCACGCGGAATTGCTTCCTTGATGGTGATCTTGATGATATCGCCGACGCCTGCGTAGCGACGGTGCGAGCCACCCAGAACCTTGATACACATTACGCGACGTGCACCGGAGTTGTCGGCGACGTTCAGCATAGTCTGTTCTTGGATCATTTTAGTGCTCCGCTAATGTCAACTACTACTGAGACCCGAAAATCAGGTCGTTAAAAAAGCCCCATATCGGGGGCGCGGCATTATAACACCGCTCAAACGATATGGGTAGAAAAAATAAACGGCTCATCGCTGAGCCGTTTATTCGTTGAGAATGCCTACTGTATTACAGAACAGCTTTCTCTACAACGCGAACCAGCGTCCAGGACTTAGTCTTGGACAGCGGACGGCATTCGCGGATTTCAACCACGTCACCAGTACCGCATTCGTTGTTCTCGTCATGTACGTGCAGTTTGGTCGTACGCTTAATGAATTTACCGTAGATCGGGTGTTTCACAAAACGTTCGATAGCAACAACGATGGATTTCTCCATTTTATCGCTAACAACGCGACCTTGCAGAGTACGGATTTTATCGGTCATTACGCACCCGCCTTCTCAGTCAGTAAAGTCTTAACGCGTGCGACATCACGACGCACTTGCTTCAACAGGTGAGACTGTTGCAGCTGGCCACTTGCAGCCTGCATACGCAGGTTGAACTGCTCACGCAGCAGATTCAGCAGCTCGGTGTTCAGCTCTTCAACACTCTTCTCACGCAGCTCTTTTGCTTTCATTACATCACCGTCTTAGTTACAAAGGTGGTTTTAATCGGCAGTTTCGCTGCTGCCAGCTTGAATGCTTCACGGGCCAGCTCTTCCGGTACGCCGTCCATTTCATACAGGACTTTACCCGGCTGAATCAAGGCAACCCAATACTCCACGTTACCTTTACCTTTACCCATACGCACTGCCAGCGGCTTTTCAGTGATCGGTTTGTCCGGGAATACACGGATCCAGATCTTACCTTGACGCTTAACTGCACGGGTCATAGCACGACGTGCTGCTTCGATCTGACGGGCAGTCAGACGACCACGGCCAACAGCTTTCAGACCGAAGCTGCCGAAGCTAACATCCGCGCCAGCAGCCAGACCGCGGTTACGGCCTTTGTGCATTTTACGGAATTTTGTACGCTTTGGTTGTAACATCAGCGACGCTCCTTATTTACGGCCTTTACGCTGCTGCTTTTTAGGTTGCGCAGCCGGTTTTTCCGGTTGTTCAACAGCAGCCATACCACCCAGGATCTCGCCTTTGAAGATCCACACTTTAACGCCGATTACACCGTAAGTGGTGTGCGCTTCAGAGGTGTTGTAGTCGATGTCAGCACGCAGAGTGTGCAGCGGTACGCGACCTTCGCGGTACCATTCGGTACGTGCGATTTCCGCGCCGCCCAGACGGCCGCTAACTTCAACTTTAATACCTTTAGCGCCCAGACGCATTGCGTTCTGTACAGCACGCTTCATAGCACGACGGAACATAACGCGACGTTCCAGCTGAGAAGTGATGCTGTCAGCAACCAATTTTGCGTCCAGTTCAGGTTTACGCACTTCGGCGATATTGATCTGGGCAGGAACGCCAGCAATATCAGCTACGACTTTGCGCAGTTTTTCTACGTCTTCGCCTTTCTTACCGATAACGATACCCGGGCGAGCGGTGTGAATGGTCACACGGATGCTCTTAGCCGGACGCTCGATAACGATACGAGATACAGACGCTTTAGCCAGTTCCTTAGTCAGGTACTGACGTACTTTAAAATCGCTGTCCAGGTTGTCAGCGAATTCTTTGGTGTTCGCAAACCAGGTTGAGTTCCATGGTTTTACAATACCCAGGCGAATACCATTAGGATGTACTTTCTGACCCATTGCTAGTCTCCAGAGTCTCAGCGATCGGACACAACCACAGTAATGTGGCTGGTGCGCTTCAGGATGCGATCTGCACGACCTTTTGCACGCGGCATAATGCGCTTCATGCTCGGGCCTTCGTCTACGAAAATTTTCGTAACTTTCAGATCGTCAATGTCAGCGCCATCGTTGTGTTCAGCGTTAGCAATGGCAGATTCCAGGACTTTCTTAACCAGTACAGCCGCTTTCTTATTGGTGTAGGTCAGAATATCCAGAGCCTGCGACACTTTCTTACCGCGAATCAGGTCTGCAACAAGGCGAACCTTCTGAGCAGAAGAACGAGCATGGCGATGTTGAGCTAAAGTTTCCATCTCTTCCTCCTACCTTATTTCTTCTTCGCTTTTTTATCAGCAGCGTGGCCGCGATAAGTACGAGTCGGTGCGAATTCACCCAGTTTGTGACCGACCATTTCGTCGGAAACAAATACCGGAACGTGCTGACGACCATTATGGACAGCGATGGTCAAACCGATCATGTTAGGAAAGATCGTTGAACGACGGGACCAAGTGCGCAGGGGCTTCTTGTCTCCGCTTTCCACCGCTTTCTCTACCTTCTTCAGCAAGTGCAGGTCAATAAAAGGACCTTTCTTGAGAGAACGTGGCATGGCTTATCCTCTAAAATTATTTGCTACGGCGACGTACGATGAATTTATCAGTACGCTTGTTGCTGCGGGTCTTCTTACCTTTGGTCTGAACGCCCCACGGAGTTACCGGGTGCTTACCAAAGTTACGACCTTCACCACCACCATGTGGGTGATCGACTGGGTTCATCGCAGTACCGCGAACGGTAGGACGAACACCACGCCAGCGTGCAGCACCTGCTTTACCCAGAACGCGCAGCATATGCTCAGCATTGCCAACTTCGCCCAGAGTTGCACGGCAGTCTGCTTCGACTTTACGCATTTCACCAGAACGCAGACGCAGGGTGACATAAGCACCATCACGCGCAACGATCTGAACGTAAGTACCAGCGGAACGTGCCAGCTGACCGCCTTTACCTGGTTTCATTTCTACGTTATGAACGGTAGAACCAACCGGGATATTGCGCATCGGCAGGGTGTTACCTGCTTTGATTGCAGCATCAACGCCAGATTGAACCTGGTCGCCAGCTTTCAGGCCTTTAGGGGCCAGAATGTAACGGCGTTCACCGTCTTTGTACAGAACCAGCGCGATGTTCGCGGAGCGGTTCGGATCGTACTCAAGACGTTCAACAATTGCTGGGATACCGTCTTTGTTGCGTTTGAAGTCAACAATACGATAAGCCTGCTTGTGACCACCACCGATGTGACGAGTGGTGATACGGCCATTGTTGTTACGACCACCGGATTTGCTGTTTTTTTCAACCAGCGGAGCAAAAGGTTTGCCCTTGTGCAGCTCTGGGTTGACCACTTTAACAACGTGGCGACGACCCGGAGATGTCGGTTTACATTTAACAACTGCCATTGTATTACTCCTCCGACTTACTCAGCGCCGCCGACGAAGTCCAGATTCTGGCCTTCCTTCAGGGTGACGTAAGCTTTTTTCCAGTCGCTACGACGACCGATACGCTGTCCGTGACGTTTAACTTTCCCTTTAACTACCAGGGTGTTAACGACTTCGACTTCGACTTCAAACAGTTTCTGCACAGCAGCTTTGATCTCTGCTTTGGTCGCGTCTTTAGCAACTTTGAGAACGATGGTGTTAGTTTTTTCCATCGCAGTAGACGCTTTTTCAGAAACGTGCGGTGCGCGCAGCACCTTCAGCAGACGTTCTTCACGAATCATGCCAGCATCTCCTCAACTTGCTTAACAGCATCAGCAGTCATTACGACTTTGTCGAAGGCGATCAGGCTAACCGGGTCGATACCAGTTGCATCGCGTACGTCAACCTTGTGCAGGTTGCGCGCAGCCAGGAACAGGTTTTCGTCCAGCTCACCGGTGATGATCAGCACATCTTCCAGAGCCATGTCTTTCAGTTTCTGTGCCAGCAGCTTAGTTTTAGGCGCTTCTACAGAGAACTTCTCGACAACGATCAGACGATCCTGACGTACCAGTTCGGACAGGATGCTTTTCAGCGCGCCGCGGTACATCTTTTTGTTAACTTTTTGACTGTGGTCCTGCGGGCGAGCAGCGAAGGTCACGCCACCTGAACGCCAGATCGGGCTCTTGATAGAACCTGAACGCGCACGGCCGGTACCTTTCTGGCGCCACGGCTTTTTGCCTGAACCAGTTACTTCAGCACGAGTCTTCTGAGCACGAGTACCCTGACGAGCACCAGCTGCATAAGCAACAACAACCTGGTGAACCAGCGCTTCGTTGAAATCACGACCGAAGGTAGTTTCGGAAACAGTCAGCGCGCTCTGCGCGTCTTTCAATACTAATTCCATTGCTATCCCCTTACGCCTTCACAGCTGGTTTAACGATCAGGTCGCAACCGGTCGCACCCGGAACACCACCTTTAACCAGCAGCAGGTTGCGCTCAGCGTCAACACGTACTACGTCCAGGCTCTGAACGGTTACACGTTCGTTGCCCAGCTGACCTGCCATTTTCTTGCCTTTGAACACTTTGCCCGGAGTCTGGTTCTGACCGATAGAACCCGGAACGCGGTGAGACAAGGAGTTACCGTGAGTAGCGTCCTGGGTACGGAAGTTCCAGCGCTTAACGGTACCAGCGAAACCTTTACCTTTAGAGGTACCGGTTACGTCAACTTTTTTAACGTCAGCAAACAGTTCAACGCTAATGTTCTGACCAACGGTGTATTCTTCACCATCTGCCAGACGGAACTCCCACAGGCCGCGGCCAGCTTCTACGCCAGCTTTAGCAAAGTGGCCAGCTTCCGGCTTAGTTACACGGTTAGCTTTTTTAGCACCGGTGGTAACCTGAACAGCGCGGTAGCCGTCGTTAGCCAGATCTTTAACCTGAGTAACGCGGTTTGCTTCAACTTCGATAACGGTTACTGGGATAGAGACGCCATCTTCAGTGAAGATGCGGGTCATACCCACTTTTTTACCGACTAAACCAATCATTGTATCAACCTCTCAATCGCTCGATGACCTGATTAACCCAGGCTGATCTGCACGTCTACACCGGCAGCCAGGTCCAGACGCATCAGAGCATCAACGGTTTTTTCAGTTGGCTCAACGATGTCAACCAGACGCTTGTGAGTACGGATCTCGTACTGATCACGCGCGTCTTTGTTAACGTGCGGAGAGATCAGAACGGTGAAACGCTCTTTGCGGGTCGGCAGCGGGATCGGACCACGAACCTGCGCACCAGTGCGCTTGGCAGTCTCGACGATTTCCGCGGTTGATTGATCGATCAGACGATGATCAAACGCTTTCAAACGGATACGGATTCTTTGGTTCTGCATGAGACCAGAGCTCCAATTATTTTATAGACGAAATAGTTACTCCTCAAACCCATTACGATTGATGGGAGAGTGTAACCGTTCTTACAGAGTTCCCCGATTGGGAACATTGTCAGATAGTCAAATCGACTATCAGTGGCTCATATCGAACCAGCCGTCAATTAAGACAAGCCCGCGCATTATACGTATCTGCGGGCTTAATGCAAGTGAAGTTGTATCGATAATAACCAACCTTTCGCAGAACGACGTTATTGCTGGTCAATTTCCGCTATGGCCTGCTTCACTCGCGCTTTGAGATCCCCGTTTTGAACAGGCTCGTCAGGCGCTGACGGTTCTTCGCTGCGCATATCATCCGCGCCTTCTTCTTCAACGGTCTCTTCCGGTTCCGGCAGCGGCTGCTGCTTATATATATAGTGCGCGTCAGACAGACGAAAGTTCGGCGGCACGGCTGGCGTCGCGGTATGCTGAATAAACGCGCTATGCGTATAGTAGCCTATGATTACCATGCCAATGCTCAACCCCAGCCATGAAAGCGCGATACGCGCGCCCCGCCATAACGTAAGCGGCATATCTGGACGGTCAAAACGCAGGTTTTCACCACAATAATATTCATGAGCCGTTTTCATGCTTTCCCTCCGTCATGCATCAGTTTTGGGCTTTCATCCAGCGCCTGCCATAGACGAATAAGAGTAAGCCGCCCTACCATACCGTCAGCCTTAATCTTATTTTGCATTTGAAACTGGCGGACTTTTTCCGATAAAAGAGGACTCCACTCTCCCGTGCTCTCAGCCTCAACATTCAACACGCGACTCAGCATCATATCCAGCCAGAGAATGTCGTCGACGCTGCTTTTCTTCATGATGCTCACATTACCGTCTGGTGAAGGTTTCCACATTAGCGTGTAATTCCCTTGCCACACTTCACTGAACCAGGCTTTATCCATAATCCATGTACCAGCGCCCGACTGGGCAGTGATGGTCTGGTTGCTTTCTCCAATCACGACAACAGGTATAAGGCTATTATCTACCTTTAGCGTTGCTATCCAGGGGAGTTGCTGGGCCAGAAGCGTTTCCAGCGTATCAGTGCCCGACAGGCAAACCAAACCCGCCCGGTACGCCTGATCGCACCATGCTTCCCCTTTATTGACTTCATATCCCCAGACGCTGTAAAGCCGCGCGAGCGACTCATTAGTTGACATAATCGTTGACGTCAGCGTTGTGGAAGAAAGTGATGCAGCCGATGGCTGTCCTGCAGGCCATATGCTGGCTATGGGCGGCAACCATCTGTCAAGCAATGGACTGAAGTGCCAGCCAGCGCTACCACATAGCGCCGCGACGACAACCACTGCCAGACACGTCCCCCCGGTTCGACGAGGCGCAGGCAGACAACGCAGCGCTTCACGTTGCTGAAGCGGCGTGATGCTGGTTTGTTGTTCACCCTGTTTCGTTTTATTACGCGTAAGATTCCACCCGACACGCGCCGCCAGATGCAGATTACCGCGGCAACGTTTCTTGATATGTCGGATAAATGTCTCAGGAAGGGCATCTTTGCCCTCCTGTTCCGTTTCGATACAGGGTGCGATTACCCTACGGTAATCCTCAATATCCGGGATGGGTACGTCGAACCAGAGCGGATGCTTCGTACGCAACTGGCGCTGCTGTCTCAGACTGTATCTACCGGTTACTAGCAGCCGGGCCTTCGGCATTATGGCGATAAACGCCTTAACCGTTGCAGTAATACCGGTTGTGACCTGATGTCCGTCTTCCAAAATAAACAGAGGCTTATCGCATGCCTTAACGGTTATCAGACCAAGTAATTCGCTCCAGATCGTCTCGCCAGAAAATGACCGTCCGGTTAAACAGCCCACCTTTTGCGTATCTGCGATAACCTGCCATTCCCACCTATAACCTTTTCTATTTACAGGTGCCAGAGTTAGCACCCGATGTGGCCATAACGCTTCTACACTGCGTGCAAGCGTGCTTTTTCCGGTGCCTTTTGCCCCATGTAATACCAGCCATTGTTCGTTCAAAAACGCGGAAAGGATATTATCCCGCAACAGTTGCTGGCGGGAGGTCAAAACAGAAATGAACTCATCCATGAACATTCATATTTTCCATAAAATTTATTATTTCCTAAAGTAGGAACGTGGGAGCCAAAACGCTTGTCGCCTGGCGGCAGGATAAATATATTATCGTTATCATTAACAAGAAACAGATTAACTTGTTAGTTATTCTTAATCATAATTTTATGAAAACTATCCGCCACGTATTCAAAAGCACGCTATTTTATCATGGCGCCTACCTCATAGTGATATTTGCAAGCGTTATATGTATTTTCGCTTGTATACATAAAGGATATGAACAGTGGTTTGAAAACAAAACATTGCGGACAGCATCAAGTCAAATTCATCAGGAGAATATCTCAAACAGAAAACAAAAATGGCATTTATCATCCGTGCCCTTAGATGCAGATATGAATGTTTCCCCCCATCAACAATCGCATGCGCAAGAGGCATTGCTGTCCGGGGTCGTTGTCAGCGGAATTATTCATAGTTCAAATAAATCCATTTCCCGCGCAATCTTGCAGGAAAATGGTGAGCAAAATGTTTATGCCATTAATGATTATCTGAAGTCCTCCAGCAAAATACGTGTTACGGGTATTACAAAGAATCAGATAATGTTTTCTTCTGGTGAGCAAACACTGCAACTGACATTGCTTGCTGAACTGGCACAACTGTCCAGGTCTCAGGGGGCGGTAGCATCCCGGCAAGAGCAACTAGCGGTAACGCTGGCTGATTTCATTGATGCCAGTCCTGTAGTGGATAAGAACACTTTACGTGGTTTACGCCTTCTACCACGAAAGCAGGTTCAGTTTTTTAAGCATTCTTCCCTCGAACCTGGGGATATAGCCATTCAGCTAAATAATATCAAGTTGACTCAACAGGCAAATTTAGGCAAAGCACAAAATGCGCTTAAGCACCTTAAAATGGCTCAGTTCACCGTCTTACGTAATGCTTCGCCACGGTTAATTAATGTTTCAGTTCAACAATTCCAGGATGGAAAGGAAGACTAAATGGAGAGAACTGTTTTACATCGACGACTGAAAAGTTGGTCGTTGATACTTTTACTCGCAGCCTCCTGCCGCTCTGCATTCGCAGTCGATTATACCGCTAACTTTGACAATGCGGACATTCAGACATTTGTCAATATTGTCGGCCAAAATATGGGTAAAACCATTCTGATTGATCCCGATGTTAAGGCTTCAATATCTGTCAGAAGCAATGATACCTTCAATGAGGATGAATATTATCAGTTTTTCCTGAGCGTACTGGATCTCTACGGTTTCTCAATTATTACTCTTGATAATGGGTTACTTAAGGTAGTGCGTTCAGAGCAAGTCAAAACAATGCCAGGAAGACTCATTAGCGGGACGAAACCCGGCAAAGGAGATGAACTGGTGACGCGTATTGTGTCACTGGAAAACGTTCCTGCTCGCGTATTGTCCCCCTTGCTTCGACAAATGCTTGATGGCGGTAAGGTCGGTAATGTTGTGCATTACGAACCTTCAAATGCATTGATCATCACCGGCAAAGCCTCAACCGTCAATCGTCTGTTGGAGGTGGTTAAACGTGTCGATGTGATGGGTGATGCCAAAGAACAGATTTTCACACTGAAGTATGCCTCAGCGACCGACCTGGCCGACGTCCTCAATGACCTGGCGCGAGAAAATGGCAAAGAGGCTAAACCGGCCACACTTCAGACGCGCATCGTTGCAGATAAACGTAGTAATGCGTTAATTGTCAGCGGTTCCGATCGTGCCCGGGCGCGCATGGCACAACTTATTTCCCGGTTGGATACGCAAGATCAAGGTGAAGGCAACACCCGTGTCTGGTATTTGAAATATGCCAAAGCAGATAAACTGGTTGAAGTTTTAACCGGCGTCACGCAAAAGATGAAGGATGAAAAAAGCAGCGCTTCAAAATCATCTGCCAGCAGCAGCAATAACGATATATCCATCACGGCAGATGAACAAACCAACTCGCTGGTTATTACCGCAGACCAAAGTATTCTCCAGCAGTTAGAAGATGTCATCGCCAAACTGGACATTCGCCGCGCCCAGGTCCTGGTCGAAGCTATCATCGTGGAAGTTCAGGATGGTAAAGGCATTAATCTGGGGGTCCAGTGGGCCAACAAAAACGTCGGCGTACAGCAGTTTACCAAGACCAATCTTCCCATTTTCAATGCCGCACAAGGGGTTCAAGAATTCAAGAGACAGGGCGGTACCACCAGCGATAACCCTGCATATGATTTGTTCAGTAACTTCAATGGCCTTGCCGCAGGATTCTTCAACGGCGACTGGGGGGTTCTCCTTACCGCGCTGAGTAGCAATAGCAAGAATGATATTCTTTCTACTCCGAGTATCGTGACACTCGATAACAAAGAGGCATCTTTCAACGCCGGGCAAGACGTTCCGGTGCTTTCCGGGTCGCAAACCACCTCGGGCGATAATATTTACAGCACCGTCGAACGTAAGACAGTCGGCACTAAGCTAAAGGTTACGCCGCAAATCAATGAAGGCGATTCCGTATTAATGGAAATTGAGCAAGAGGTGTCCAGTGTCGATTCTACGGCAACCTCATCCACTCTCGGCCCTACATTTAATACCCGTACTATTCAAAACGCCGTCCTGGTAAAAAGCGGTGAAACCGTGGTATTGGGCGGATTGATGGATGACTCAAGTAAACAAGAGGTTTCGAAAGTTCCCTTACTGGGTGATATCCCCCTCATTGGGCAACTTTTTCGCTATACCTCAAATGAAAAAAATAAACGCAACTTGATGGTGTTCATCCGACCAACCATCATCAGAGATGATGAAGTCTACCATTCGCTTTCGAGGGATAAATATACTGGCTTCAAGGAGATGCAACAAAACAGGAGTAGCAAGCAAAACGGTAGCCTGATTGATGTCGATGCCATTGAATCATTAGATGACCACGCATTTGACTCCTCTGTGGCCACACCAGCTAAGTCAAACAGCAAAAATCCGTTCCATAACGGCAGTGCAAAATGACAGCCTTTACGTGGAAAAAAGCACAGCGATACGGTATTGCCGTACAGCAGGAAGAGCTGATTTATGCTGAAAATACCTCGCTTGAATCTATGCTGGACGTAGCCGCAACAGCGCCTGAATGTAGCCGGTTTACCCGGCTCTCTGCGCAACAGTTTGAGGAAAAACTCGAGCACCTGTATCAACAGAACAGCGGCACTGCCCAGTTGATCGCAGAAGATATGAATAACCTTGATGATCTCAACATTCTTTCTGAGGAGATTCAGTCCAATGAAGATCTGCTTAACGAACAATCCGATGCGCCGGTCATACGACTGATTAATGCCGTACTCAGTGAAGCAATCAAGGAACATGCATCCGATATTCATATCGAAGTATTTGAGAAAACGATGGGGATCCGCTTTCGCGTCGATGGCGTTCTGCGTCCAGTGGTTCAGCCTAATAAAAAGCTGGCGGCCCTGCTGATCTCACGTATTAAAGTGATGGCCAAGCTGGATATTGCCGAAAAGCGCCTGCCACAGGATGGTCGCATAACGTTAAAAATAGGCCAGAGAAATGTGGATGTGCGCGTCTCTACGCTCCCCTCACAGCATGGCGAACGTGTCGTTTTGCGTCTGCTGGATAAAACCAGCCTGCGGTTATCAATCGATAAGCTGGATATGTCAGCAGAAGACACACGCAGCCTGAAAGATCTGATTGCCCTCCCCCACGGCATTATTCTGGTCACCGGCCCAACGGGTTCAGGAAAAAGTACCACGCTATACGCCATCCTTTCCGCACTGAATAGCCCGGAGCGTAACGTCCTCACCGTTGAAGATCCGATTGAATATGAACTGGAAGGGATAGGTCAAACGCAGGTCAATAGTCGCGTAGATATGTCTTTTGCCCGTGGGCTACGCGCCATTTTACGTCAGGATCCTGATGTCGTGATGGTAGGTGAAATTCGCGACGCCGAAACAGCGCAGATTGCTGTTCAGGCGTCGTTGACCGGACATCTGGTTCTTTCGACTCTCCATACAAACAGCGCCAGCGGAGCCGTAACACGATTGCGGGATATGGGGGTGGAATCGTTTCTGCTTTCTTCATCACTTGTCGGGGTTATTGCCCAGCGTCTGGTAAGACGACTGTGTAACCACTGCAAAATACCGCGCCCCGCCACCCACCAGCAACAACAACTCCTGCTGGCTCAAGGGGTCAATACCTCTCAGGTCTGGCATGCCGGGGGCTGCGAGGCATGCAGGCATAGCGGCTATCAGGGGCGACTGGCAATTCACGAGCTGTTACTTGTTACGCCTGAACTGCGCGAAGCCATTCACACAGAGACCAACGAACAGCATCTGGAGCAAATTCAGCGTCGTCACCATCGTAGTTTGCTGGCAAACGGTCTCCGCGTCGCCGCAGAAGGCATTACATCGCTGGAGGAGGTGCTAAGAGTGACATCGGAAGGGCAAACACCGACGGAGCAGCCTGAATGAAATATTGCTGGACCGCAACAGATGTGAAGGGAAATCGTATTACGGGCGTTAGCGAGGCCGCAAGCGAACGGGACATGGTGGCGCAACTGCGTAGCCAGGCCCTATTGCCGCAAACGATAAAACCCCAACGACGCGCGATCCCCCTGAAGACCCTCCCTGCACGAGTCAGTCACAGTGAATTAACGCTTTTTACGCGTCAGATTGCAACGCTAATCGCCGCAGCATTACCGCTGGATGAAGCCCTCGACGTGGTTCGGCAACAAAAAGAAAATAAGAAACTTGCCGATGTGATTACGACTCTTCGGCAGTCCATTCTTGAAGGACAATCACTGTCAACTGCGATGCAGGCGTATCCCCGCCTGTTTGATGCCGTCTTTTGTACGCTCGTTAAAGCGGGCGAAACGGTGGGTCAGTTAGGCGCAGTTCTGGAAAGACTGGCGGATTTTAACGAAGCGCGCCAGCGAATGCGCAGCAAGCTTACGCAGGCTTTAATCTATCCTTCCCTGCTCACTACGGTCGCTATTCTGGTGGTTATTATTTTGCTCACCACCGTGGTGCCTAAAGTTGCAGCGCAGTTTATCCACCTCAAACACGCATTGCCGCTCACCACTCGGATCCTGCTCGCGATCAGCAATTTTTTGTCGGCATATGGCCCTTGGATCCTGCTCACCCTCATTGGCGGTGGCTGCCTGTTTTCTTTCTGGCTTAAACAAAAGGGAAACCGGCATCGATTTCACCGTTGGTTAATTCAGTTTCGCTTAACGTCGCCTTTAGTATGCGCCATCAATAGCGCTCGCTACTTACGCGCCCTGAGCATTCTTAACAGCAGCGGCGTTCCTCTTTTACAAGCTATGTCGCTTTCCGCTGAGGGGGTGAGTAATCAGGAAATACGCCAGCGTCTGGGTGAAGCGGCTGAGAGCGTTCGCCAGGGCAACAGCGTTAGCCAGTCGCTGGAGAAGACGAAGATTTTTCCCGCGATGATGCTCTACATGATCGCCTCCGGGGAAAAAAGCGGTCAGCTTGGAGAACTCATGCAGCGGGCAACAGAAAATCAGGAAATCCAGCTACAAAACCGCATCGCACTGACGCTGGCAATTTTTGAACCTGCGTTGATCGTTGTGATGGCGATGATCGTTTTGTTCATTGTCGTCTCGGTTATGCAGCCAATTTTACAACTTAACTCATTAATGAACTAAGGAAAGGTTATGGAACAACAGACACGAGCCACAGAGCGTGGCTTTACCCTCATGGAATTGATGGTGGTCATTGTGATTTTGGGGGTTCTGGCAAGCCTGGTCGTGCCGAATCTGATGGGCAACAAAGATCGCGCGGACAGACAAAAGGCGGTCAGCGACATTGTCGCGCTCGAAAATGCGCTGGACATGTACAAGCTGGACAACCATCGCTACCCCACGACGGAACAAGGTCTGGAAGCACTCATCACCGCGCCGGAGCTCTCTCCCAAGGCCGAAAATTACAATACTGACGGTTATATCCGACGTCTGCCTGCAGACCCCTGGGGGAACGACTATATCCTGATAAGCCCCGGCGAACATGGCGCTATTGATATCAGCTCCGTAGGGCCAGATGGAGAAGCTGGAACGGCGGATGACATTAACAACTGGGATAATAACAAAAAATCGCAATAAACATGACGCATCAGAAAGGATTCACGTTGCTGGAAGTGATGCTGGTTGTGGTCATTATCGCCATCTCAGCTACGGGCATTATCGCCATGCAAAGTGACCGGCTGGGATCAGGCGGAAAGCTACTACAGCGGATCGACACCTTCAGGCAGACGGTGAAATACGCGTCAGACCTGGCGTTGCTGGAAAAGCATGTGGTCGGTTTGCGGTTGACCACTGAAGGCTGGGCTTTTTACCTACCGCAAAAGGATTCAACCCACAAATGGAACTGGCAAGAGCTGGCCGACAGCGACAGTTTACCGCTTTACGGTGACTGGGCTGCGCCAGCGAAACCTGAAGTAACGCCTTCAGCAGAAAATGCAAATCCACAAATTATGATCTTACCCGATGGTCAACTGACGCCTTTTACCGTGATGTTCAGAGATGAAGACGGTGCAAAATTCGTGACTCTGCGGTGTGACGGATCGCTACCGCTGGATATCACTCGTCTTGAGGATGCGCAATGAAGCAACAAAGCGGAATGCTCTTGCTTGAGGTATTGCTGGCGATGGCAATCTTTGCGACCGCTGTAATAGGGCTGATTAGCAGTATGCAATGGCAACTCTCTGCTCTCGACACGCTGAAGCAAGAAACTCTGGCACTCTGGGCTGCGGACAACGCCTTGATTGGAACCATTACCGACCAGACCACCTCGGGAAAAGGTCAGACAATACTGCTGAACGAGACTTTCTCCTGGCAGTTGTCGGGTAGCCTGCAAAACCAGTCAGCCATTAATCAAAAGCAAGCTAGCGTAACCTCCGCCAGCGGACGGACGCTTAATCTGTACTCCTGGACGCCAGAAAACGGAGACAAAAAATGAGTAAGATGCCGCGGGGCTTCACGTTACTGGAAGTGATGCTGGCAATTGCCATTTTCTCGACGCTCAGTTTTTTGGCCTCAATGGTTTTTTCCCAGGCCTCAGAGCAGCATCAGCGTGCAAAAAAGACAGCCGATAATTTTGATGCTATTCAGCATACGATGCTGCTGTTTGAAAACGATTTGATGCAGTACGTTCCGCGAAAAAACCGTCAGACGAATCAGCCTTTTTTCAGCGAAAAAGATGGCGCGATTTTCACTACCCAGACACGAGACCCAGCCATGCCTTTCGAGGCCGCTTTCATTCTCACTACCGTCCACTGGTATGTGGACAACGGCACGTTATACCGCGCAATGAGACGCTCGCCCGATGGCAAAAAGGAGGCACCGCCACAAGCGTTACTCTCCGACATCGCTCATCTGTCCGCAACAATGGCTCTGGCTGAGGGCGACAGTGCATCCACAACGGCTAAAATAACGCTGGAGCGTGAAAACGGAGAGATTCTTACTCGTCTTTTTATTCTGCCCGGCTGGTTCCCGGAGAAACAGAAATCCAGCCCGACTTCAGGGGCGGCTACAGGGACAGCTAAATGAGTAATCAAAGGGGATCGGCGTTACTGATCGTGTTGATGATTCTGGCGCTGATGGCCGCGCTGGCATCAGAAATGACGATCAGCTTTCAGACTCAGTTGCAGCGCAGCCGACGCACAAATGACAGTATCCAGGGGAAATATGCGCTGCTGTATGCCGAAGCGCAAGCCACTGCACAAACGCTGCAGAATGCCAAGGATAAGCTTAGCCAATTTGATGAGCTCCCCCAGTTTGCAGAACTTCGCGACAACACAACGGTAAGCTGGCAAACCAGCGATCTACAACATTGCTTCAATCTGAATGCATTAGCAGATGTGCCGACGGACCCGATGACCACTCTGCCCTATAAAATCGAGGTGTTCGCAGCCCTGTTGGAAAAAATCGGCGTGGAAAAGTATCGCGCAGACGAGATCGCTCAATCCGGCGCAGATTACATTGACGCTGACGTGACGCCCCGTGTCAAAGGCGCTGAAGATGAGTATTACAAGTCCAGCCAACCGGGTTTTCTTACAGCAGGCCAGATGATCTTTTTACCTGCCGAAATACGCAAGCTCAAAGGAATGACCGACGCTATTTATCAAAAATTATCCCCTTTTATCTGCGCGACATTCAGCAATGAACTCGCCATAAATATTAATACTCTTACTGAGCAGCAGGCCCCTCTATTAGCTGCGCTATTTCTCAATAACCTCAGTGACTCAGATGCAAAAACACTACTGAAGAAACGCCCCGAAGGTGGCTGGAAAACGGTAGATGCCTTTCTCTATCAGGCACAACAAGATTACAGCGCCGCCAAACCCCTGACGGATTCGCTTAAAAAACAGTTAACCGCCAATAGCACCTTTTTTTTGACCACATCTACAGCCCACGAGGGTGACCTTACTTCCGGTATGCGCACATTTTTCTTTTATGATGAAAAAAATAAAACAATTAAAATCTATTTACGCCAACTTACGGATGGCAGTAGCGAAGAGTAAAGCAGTTTCAGTGTCCTCACCAAAACTGCTTATCCGCCTGCAAAAACAGCCGTCAGCCCCCGTGGAATGGGTGGAGTATACTGAAGGTGGCGGAGGTGAAATCCAGCATCTGTCCATGGAACAGTTAGCGGAGCTTGGTACACTTCCAGCGGCGCAGTCCGCACATCTGCTTCTTTCCGCCAGTATGGCGACATGTAAAACAATCGTCATACCGGATGAAGAGTATGAACTGACTGACCAAAAGCTTCACTGGCTCGCTGATGAAACGCTCGACGAAGGGGCGCCCTCATTGCACTGGACATTACTGTCCCGTCAGGGGTCTCGTCTCACTGTTGCAGGCATTGATGCCGACTGGCTTGAGTCTCAGCTCCGAACCCTTGCCGATGCAGGTATTAACACCACATGTGTCACGTTTGACGCCTGTTACCTGCCGGCATGCGACAATGGCTGGACGGTATTAAGAGAGGGCGATCGGTGGTTGCTCAGAACACAGGAAAATTATCTCTCCTGCCTGACGGAGGCGTGGCTTACCCACCTGCTTACGCATTTCGCCCCTCCGCAGTTGGTAAACTACGGTTCGTTACCACTGGCCTGTTCCACTACAGAGAGTCAACCTGAATGCCATATTCTGACTCTCTACCCAAACGGCAATGTACCTAATCTTCTACACGATAAGATTCGCGCCCCTTCTCCACGCTCGCCCAGGACCGCGCTCCTGAAGCGCGTCGCGCTATTCAGCATCATGCTGGCTGCGGGTGTCGCACTGCTTACCCGCTCTATTACCTACTGGCAACTCCATAGCCTGGAGAAGCAGCTCAGTCAGGATCTGGTACAGCAGTGGCAGCGATACATTCCTGAGAACAGACACAGTAGCAATTTGCGAACCTATCTGCCGAAACAGTTACAACAACATATCCCTGCCCCCTATTTGTTCTTGCAGCAGTTGCAGTCAAAGCTGTCAGCATTCCCGGGATTGGCGCTGGAAGGACTGAACTATGATCCGGCGAGTAAATCTTTGCAGCTTTTCATCTACGCCAGTGATGAAAGCCAGGTACAGGCATTCATCAAAGCGCGCATCTATGGCTTGCCATTAAAAGTCGAAAAACATGAACAGGGAATGTGGACACTTCGAAATGATTAAACGTGCTCAGGTCTGGTTTCATCATAAAAATACGCATGAGCAACGCATCTTTATAACGTTGTTCGGATGCTGCCTGTTGGCCATTTTTTGGTTTGGCGCCTGGCAGCCTTTAGGTCAGGCTATCGATACAATGCAATCCCGGGACGAAAAGTTACAGCTCGACATACAGTGGCTTCACAAACAGGCTTCAGCAGCCGGTCTTCTTCCACAGCGGACGCAATCGGACTCCCTGGAAACGCTGGTGAAGCGCAGTCTTAAAAAATCGGGACTTAACGCAACACTCCAGCCGGCTCACGGTGGTGGACTCAATATCAGCGCCTCCACCATCAAGATGGATACCTTCGTACGCTGGTTGGCGGTGTTACAGGGCGAATATGGTCTGCACATTGTGGCGCTTGAGTTTCACGCCAGTAAAGACGATGCCGACAGTATTACGCTGACACGACTGACGATTGGAGCGAAAAAAAATGGATAACGGGTTAGCAATATTGTTCCTTGTCGTTGGACTACTGGCGGGCAGCACCATGGGAATGCTCACCTGGCGCCTGCCTCTGATGGTGCTCCCCCCCACCCCCGCAGACGGAGCGCTCTCCCCTTTTAATTTATGGCTGCCTGGTTCGCATTGCTGCCACTGCCAAACCCCGCTGGCGTGGTATGACAACATTCCCCTACTGAGTTGGCTATATCTGAAGGGGAAGTGTCGTCATTGTGGTCTTCCTGTCTCGAAACGCTATCCTTTGCTCGAAGCACTCTGTGCTGTTATGGCCGTTTTCTGTTACGCCCTCCATCCCAACGAAATCCTGCTGGCGCTGGCGCTCTTTATCTATTTTTGGTTTGCGCTCGCACTCAGCGTAATCGACCTGCAGCATTATCTTCTGCCTGACAAACTCACGCTGCCATTGCTGTGGCTCGGGCTGTTATTCAACGCCAGTTTCGGTGTTGTACCCGGCAAAGACGCCATCATTGGAGCCGTTGCGGGATATATGATTTTGTGGTTGATCTACTGGTTAGTCAGGTTGTTATGGCATAAAGAGGGGATCGGCTACGGGGACTTCAAAATGCTGGCCGCTGCCGGGGCCTGGAGCGGTTGGCAAAGTATACCAATGATCCTTTACGCAGCTTCCATCACAGGGATTATGTATGGTCTTCTGTTATGGGCAAAAAAAGGACGTCGCGGCGCGCTGATTCCTTTTGGTCCGGCACTGGCCGTAAGTGGGTGGGGTTACTTTTGTTGGATAAGTTGGTGAACTCAACAGGAAGGATTAACTCCTTCCTGTATTAACGACTCTGCTTCTACTCTTCTTCGCGAATTTGCGCCTGCAGATAATTCTGGATCCCCAGTTTATCGATAAGATCCAGCTCGGTCTCCAGCCAGTCGATATGGCCTTCCTCATCCGCCAGAATTTCAATCATCATGTCACGGCTGACGTAATCAAATACGCTGTCGGCATAGGCGATTGCTTCACGCAGGTCTTTTGCACCTTCCAGCTCAAGAGCCAGATCCGAACGCAGCATCTCTTCAACATCTTCACCGATGCCAAGTTTGCCCAGATCCTGGAGATTGGGAATACCTTCAAGAAAGAGAATACGCTCAATGTACTTATCGGCGTGTTTCATCTCGTCGATAGATTCATGATATTCAACGTCATTCAGACGTTTGAAACCCCAGTTTTTGAACATTCTCGCATGAAGAAAATACTGGTTGATGGCGACAAGCTCGTTTCCCAATAATTTATTGAGATAATTTATTACCTTAACATCACCTTTCATTATATAGTCCCTCCGCTTCCACTCTTAGAGAGTAGATGGGGCTAGCGGGATGTCAAAAAAAAGAGTGTGACTCAGGCGATCTCTTTAAATTCTGGCATTTGCATTAATTCTTCCTGCATCACTTCGCGCGCGGCCCGAATACATTTACCACATTGATTTCCAACAGGAATAAACTTGCGTAACTGCTGAAATGACTGTGGGTGAAACTGGCGTACCGCCTGACGAATTTTTTTATCACTGATGCCGTTACACAAACAAATGTACATATATGCTCCCAACCATGAACACCATTAGGATAAATGATTATTGTTCTCAATACAACGTCATCTAAAAGAAATAAATCCCTCCCCCTGCACAGAATCGGGTTTGGGATTTATTTCAACGAGTTAACAACTAATCATTAATGGACCAGAGCACCGCCATCCTTCAGAATATCGTCTGTAAGTACCACTTCTGCAATAGTCGTTTCAACGCTATTACTGAAACGATACAAGCGAACAGTATCTCCCGCTTTCAATTCTTTGACCCAGGTCCCCGTGACGGTATCATTCGCCTTATTAACGCGTTTCTGACCACCACTGATTGAACCAAACTGGCTTTTGCCGATATATTTTCCATTTAACTGAATAGAGTAGTTTTTATTTCTTGCCTCATGAGCGGCAGTAGTCAGAGTCATACTTAACGCAGGCTTGTCGTCCTGAATAACAACCTGGAACTCTTTCAGTTCACTGGCAATCTCCGGACGCATATCTTTTTTACCTGCCAGAGTTTCTTCTGTCACCGTTACTTGCTCCAGTGGGTAGAGTACACCATTGCTGTAGCAGCTCAGTTCAATTAGATCGCCAACCTTCAGCGGCATTCCCCAGCTCGCGGTAACAGTACCTTCCTCTTCATTAATTTCTTTTTTACCCCAATCATAAATGGTGCCGTACTGGCTCTTACCGTAATATTTTCCATTCTGATAAACAGAATAGTTCATATTCCTGGCCTCATGTGCCGCTTTGGTGATGGTGAATTCCGTCATCGGCGTACCGTCTCGCAGATATATGCCAAAATCTGACAGATTCGCGCGGCATTCGGATAAAGGCACTTCCATTATATCATCGACAATCTCACCCAATTCATGTTCTGGAGTATCACCGCTAATATCCCAGATTATCGCTCCGCCGTATCCTTGCTGGTTAATGTAGGCAACTTTTTTCTGAATCGACTCCGGATCGTCATACGTCAAGAACTCTTGCGTTTTCGCATTATACAAGTAAGGAACCTGTGATTCCGGATCCCAGTAGCGAGTGTAGTCAGCAGACGAAGAATACTGTTTTAACAGATAGTAGGGGTTAGTACCGGTATACTGATCTTCATCATCCCACGCGCCGTGTACGGTAGCGGAACCTGAAGCGAACAGACCAGGCAGACCTTTAACGATTTCCGTCGGCGCCACGCTACCCCAGCCACGGCCGTAGAACGGGATCCCCATCATCAGCTTACTTTTGGGCACATGCCATTTCGAACTGTATTCCTGCATCGTGGAAGCGACATTTAGCAACTGATCGGCATCCTGGCTGTTGGCATAGAGCGGAGCATTGTGGCCGGTGATAGGGTCAAAAGCGCCATGAATATCATATGCCATGACATTGACGCTATCCAGCAATGGTGCGGTGACCTCTGGGTTGATGTACTCAATATTATTATGGTTGGTTGTTACTGCTGCGGAAAGTTGGAAGTACTTATCGCTCTGTAAACCAAGGGTATCCAGTTTACTTCTGAGCGTCTGGATAAGTTTAGTGAAATTGGTCTTTTCAGTATCGCTATCCGGGTATTCCCAGTCTACATCAATACCATCAAACCCCCACTCCTGCATGAAAGCAATCATGCTGTCTGCCAGTTTATTGATACCGTCATCCGTTTTGGTGGCTTCTTCGAATACACCTTCTTCAGAGTTATTCCATCCGCCAACGGAGACCATATTTGTGACGTTGTTTTGCTCAGTCAGTTTGTCCAGCTGACGGAGCAGATCCGGGCCTTTATAGGTATCATGGACAATAACTTCACCATCCTTAATAACCGCAAAGCCATAGTTAAGGTGGGTTAACTGACTGAAGTCAATTTTATCCGGCGTGAAATAGTTATGTGCTTCATAAACGCCCCACTCAGGGAAATAGCCGATAACTTTACGTTGCGCGGCAGCCTTATCTTTACCTTGTTTTTGCAGATCTGCCGCTTTCTGGCCGGTATAAGGCGTAAAACTGAACGTGGCAAGATTTTGTATTTGAATAGGACCGACCTTCAGCCATACAGAGTCACTTCCTGGAACCATACCGGGATCAACCCACCACTGACTTTTCCAGTAATAGCCATTATATCGAACAATTGTTCCTGTCGTACCATAAGTGGCAGTGGGATCATAGTCTACAGAATTAATTGCGTTATTATCCTTTTCCGCTACGGTTACCGTCACCGTACCCGGAAAATTGTTTTGACTACTGTCTGTATAAGCGACCCAGGTATTACCATTATCCTTCGTCAACATCTGACTATTATCAAGGCCGCTGATTGTATTAGTATCGTCATTCATCGACAACGTTGCAGCAAATGATGAAAAAGACAATGACATTCCAGCAGCAAGTATTGCCGCTGTTAATTTATTTAGTTTCATACATTATCCTTAATGATAAAATTATTGCTCGGTAAATAGCCATTTTTGGCAATGTTAGAATAGGTAATAGAACCAGCAATAACAATTAATACATTTCTCATCAAACCAGAGGTCATTGCTATATATAAACCTCACTAATATACCGTCAGAAAGGGAGTATTACTGGCAAAAATATCATCACAGCAGTCAATAATCACAATATAAAGATCCGTTACATATCTGGCCAATCACGCATGTCAAAGAAAAACGATAACCGATATCACTTCATTCACGCCTATGCCACCAAAATAAAATAGATAGTATGAATAACAAAAAATGTAATTTTTTATTACAGACAGGAACGTCATAAAAAAGCCTGAGCAGAATAGGTTATCTGACTCAGGCATTGAGATTAACTCGATTTGTAATACTTCAGGTTACATCTGCAATAGCTGCGCTCACTCTCCGCAATCACACAGTAACCTTTTGCTGCTGAGGATGAATGAGGCACCTCCCTGTCCCTCATTCAAAGGCAGCCTTTGGATGTTTTTAGCCTATAACCCGAATGATTAAGGGCATAAACTGTTTTCAGTTATTTCAGCATATCTTCCGTAACAACTACTTTCGCAATGGTCGCCGGATTTGGTGTAATACGCTCGACAACCACCGTTTCACCCACTGAAATTGCACGCTCATCAGATTTTACAGTTGTCACACCATTTTTGGTTGATTTCGAAGAGTAGTAACATTTGCCATTATCACAGCTGAAGACGTAGTTACCGTTTTTCTCATCACCCATAACTTTAACCACATATGCGCTGTTGGTGCCTGCAGCAACTTTATCAGCGGCAAAATCGACATACACCATAGGAATGCCATTCTCTTTCTTCACCGTCAGAGAAGACACATCCGCACTGCCTGCCAGTGGATTATTGCCTGCCAGCATGTCATCCGTCACGGTGAGCGTCGCCAGTACCTGAGCATCAGGGTGAGTACGCTTCACTGTCACCACGCTGCCAGGATGAAGCATATAACTCAAGCCGCCAGTACGCAGAGTAGACTGTTCGCCATAGTTATAACGGTAGCTGTAATAATTCTTCTTCCCTTCCGTCGAGAAAACATATTTACCATCGACCTCAACACGGTAGTTATTAGAATCACTCAGCTTGCTGGCATCAAAGTTCACATTGACTCGCTGTGAGCCATCAAAAACATCAATGTAAACGGCTTTGACATCACCCGCTAAATCACCTGCAGTTTCGCTTTGGGTAAACGGGGCAAAGACTTCGCTAAAGGCGTATTTCGCAGCCTGCTGTTCGGTCAGACCGCTGTGCTCAGGGGAAACCTGCCTGGCCACGCCAGGCTGATCGCGCATTATGGACCATATGCCAATCATGCCCAGACCACGATCAGTGGCATCCTGCATCACCAGTTTCGCATCAGACATATAAAACACTTCGCCCTGAACGTCGTTGTAACCGATCATCGGCGTCGTGCCCATCATGGCGTTGATTTCCGCATCGCTCTTGTCAGTGAAAATCTGCTTCATCTGGCTATGGAGGTTTTCAATGGCGGATGTCGCACACTTGCCATGAATGTTTTGGCCTTCAGTACCATCAGACTGGCAAATGCTGTTACCGTAATCCATCGCCATGACGTTGACACCAGCCAGTTCAACGCCCTTGGCTTTCGCATCTTCAAGTACGTAAAGACCTTCAGCCGTCAGGCCCGTCGGCAGAATAGGCAAGGTGTACCAAATTCCGACGCTACGACCTTCTGCTTTCCAGGTGTCCTGAACAGCCTTCACCGCTTCATTACGACGGTTTATGGATTCATGATCCGCAACCCAGGTGCCTTCAATATCGAAGTCCAGCACGTTAAGATTCAGGTTGTCTACGATATCGTAATAATGCTGCTTCAGGTCATTCACATTCTTACAAGACGCTGCCAGTGGGGAGTTATTCGCTCCGCCAATGGAAACCATGATGTCGCCACCTGCTTCACGCAGCGCTTTAATTTTGCTGTACTGAGCGTAGTCGTTAACGTTATATGCGGTACCCCATGTCGGCAGGCAGGTATCTGCATCTTTACTGACCACGAAAGCCATGGTGAAGTGGGTGACATTCTGGTTCTGCGCAAGGCTTGCCAGATCCGGCTGTGAGTTGAGGGTAAAATCGACATATGGGGCATAGACATGCGCAGGCCATGGTGACTTCGGCGTGCCTACTTTTTCTTTGGTGCCGGTCCAGTCGATAAACACGCGCCATGGATTGGTATCAGATGGGGAGACTTTCTGTACTTTGGACTGCGAAACGTAATTACCACCGTTATAGCGGATCAGCGTGCCGCTTTCATATACAGTGGAGGAATTATATTCTGGAGCTTTATTCAACTGGTCCTGAGTATAAGAGACAACAGCGCCCAGAGGTTTCCATGGACGACCATTTGTGCCGGTTGGGTTTTGATTAGCTGGAAGAGAAGGATCATCCCCTACGGTATAAAACAGGGCTTCATATTCCTGGCCATTTTTCTGAACTTTATCGCCTTTATTATAGACGGTCGAGGACGCCCATTGCGTGACAACGGCATAAGCCTCCCATGGATTTTCCTGACCAGGAGCAAAACCATAAGCGCTTTGCGCGACAGACGTTTTATACGTCGCATTATTATAAATAACAATATCACCAGCATTATAAGCGATACTATTGTCATATGCTGGGTAAGTTACCGTACCGCCACCCGTATCGCAGGTTGTTGGATTACCATATTTCGTTATTTCATCAGCGGTCGCTGCTCGCTCGTAGCGCCATGGGTTATTCGCTTCGTCGCCCGCGGCGTTTCCCGGACAATCCGATGCACCTACCCACCACGCATTGCTATACACGCCGCTGTCGAAAATCACTTCATACGTACTGCCGCCTTCCTGACCGCTCCATGCTTCCAGGGCAAATGCTGGCAAGGCAGCACATGTGAGCCCCATACAAAATAAGGCTTTTGTTGCGAGATTTAATTGCATTATTAAACATTCCTGTTGTTATAAATCCATCAATTTATTACATATGTATGTAATAACGCATAAGGTAGATATAACAACAAGCAAGTTCAATTAATAAAATACAAATCGCAATGCTTTAAGAAATGAACAAACTTATCCTACCAGATAAGTTATTTATATATTGAGATTAACTAATATTTCTGAAATCTTTAAATAAACACAAATAAAAAAGCCCCGAAATATATTCGGGGCTTTTAAACTAACTACGTTAAATAAACGTAATATTAGCTCATTACTTTAGCAACAACGCCCGCACCTACAGTACGGCC
>NZ_SZWW01000035.1:0-13242 GCF_005280955.1 Citrobacter sp. wls717
TCTGCCTGTCGGGTCGGGGCCGAGCCTGCCTCCATGCAGGCCGTCTCCTCTGCCCGCATCCCTGCGGGCAACCCCGGTCAGCCGTCAACGCCTCATCGATTTTCAGCCGGACCGGAGTCATCGCTTCAATGCTCTGACTTCCAGTTAAATCTGTTTTGCTGTTCAGACCAAAAACGCAGATGGTGAGGTGTGGGCTGGTCCGGCTGAAAATTGCCGACGTGTTTCCGTAAGGCCGGGAGAGCCAGCATGGATGCTGGCTCAGGGCGCGCTTTGCAGGGACGCTTCATCGCGCCCGGCCCGGTAGCCTGAAGGAATAAGCGGAGGGTATTGCGCAGCAACAATTTTCCCGCCGGGAGCCGGGATGGTAAAGGGCGTGGCGGAGAACGCCCTTTACACGTTCACAGGAATCGATGTTTCAGAGAAACAATGAACATGAGGTGAACGGAACCCTTTCTCTGAGACAGCATATTCATAACTTCTACCAATACTGGTGATGCTTTCTGAAACAGAGGCGTTAACTGAACAGCATTACGCTATATGCGGGGAGATTTCTTATTGCCACATTTTCGTTAAAGCTCATGCTACAGTGTCAAAATGTTGTTCAACGAGGAGCCTCGATCGTGCCTGGTTTGAAAATTACTCTGCTGCAACAACCGTTGATTTGGATGGATGGCCCAGCCAACCTGCGCCATTTCGACCGACAACTCGAAACCGTCACCGGACGTGATGTGATTGTGTTGCCCGAGATGTTTACCAGCGGATTTGCGATGGAAGCAGCAAACAAATCGCTGCCGCAGGAAGAGGTCGTAAGCTGGATGCGCGCCAAAGCGCAACAGACGAACGCCCTGATCGCGGGCAGTGCCGCGATTCACTCCGAACGCGGTGCGGTTAACCGCTTTTTTCTGGTCGAGCCTGAAGGTAATGTGCATTTCTATGACAAACGTCATCTGTTCCGCATGGCGGATGAACATCAGCATTACCAGGCGGGAGACGCGCGCGTTATTTTTGCATGGCGCGGCTGGCGCATTCTGCCGTTAATCTGTTATGACCTGCGTTTTCCGGTGTGGTCGCGCAACCGTAACGATTACGACCTCGCTTTGTATGTGGCTAACTGGCCCGCGCCGCGTTCGCTGCACTGGCAGGTTCTGCTCACTGCACGGGCGATTGAGAATCAGGCGTATGTAGCAGGATGTAACCGTGTAGGAACTGACGGTAACGGTCATCATTATCGCGGCGACAGCCGGGTGATAAATCCACAGGGTGAGATTATTGCCACCGCCGAGCCGCATCAGGCCACGCGCATTGACGCTGAGCTGTCGCTCTCGGCGCTGCGTGAGTATCGCGAAAAGTTTCCCGCCTGGCAGGACGCCGACCCGTTCGCGCTGTAGATATCGCCTCTCCTCCCGCTGCGCAACATTTTTGCATAGCGGGATTGTTGCACTCCGTAACCAACCGCAAAACAAATTCGCGTGGCGACATGCTTCAGGCAACGTATTCTGCAAGGGATAATCACTCGTAACCGGCGAGTGTCTGACAATGTTAATAATTCCTTTATCAGGATTTCAATAATGAAGAACTTCGTTCGCATGACTTTGCTGGCTGCAACCGTAGCTGGCGCTTCTTTTAGCACGTTTGCAGCAAATGTATCCAACGTTCCCGCCCCAGCTCAGGACCCGGTAGTCCAGCACCTTAAGCTGACCACCGACCAGGTTGCGCAGATCAAAAAACTGCACCAGCAGCTTGAAACCAACGTCAGCCAGATTTCAGTGAAAGATGTTAAAGACGGCGCATTGATTGACGTTATCAAGTCCGGGAAATGGGATGAAACCGCCGTCAAGAAGCAGCTTTCCGCGTTCAGCAATATCGAACAACAAGCGCGTTATTATCGCGTGAAATACTACTTTGACCTGAACAAAGTGCTGACTCCGGAACAGCGCCAGCAGGTACAGAAAGATATCGCGCAGACGCTGAGCGAGTAATCCCCAGTGCCTGAATCAGCAATGATTCAGGCTTTTCGGCACAATCTCCTGCTGAAAAAAGAAGCCCTGTACAGCATCTGCGCCGCTCATACGGCAGATGGCGTAATCCTGCGCGCTTTCTACTCCCTCGATCACCACCCGCTCTCCCAGCCCGCGAAATTGATTGACCAGTACCCGCAACTGCCACTCCGATGATCTGAACTGATGAAACATCTCGCTTTCAATTTTAATGGCATCAAAACGGATGCCAGACAGTCGCCAGACAAAAAACAGCTCAGGCGAAACGTCATCCAGCCACACGCGAAACCCATGACGCACCAGGGTTTTTATGGCGATGCATACCGCCTGCTGCTCTGCCTTTTCCAGACGCATCATGGTCGCGGGATCCTGAATTTCAATAACAATCCGCCCCTGATGCGCCTGCCTGGTGAGTCGCGAGATCCACGACAGACAGGTCAGCATCCTGACGGATAAATTCAGCGAATAGCTTCCTGGAAGTACGAGCACCCGCTGCATTTGCCACATAAACAGCTGCTGTTTCGCGCTGACAGAAAGATGCTTGAAAAAAGATCCAGCGGGAGCGGCGTGCGTACCTGGCTTAACACCTCACGGACATCCAGTGATGCATCATCAAAAAAATGAATGCGCTGCAAACGGATCCCGGAGATCCGCAGCAGTTCGGCATTACGGGGAAGCTCTGGTACATATTGAGCCTGTTCGCTGAGTCTGTTCATATCATTCCATTTTTTGATTAAAAGGACGTCGTGCATCCTGTAACCAGGAGATACGGCGATCGTTCGGGTAGATCAGGTAAAAGCGCGTCGCCAGACGGTGCGCCTGGGTCAGGTCGCGCTGCTGTAACGCCAGCAAGATTTGCGTGAAGGAGATATTCGGGTCCGGGTGAACACGCACATAGTCAGGCGCCCAGCGGCGAACCAACTCCAGCCAGCGAGCATCCCGGGTACGTTGATACCGTTGCAGGTATCCCATCTGGAGATCAAACCGGTAGCGTGTGGCAAGCAACCAGCCGCCTACCGGGAGCGATTCGGCAAGTTGCCACTGTGTTGACTGCCGTTCCGCCAGCGTCAGTTGCTGTTGCGTCTGTAGCGTGAGAAGCAACAAGGGAGTGGCTATCAGAAACGAGATAAATGCCAGCCCACGAATCAACGACGTCGCCGGGCGCGTCAGACTTGTCCCTTTTAGCGCGCCATCTGCGCAACGAAGCAGCAGGATCAGCAATAACCAGTGTGGCGTTGACTGCCTGACCGGGTATTCCGTCAACATATGGATAACCACCGGCAACGCCGCCACCAGGCAGGCACGACGCCAGCGATTTCCGTGCAGCCAGAGCCATAACCCACCCGCAATAAAACACAGCGCGCCCACCAGCCCAACCAGACCGCCCTCCACCAGCCACAGCACCAGTTCATTATGTGGATGCGAGATGCTGCTCAGCCCCAATGGCCCCGCTCGTTCGAGAAAAACAGCAGCGAAACTGCCCACGCCCCATCCCATCCACGGCCGTTCAGCAAATAATGCCAGTGACGTTTTCAGCACCGTCCAGCGCACATGAGAAGTCGTTAAATGATCTACCGTGGCAACGGACAAAAAATGGCGAGCGGCCGCGCCTGCCGCCATACCTAACGCCAGTGGCAACAGAAGTAGCAACAATGTGCGGCGTTGTGCAGGGAACACCGCCAGCAGCAACACTTCGCCGACCGCCAGAGACAAAAAACCGGTTTGCGACTGGGATTCATGCAGCACAAATCCCATCATCACCAAAGCAATCCCGATAACAATTCGGTATCTGCCGCCCAGGCGTAAAAAGAGCAGCGCTGACAGCAACACGCCGCACGCCGTGAAACTGGCCAGCAGATTGACCTGCTGAAAAATACCGTAGGGCCGCGTGCCACGCCGCCAGGCAAACTCCCAGTAATCAACGCCCGGCCAATGCCAGTACTGATAGACAAACGCCACGCATTCGATGACGCATGCCCCCCATAACAGGGCCAGCAATGCCGTGCGAACGTTTACCGTAAGTGGAATTTGCAATGTCACCAGATAGACAAGCACACCACCCAGTAGCGCCCCCATTACCAACAGCGCCTCGGACCGCCAGACGCCCGGCGTCAGCAGACAAAGCAGCGTCAGGATGAGCGCGCCCAACGTAAATCCCATGGCAGGTACAGTGATGCGCCAGCGTCGGCGAGGCAGTAGCATCGTTACGCTTGCAGCCAATACCGCAGCGTAGATCCAACTGGTAATATTAAGCGGCAACGACAGACCGCTGCCGCCGTTATTCAGCCAGTAGAAGTGCATGATCCCGCACCAGAAAAACAGGCTGACAATCAGCAATAATTTCTGGCCAGGCAGCGGCGCAATACGATTCAGTGCGTTCATCATGCTACTGGTAATTCAACGTCCAGGTCCCGCTGGCGCTGAACGGACC
The DNA here is from genome assembly GCF_005280955.1 of Citrobacter sp. wls717. Lineage (NCBI taxonomy): Bacteria > Pseudomonadati > Pseudomonadota > Gammaproteobacteria > Enterobacterales > Enterobacteriaceae > Citrobacter > Citrobacter sp. wls717. The sequence continues at coordinate 4,429 of NZ_SZWW01000035.1, forward strand.
GTATTCAAGGGACTGGTTTTTTATCGCCGACGGCTCTGCCGCGACCCACGCCAAAAAATTCAGCGTCATCGATCCTTGAGTAATTTCTGTGACTGACGTGCCCTCATCAAGACGGATTGCCGTGCCATCGTCTTCGCTCATCCCAATCCCGATCCCCGACGCCCCGCCCTGCTCGCTGCTATCCAGCGCCAGATGATCGGTAAGCTCCGCATCTTCCTTGCCGCTGAAGGTGACCGAGATCCCACGGAAGACCTCCGGGTTGCAGTCGCGTAGCTGGATGCTGAATTTTTCCGGCTTACTGCGCCCCGAGAGATAGAGATCCTGCGTCGCGATTTGCCCGAAATCGACCTCGATTTTGTCGCCGCCGGGCGCCAGGCTGCAGGCCAGCGCTCTGATGGTGCCGTGAAAATACATATCGCCGCCGACCAGTTTGGTGTCAGCCTGAACCGTTGCGCCAAACAGCAGCGTACTCACCGCGATTAACGTTCTGAAAGTCATGGTATTACCCTACTGAAACTGCGCGACAACGGTGGCAGAGGCTTCAAACTCACCTTCCTTAACGCTCCCCACGCCCGGCTTTGCCACCGGTGCGGCAGTGAGATTCCAGTCGCCCTGATTCTGGTAAAAACCCTTCACGTTGTAGAACTGATTGGGCACTACGGTGCCGCCGCTCTCGTCTTTAATCAGAATGCCGAGATCGTCGCGTTTCTGTCCGCCACTCAACGTGCCGAGAAGATGATCGTTAAACCCAGCCGTACCTGACGCCGTGGTGGTTTGTACACCTAAATTGATGTTCAGCGCGCCCTGATCGAAGCTGCCGCCTTCACAGACCACATGTATCGGGATCGACTTGCTGTAATTGGTGCCGTTGAGCTTTGCAGCGGATCCGGGCAGATCGCCAAACTCAATGCTGATTTTGTCTCCCCGATTGAAGGTGCATTTATCCGGCACGGTAATGAGCCCGGATTTAATGACCACGCGTGAAATCGCCGTGGTTGGCGTAGGTCCCGCACCGCCCATGCGCCCGGCAACCTCCACCAGCGACTGAGAAGTGACATTGATGCCATTGATAATGGGTTTAGTGACAATAAACGTCACTTTCCCTTTTGAACCACTTTCAACGTTCGTGGCGCGCGTGTAGCCCTTACGCTTTTTACAGCTGTTGTTACTGTTGCGATTTGAAACGTTGGTAAACGGTGCCTGGACGTATTTGTTATAACGTCCGGCAACCCACACCTGAACTTCCACATCCAGATACTCGTTTAACCGAAAACGGTTCGCCCCCTGATTTGAAGGCGGCATGGTGGTCGTGGTGGTGTAATAAATTGGCTCCCGAGAGATATCGGCCTGTTCGCAATAAAAATTCACCACATACCAACTGCCCAGATTCCAGGTAAAAGGCTCCGTTCTGCCGCCTACATGGTTTTTGCTGACATCCAGCGAGCTCAGTTCAATATCGTACTGATGCGGCGACCCGCCCTCCGGCTCACCTTCCCCCTGTGTGAATGCCTGCCCGGCCAGCGGACAGCCAGCCAGGGCGACCCACAGCAGCGCTTTGTGCAATACGCTCATAGATACTCCAGCTTAAGTCTGACCAGACCGTTAAATTCGCCAGCGGTCACCTCCGGGCCAAAAGATTCCAGCGCGGCAAGAAAGTGAATCGCGTTATCGCCCGGTTTGAGGATCCACATGCGTTGCGGTTGATTCAGGTGAATCAACTGGTTGCGTTCGGTCAGTAGCCGAATGCCCGCACCACGCACATCGCCGCGAATACGCCCCAGATCGCTGTTTTCCGGCGCACCCTCGGCCATCAGCGTCATCGAAACGCCACGTTCCACCGTGCTATGCGCCAGCTCCGGCATTTCGCTGGTCTGTCCGGGAAAATCCCTTAAGGTATGGCCAGAGCCTTTTAAGCAGCCATTCAGGTTCAGCGTCACTAATACCGGATCGCTGCGATCGCCGCTCTGGCGAAAGCGGCTGGCGGAAATATCACCCAGATCGATGGTCTGATCGCGTGAAGCCATATCCAGCACGCACGGCGAAACGAATACCCGACCGTGAAAGCGGACGTTGCCATACTCGCCAGAAACGTTGCTCATATCCTGGCGGCCGCTAGTGGCCTGAACCGGGCAGGCCATACCAGCCATCAGCAGAGCGCAAAGCATCTTTTTCATTTACGAGTCCTTTACCGGGGCTGTTGCTCCATCGGCAATGCTTTACACACATTGCCTGTGCAGCTGAATTTCAATTCAGGGTGACCGCCAAAATCGTTCACATACATCATGCTGAACTGGCTGACGCTGCCGTCGGTAACGCTGAAATCAAGCGAGGATTTTGGTGAAACCATAACCCCGGGGAAGTCAGTCAGCCTGCCGCCGCCCTGCGCTTCCGGCTTACGGCTTAAACCGATTAAGGTGACGAAGTATGGCGTTGGGTTATCCACGGTCCAGCGTAGACCCTGCTTGTGAAAGACCAGTTGGTTTTGCCACACCGCGCCCGGCGTTTCCGGCACGATGGCGGTCGGCCGGTAGAACAATTTGATGCGCGACTGCATCGCCAGTTGCAGCACGTTCGGCTTATCAGGCTTAGGTGGAATCTCACGCACATTCAGATAGAACAGGCTTTCACGATCCTGAGGCAGCGCATTAATCCCGCTGGTTTTCGTCACGCGGGCAATGCCTTTTTGCCCACCGTTAATTCGCTGCAGCGGCGGTAAGACCATCAGCGGCGAGGTAACTTTTGTTCCATTGGCATCTTCCACCCATGACTGGGCCAAAAACGGAATGCTCGGGCTGGTATTGGTTAAGTTCGCACTGACAGAGCGCGCATCACCGGTGATGATCATCCGGGTACGGTCGAGCGCAATACCCGCCCAGGAAGCGTTGATCTCTGCAATAAAAAGCAGGCCACAAGCCACGGGTTTGAGCCAACGCTGCACGGAGTAAAAAGCTTGATTTTTCATGACAAAATTCATTCTGGTTATTGAAATTATTCACAAGGCAACAGCACGTTACCTTCCGGGTTGAGTTGTTGTGGCACCTGTAAGTGACACTGCGCTCGACCGCCCCAGGCCACGGAAAGACGCTCGGCTGGATTCACACCGGCAATCCAGGCCATGCCGTTTTCCATCACCATGGCGACGCTGACGCCGTTGGCGTTAAACACTTCGGCGCCAAACGGCGGGACCGAACCATCCTTCAAGCGCAGCAGCGCCATCATTTTTTGCCCCTGCGCCACGGCAAAGCGCTGGTAGCCAATCGCTCCTTCCGTCAGGGTGTTGGTGACAATGGCTTTGGTCGCGGAAATATCCTCGTCCATTGCGTCCACATCGATACGGGTATCAAAGCTGTGATAGCTGACGACGTCCGGTACCACGGCAATACCGAAGCGGTTTGAGTGCGCCTGTTCGCCGTTCAGCGGTACATTCGCCACACCGTCGGTATCCACCATCACTCTGGCGGTATTCATTGACGCCTGGCTGTTGTGCAACGCCGCACCGTGACGCGTCGCGGTAAAACCGCCGCGCATCGTGCCGCCTACGGAGAAATAACGTGATTGCTGCCAACTGACGTTAGATTCCAGCTCCGCCATCATGCTGCGGTGCTTGTAATAGCCATCAAATGCCGTGTGCCCTTCACCGGAAACCCCTGCGCGCAAACGCCATGGATTGTTACGGTCGCGGTTATCGGAATACGAAACCATCTGGCTGGTCTGGTTGCCGCTGTTCTGCAATTCATAATCCATGGATCGGCCATCGCTCCAGGGAATCGAAATTGAAAGCGAAAGACTGTCGTCCCGTTTGCCCTGATACTCAGAGCGGTAAGCCGCAAGGTTGGCGCTAATCCCCTGGATGCCCGCCAACGAAAAGCAGTGTCCCATCGACAAGCCGTAACGATCCTGCGAACGACGATCCCAGTAGTTCTGGTGGGTGTAGGTCAGATACAGCGTGGTGGCTAACTGCGGATCGTCGGCAAAAAAGGTTTTGTTACCGGTGATGGTGTACATCTCTTTTTCGTTGCCGGCGCTGTTGTTATTGGCATACTGTTCGTCGAGGAACTGCGAAAAAGTGCGGAAGTTACGCTGTGAAAAGCGGTACCCGGCAAAGGTGATGGCGCTGTTGTATTCATCGAAGGTTTTGGCATAGCTGAGCTTAAAGGACATGCCTTTTTGTTCAGCCTGATGCTTCACCCGACTCACGGATTGCGTCGCATCTGCCGATAATGCCCCCAACCAGCTCAAATCCCGGCCGATCCCCATCGACCACGCGTTATAGCGCTCGCCAGTGAGCAGCGCGCCGCCGTACAGCGACCACGCATTGCTGACCCCCCATGAGAAATCGCCGGTATAAAACGCAGGGCCCTGAATGTCATGGTTGTAAAGCGATGGCTTACCGACCGCGGCGTTGTAGCGAACGTAGCCTGGGCGCGTCAGGTAGGGAATATCGGCGGTATTAACCTGAAAGGTTTGTACGCTGCCATCCTGCTCCTCAACGCGTACATCCAATGTCCCGCGTACCGAGCCGTGCAGATCCTGAATATTAAACGGCCCCGCAGGAACGGTGGTTTGATAGATAACACGTCCCTGCTGACTGACGGTGACCTTCGCGTTACTCCGCGCGATGCCATGAACTTCAGGCGCGTAACCCTGCAAATTCGGTGGCAACATACGCTCATCGCTGGCGAGGTTAACCCCGGTGAAACGTACCGAATCAAAAACCTGAGAATTCAGATAGATTTCGCCAAGCGTCAGTTTTGCCGCCTGCATCGGTAATGGGCGATAAGCATAGATCTGATCCCAGTCGATACGCCCACGATTATCATCGGAAGCGTAATTGGCCTGATACTGCCCGCGAAAGCGCCACGCGCCGAGGTTAAAGCCTGTTTGCCCGTAGCCAGAAAGAGAGCGGTAATGATCGCCCCCCTGCTCGTAATGTGTGGCCTGACCCGAGATGCTGTAGTCAAAAATCAGCCCGGCGACGCCATTATCCCAGCGCTCCGGCGGCGTCCAGTCGGGATCGGTATATTTCATCCATGCTTGCGGCACGGTAATGTCCAGTACGCCTGCGCTATTATTCAACGCTACGCCCGGCAGATGGGAAATGTCATAGCAGGTCGCGCTAATCGGATGAATATAGGTCAGCGCCTCTTCTTTGAGCGCCAGTAATTCGAGTTGTTGCTGCGTCAGACACGCCATGGATTTATGCGGGTTGGCAGGATCGACAATATAGCGGATCGACTGCTGAGGGATTTCCTGGCTGTTAATTCGAACATCCAGCAGATATTCTCCGGGAGTCACAAAGTTGCCTTCGGAAAAACGCTGCAAATCGACATTCTGCCGGTCACTGGCGTCCAGTACGTCAGTATTAAATTCAATGGCCTCATCCGCTTCAGCCCATGCAGAGGCACAAACCAGAGTAATAAATAGCGCCAGGCGTTTTTTATCTGTTTTCAGCGTGATCATTTTCGTTCGCAAACCTTCAGATACCCGAATTGCAGTGCAGCTCAGAGATAATTCACAACAAAATGCGTGACCGCAGTAAATTCGCCGGATGTCATTCTTCCGTCACGGGAGATCAAATAAGCCGTAAAGTTGAGTGTGTTCTTCCCTGGGTTAAGCACATAATCTGGTGATGGTTCGCCCAGACGAATTTGCTGTCCTTTGCTGTCGTATATTTCTATTGCTAAATGTTCAGTTTCCGACTGCACGCTCAGATAATCAGGATTGTCCCTGTCAGGCGCACCAGAAAAGGTAATATTGGCGCGTTGAAACACATTCCCGGAATGTTGAGAATCCCCTAATGAACATCCCAGCAAATGAATACTGAAATCATGCGCGGACACTTTTTCTGGTCTTCCGGAAATATCTCTGGCAGAGAGATCATCGAATTCAACCAGTAGCGACCGGTCGCGCGGGTCAACATAACAGGCAGCCTCAATAATATTTCCTCGCATGCGCATTTTGCCGGGCGTACTGTTTAGACGATTGGCGCCAGCCATAACCCATGCAGGCGAGATAAAGACAAAAAGCAGTAAAATTCGCCATCCAGGCATAACCGTATTTCCTTTCAGTTATTCGCAGGAAGGGTTAAGCAGGCGCATTAATGCGCCCGCTGCGGGTAATTACTGATAGTCGATCTGGAAATTAACGGTAGATTCGAAATCACCCGGCGTTACCGCTGCAGAAGCGTTGTTTGCCTGCAGATAAGCAACGAAATCAATGTCGGTTTCGCCGTCAGTGATGTTGACCTGAGAGGCAGCTTTACCCCATTCCACGTCCTGGTTGCCGCTGTCAACCATACCAATACCCGCGCCCTTTGCAGTACCAGAGGTGAATGCGGCCAGGGCGTTGTTGTCGGTATCAATCGTTGCCGGGGTATAGGTCACAGTGGCCGTTTTCGCAACGGTGGTGTCGCAGCCCTGAAGAACGATTTTGGCATGCTTAACGCCAGCGCGTTGGTTGTCTTTTAACTGAGAGGTTGGGATCTCACCAAAATTAACCTGCACCGGGCTGGATTCAGGTGCCAGACCGCATGCGGAATTAACCAGAGAACCGGTGAATTGAATTTTACCGTTGGTCGGCTCGACATTTTTTGCAGCGAAAGCAGAAGAGGCAGTCAAAGTCATTCCCGCCATCAGCGCGCAGGCCACAGCCACGTTTTTCATTTTCATATTACTACTTAACCTTATATCCGTTTTTAGTTATTCCGACGATCTATTTCCGCAGACACTTAACGTCAGGGAAATGCTGATCTGCAGGTGGCGGTAGCGCATATCCCTGCAAACAATCCATCTCAACCCGCCCCTTATTTTGAACATCACTGGCATTCCATACGAAATACCGTCCACAGCTGTTCAGGCTGTTTCGGGGCTTATATTAAGTCGGCAGAAAAATGACACAATGCAAAAATACGGTATTAATCAAACTCAGGGAATCGTGTTGTATCACCGTCTGCATAACGATCGTTTACCTAAAAAACCGCCAAAATTCAGGCGCGCACCAGCGTTAATATCTATTATTTTGCGTTTTTATAGAGTTTTTATCTATCAACTATTTTTTTATTTAGTCCGGATACCAGGCAAAATGTATTTATGAAAGTTTTGTAAAAATGAAAGTGGATATCAAAAGCGAGTAATGACAATAAGATAGTGACAGAGAGAAAGGAGAATGAGACATCTTATAAGAAATATTAAAATATTGTTATATAAATATTAATGAAGCGATCTATGGCGCAACCATTTTTTATAAATGAATTATGTTATGCTATTGCTTCCCCCACTCGAATGCGAGATATCCTGCTTTAAAGGAGACATCAGTGATTTCTCATATACCAATAAACAAAATTAAATCCGTAATTATTGGTGATGGCTTAGTTTTCAGACCAAATAAAAATACCCTAAAAGACCTGACATCAGGTGAAATGGCGACATTGAATAATGTGGCAACGCAATTACTGCTCTATTTGTTGCAAAATGGTAAAGAGATTTCCTCGCGCGATGAAATTCTGCTGAATGTTTTCCAGCATAATGGCGCCCGGGCGACGGATGCCAATCTCAACCAGCACATTTCATTTCTGCGCAAAGCAATAACGTCAACGGGTCACCCTGCCGAACTCATCGTCACCATTCCGCGAATGGGATTTCGGATGGGCGACGTCAATATCAATATTCAGCAACTGGAAGAGGCGCAAACTCCAGCGCGAATTGCCCATGTTGCAAAGAAGCTCAACAAAAAGAACCGAAACCGATGGCCAGTCGCGATAACAACGTTAATCACCGGTATCGCAGTGCTGGCTACAGCATGGTTAACATGGATACCCAATGAAATCGCCATGACGGACGCAGCTATTCTGCGGACAATCGACTACGAGCAATGCCGGGTACATATATTAGGGAACGCTCTTACCGATACCATAACTGAAAAGAAAGCGCTGGATATATTCAAGTCAGTGGGGATTAACCCAAACTGTTCGCATCCAAAAGATCTCTATCTTAATACGTGGGCGAGCAACCATAACCTGGTTGAGTGGTCGTTTGCCGCTGAATGCGGACTAAACCTCGGCTATTACCATTGCGTCAGCCAATATCGTCATTATGAGGAATGATATGAAGCAGGAAAGCGATCACTCTCCTTTACTGTGGTCAGTGGTAATTGCCATTTTTGGGCTGGCGGCCATTGCTTTTTTCATTATCGTCGGGAATGCGAAGAAACAAGAAATCAGCTTTTCATGCTCATCGGAATTTACGTCGATACTCGACATCCAAAATAGCAAAAAGGAACTCAACGGAATTATGCTGATCACGAGCTACAATTCCGGACACCTTTCATTGTCAGTACAGGGGAAATTCAAAAGTGATGATGGTGAGTTCACTGTTAGCCGAAAACTGTTCTTTCGCTACGCCCGTCCGCTCGGCCATACCGCAGGCGTTTTCATGCTCACTCCCGATGGACGTGAAAAATCCCCCGATGATGACGCAACGGATGCTGTCGATTACCTCTTTTTCGACGCTTACGAACGTGCCGACAAGCTGTATATGCTGAAGCGCCTGAATGAGGAAACGGTTCTTATTGGCGATAACTTTTCACCCCGCTTCGCCTGCGTGATGAATCACTTCGCGGGTTAATCGCCTCTACGATATGCGTCGGGTTAAGGATGACCTGATGTGTTTCCCGCCCGGCAGCGCGGAGGTTGCAATGCAGTGTAATGATGGGATTGTTATTTGGGGTGGGCTAAAACGACGAAAGCCTGAATCATTTCTGATTCAGGCTTTCTGAATAGTGGCGGAATGGACGGGACTCGAACCCGCGACCCCCTGC
>NZ_SZWW01000032.1:0-140136 GCF_005280955.1 Citrobacter sp. wls717
AAATTGCCACTTCGTGGTTCCCTCCGCTTATTCCTTCAGGCTTTCGGGCCGGGCGCGATGAAGCGTCCTTGCAAAGCGCGCCCTGAACCCGCATCCCTGCGGGTTCTCCCGGCCTTACGGAAACACGTCGGCAATTTTCAGCCGGACCAGCCACACCTGACCATCTGTATTTTTATTTGAATATATCTGAACAGCAAAACAGATTTTACTGGAAGTCAGAGCGTTGAAGCGATGACCCATGTCCGGCTGAAAATCGATGAGGCGTTGACGGCTGACCGGGTCTGCCCGCAGGGATGCGGGCAGAGGGGATGGCCTGCAGGGATGCAGGCTCGGCCCCGACCCGACAGGCAGACGGCATAAGACGAATGAATCGCGCAGCGACGATTTTCCCGCCGGGAGCCTGGGATGCAAGGGAGGCGGCGGTGAGCCTCCCTTGCACGTTCACGGGTAACGGCGTTTCAAAGAAATGACACCGCTGAGGTGAACGGAACCCTGAGCAAAAATCACATGTTCGCCATACATGCTTAACTAATCGGTATTCCCCAAAGGGGCCAGTGTAAATTACGCGAAACGCTCGTTACGCCCGTGGGGTTCGTTAAGGTCCTGCCACGGCCCAACAGAAATAATACCAGTCGGGTTAATGGTTTTATGGCTACGGAAGTAGTGATTACGGATGTGATCGAAATTGACGGTTTCCGCAATGCCCGGTATCTGGTAGATGTCGCGCAGGAAACCATACAGGTTCAGATAATCGCTAATCCGGTATTTGTCGCACTTGAAATGGGTCACATACACGGGATCAAAACGTACCAGCGTGGTCCACAGGCGAATATCTGCTTCTGTTAACTGGTTGCCGGTCAGATAGCGATGCTGCCCCAGAATTTGCTCCAGACGCGCCAGGGATTGGAAGACTTTTTCCACGGCGTCATCGTACGCTTCCTGGCTGGTGGCAAATCCGGCTTTGTACACACCGTTATTGACGTTGTCATAAATCCAGCCATTCAGCTCGTCGATTTGACTTTGCAGGGCTGACGGGTAGTAATCCCCGGCTTTTGCGCCCAAAGCATCAAAAGCGGTGTTAAACATGCGGATGATCTCCGCAGATTCGTTGCTGACAATGGTGTGATTTTTTTTATCCCACAACACCGGGACGGTTACCCGACCGCTGTAATGCGGATCGGCGTGCAGATAGAGCTGGTAAAGAAACTCGTGTTGATACAGCGTATCGCCGGTTGCAGCCGGGAAGGTATCATCAAAGGTCCAGCCGTTTTCCAGCATCAGCGGATGCACAACGGAAACGGAAATAAACGGTTCCAGCCCTTTGAGCTTACGCAAAATCAGCGTACGGTGCGCCCACGGACAGGCCAGAGAAACGTAGAGATGATAGCGGTCTTTTTCGGCAGCGAATCCCCCTTCGCCCGTTGGACCCGGTGCGCCATCCGCGGTGAGCCAGTTGCGGTAAGCCGATGCTGAACGTTGAAATTTTCCCCCGGTTGATTTGGTGTCATACCAGGTGTCATGCCATACGCCGTCAATCAGTTGTCCCATTTTATCGCCTCCTCAGATAGCAAAAGCGAGGAGATGTCTCCTCGCTTTTTCATGTGTTCAGTATAGTTCGCTTACCACTTTTTATTCAGTACACGGTCGATGCTGAATGCGCCCGGACCGGTGATAGCCAGCAGCAGGAAACCGCCTGCGATGGTCAGGTTTTTCATGAACATCAGAGAGTTCACGCCTTCCGCAAAGTTGCTGTGGAAGATGAACGCTGTCAGCAGCGTGAAGCCTGCGGTGAACAGCGCGGTAGTACGGGTCAGGAAGCCGAACAGGATTGCCAGACCACCGCCAAACTCAAGCAGGATGACCAGCGGCAACATAAAACCAGGCACGCCCATGGCTTCCATATACTGTTGGGTACCCGCATATCCGGTGATTTTTCCCCAGCCTGCGGAAATAAACAGGATTGGCATCAGAATGCGCGCTACCAGTACACCAACATCTTCTAATTTCTTCATCATTCACTCCAGGAAACCACTCAGGCGGCTTATTGTGTTTTGTGTGCAACGACGCTGCAGAGCGCGTCGTTGCTGTCGATGGAGAGAATCATAAACGTGCTTAATGACAATTGTTAGCAAGGAAAACTGTCAAATTTTTTCAAAAATTTTGAGGTTAGGGGAGTGGGGGATTAGCCGCGCAGTTGTTGCTGCCTGATGGTCGCTTTAACCAGACGCCAGATGCTCCAGACGCTAAAACCGCGCTTCGCCCAGCGTACCAGCAGATTAGGGTTACGAATGGTACGAACTGCCATGATACTGCTACCCACTAACACCCAGCCGCGTAGGTTCAACAGCGTTTTCCAGCCACGATCGTAGACTTCGGTGGCCTCCAGCCAGTCGCGGCGAGTAGCAGACAGATCCAGCCGTTGCTGCTGGATCTGTCCAAGCAGTTGCGCCTTACGTTGTTGACGTTCGACTTTACTGCTCATTATGCATCATCCTCCAGGGCCTGCCTGTCGTTTGCGAGTTCGTGGCGCGTATGGCGTAGCAGCGTTGTTTTGCGAGCTTTACGCAGAGTCCATATCCCGCCAATAAGCGCCATAACCAACAGCACAACGGTGGTGGCAATCATTGCGTTCAGGCGATATTGCGGATCAATGGCCCAGATGATAAGCACCATCAGGCTCATCAGCCCAAACGCCGCGAACAGCATGGTCAGCCCAAGCATCAGCAGGATCTGGATGAGATTTGATTTTTCCTCTTCCAGTTCCACGACGGCCAGCCGCAACCGCGTTTCTACGATCTCAACGAGAATCGTCAGGATCCGCTGTCCAATACCCAGTACGCTTTTGCCTGGACCTTGTGCGTGTTGAGAGTCAGCCATTGTTAACGGCGCGACAGCAGTACACCAAGCACCACACCGACTGCAGCGCCAATCCCGACGCCAGTCCATGGGTTTTCGCGTACATAGTTATCGGCTTTGGCCGCGGCTTCACGGGTCTGTTTGGCAATCACATCGCTGGTTTCACTCAGACGATGACGGCTCTCCCGCAGGGCGTGTTCGGCTTTGCTGCGAATTTTACTCATCTCTTCCTTCGACTTATCGCCAGAGGAGCTAAGTACTTCTTCAAGCGTATCCGCAAGAGATTTCAGCTCAGCGCGCAGGTTGTCCGTAGCATTATCTTTCGACATAGTTTTCTCCAGTTGAGTGGGTAGTTACCGTACTTAGTAATCGCGTGATTCGAGTTCTTTCAGCTCATTCTGAGCTTCGGCAAGCTTACGTTCGCGTTTGGCAATTTTATCCGCATCGCCTTTTTGCTTCGCCTCGGCTAAATCATCTTGACGCTCGGCTATCTCATCTTTCTGCTCTGCGATTTTTTTCTGATGGTCGGCGCGCAGTTTGCTGTCAGTACAATTGGCCCGAACCTCACTAAGTGCTTTGTTCAGACCATTGATGCGGTTCTGATTGTTGTGCTTTTCGGCATAGCTAATCTCCCGCTGAATATCCTGTTCTTTTTCCTGACAGAGGGGGGTGGCGTAACTGCCGGCACTGAGAGCGAAAAGGCTAATAGCCAAAGCGATGCGGTATTTCATTCTTGAACCTTCCATTGTGATTCGACGTTGTGGCTTGCGGTCGATGCTCCAGATTAATAAAACGTTGGGCCATAATCCCAGTTTATTAATCATAGGCGCTAAACGGTGAAATCACCAAAGTGAGTGATCTAATTCAGATTCCTGGAGATTAACCAAAACGGTGCGGGGTATCACGTAAGCGGGATAACCACTGCACCGCCTGATTATCATCATCCTGCTGAGCGATGACGAAGCCATGTGGCAACGTACGGTCCAGCACCACTTTGGCGGCTGCGCTCTGCGCGCTGGAATCAAAAGTGATCAGCAGCGCGTCATTTTGCGGGGTAATACTTTTAAAGCGGATGCCGTTGGCATCCAGGTGATGCCAGATAGAGAAGCCATCAGGCATGCTGGCTCCCTGGTTTATGGCGCGAATGGCAAGCGTTGACTCCTGCTGGCGAATAACCGACCAGGTCAGGAGCAGCGCGCCGATAAACAGCATAAAGGTAGTGGTCCAGGCAAGTCGTCGGAGCGTTATGCATGATTTCAGCATAATTTATCCTCGGTTCCCGTATTTCTTTTTCCACAGCACAACCAATGAACCCGCCAGACCAAACACCAGTAACACCACAGGAAGCAGCATCAGGCAAGACATGAGCTGATCTTCATACTTAAGAAATACCGGCGTTTTGCCCAGCAGATAGCCAAGCGTTGTGAGGATCAGGACCCAAAGCAATCCGCTCATCCAGTTAAAGAACTGAAAGCGCGCATTATTCAGGCCGGATAACCCTGCGATGGTCGGCAGTAATGTTCTGACAAACGCAATGAAGCGACCAACCAGCAGCGCAGACAAGCCATGCTTATGAAAAAGATGATGCGCGCGCTGATGGTAATGCGCAGGAAGGTGCGACAACCAGTTTTGCACGGTGCGGGTGTTTCCCAGCCATCGCCCCTGGATATAACTAAGCCAACAGCCGAGGCTGGCCGCGGTGGTGAGTAGCAGTACCGTTTGCGGAAAACCCATTGCGCCTTTGGCAATAAGCACGCCGACCAGTACCAGCAAACTGTCGCCGGGTAAAAACGCTGCTGGCAGCAGTCCATTTTCCAGAAACAAAATGGTAAATAGTACAAAATAGAGCATGCCAATCATGGAAGGATTGGCCAGAGTTTCAAAATCCTGAGCCCATAAAGCATTCAGTAATTGAGTCAGTAGTTCCATTCAATATTCCTGGAGAATCGGTTATCGTCATGCCGGTTTTTCTGGATTTTGTAACACCGCGATTTTATTGATGTTTTTTGCAAGGTGCGCGGTCTGATACAAATTCACGGCCTGAACTGTTCCCTGTGAAGTTGTGAAGTTAGCAAGCTCTTAAACACAAAAATTCAAATAGCATCTAATTGTAACAAAGGTCAACGTTGTCCGTTATAGAAATTACGGTTGCTGAACTCTGATTTTGCTTATCGCATTAGAGGGAGGCGAGAGGATTTACACAGGCTGACATTTTATACCTAATGCTTACCAAGCATCAGGTACAGGCGCTTCGTCACGCCTGTATCGATAAGATTGATTATTTTGCGCCGTTAGCGGCCGTATCGAGATGAACGACCGGATTTTCAGTAAAAAGGTAACGGTCCGCGTTGAACTCAAAATCATCGCTGGTTTCGTTAAACAGCATCTGCTTCGTGTTCTCCAGATGCTGCCACATCGCCAGTTTCGCGGCATGGGGATCTTTGCGAATCAGCGCCCGCAGGATCTGATCATGGTCGTCGCACCAGTTATCTACCGTACGCGAGTCGATGTGGTCGTGCAGTTTTTTCCAGTAAGGGTTGTGAATACGCTGAGTCCACATTTTTTCCACGATGGCGGCCAGGGCGGAGTTCTGCGTGGCCAGCGCGACCTGCACATGGAACTGGAGATCCCATTCGGAGTCACGAAAGCTTTTTTCATTACGCGACTTCTCCTGAATTTCCATCAGTTTCATGATGTCCTGTTTGGTCACCTGAGTGGCGGCAAACTCGGCAATGTTGCTTTCAATGAGCTGTCGAGCCTGAAGCAGCTCAAAAGGACCGTAACTGGCGAATTCCAGACCTTCGTCGGGAGCAACATAATGTTTGGGTTGGTTAGAGATGACGTGGATCCCCGATCCTTTACGCACTTCAACATAGCCCTCAACTTCCAGCATGATAATCGCTTCACGAACCACGGTACGGCTGACATTTTTTTCATCGGCGATAAAGCGCTCGGCGGGAAGTTTGTCACCCACCAGATAGACGCCCTGCTCAATGCGTTCTTTAAGATCAGCGGCAAGTTGTTGGTATAAACGGCGTGGTTCAGTGATTTCCATATGCGCTCCAGGCATGATACGGCAGACTATATTTGTTATACCACTTTTGCGATTACGCCTCCACTCGCGAGGACAAAAAAGCCGCCAGATAGCTGGCGGCTTAGCATTATATAACCTTGCTGTATCGCATCTGGTTAACTTTGCGTCGCGGGATCGCCCGTCTGTGGACCTGAATCTATCTCGCTGGCTGATTTGTTCTGTAGTACCGTCCAGATGACCAACGCGCCAAGCAGGTCGAATACCGCCAGCACGGCGAACAGCGGGCTAAAACCGATGGTGTCGGCCAGCGCGCCAACGACCAAAGCAAACAGCGTGCTTGCAAGCCAGGCGGACATACCGGTCAGACCGTTCGCGGTTGCCACTTCATTACGACCAAATACGTCAGAAGAGAGCGTAATCAGCGCACCGGACAGCGCCTGGTGAGCAAAGCCGCCGATGCACAGCAGGGCGATAGCGATGTACGGGCTGGTGAACAGACCAATCATGCCAGGGCCAATCATCAGCAGCGCGCCCATGGTGACCACCATTTTACGGGACACGATCAGGTTCACGCCGAACCAACGCTGGAACAGCGGTGGCAGGTAACCCCCAACGATACAGCCCAGGTCAGCAAACAGCATCGGCATCCAGGCAAACATGGCGATTTCTTTCAGGTTAAAGCCGTAGACTTTGAACATGAACAGCGGGATCCAGGCGTTGAATGTCCCCCACGCCGGTTCTGCCAGGAAACGCGGCAGCGCGATGCCCCAGAACTGGCGGTTACGCAGGATCTGGCCGAGCGACATTTTCTTCGAGGTTGTGTTTTTATGCTGTGATTCCTGGCCGTTCAGAATGTAATCACGTTCTTCATCAGACAGTTTTTTCTGGTCGCGTGGATGTTTGTAGAACACCAGCCAGGACATCGCCCAGATGAAGCTCAGGGCGCCGGAAATAATGAATGCCATCTGCCAACTGTGCATGACGATAGCCCAGACCACCAACGGCGGTGCAATCATCGCGCCGATAGAAGAACCAACGTTGAAATAACCCACGGCGATGGAACGTTCTTTTGCCGGAAACCATTCTGAACTGGCTTTCAGGCCAGCCGGGATCATTGCGGCTTCAGCTGCACCTACCGCGCCTCGCGCCAGCGCCAGTCCGCCCCAGCTGCCAGCCAGTGCGGTCGCGCCACAGAAGACGGCCCACAGAACGGCGAACATCGCGTAACCGATTTTTGTGCCGAGTACATCAAGCACGTAACCTGCCACGGGTTGCATTACGGTGTAAGCAGCAGAATACGCTGCGATGATATAGGAATACTGTTGAGTGGAGATGTGTAACTCTTCCATCAGAGTTGGCGCAGCTGCCGCCACAGTGTTACGTGTGAGGTAACCCAACACGGTGCCAAGCGTCACCAGTGCGATCATGTACCAACGTAACCCTTTAATTTTACGCATGTAAAACCTCATCGTTTTGTTATGTCCGCCAACGAGCGGTCATCTTCCAGTTCAGGGCGGAGGATGTTCTTTTACGAGGGGGAACCGAAAAAAAAGCCGGTACTCCCCGAACGTTGCCATGTCAATAGTTGTGCTAATTCGGTTTCCGTACCGGTCAATCCGATGTTGATACATCG
This sequence comes from Citrobacter sp. wls717, assembly GCF_005280955.1. Classification (NCBI taxonomy): domain Bacteria; kingdom Pseudomonadati; phylum Pseudomonadota; class Gammaproteobacteria; order Enterobacterales; family Enterobacteriaceae; genus Citrobacter; species Citrobacter sp. wls717. Next base: position 7,524 of record NZ_SZWW01000032.1, read on the forward strand.
GTAATTTGCATTCCGTCGGCTTATGTATCGCGACGGCCAAAAGATAACTTGTCATACAACTTTAAAAGGTGAGTGCCATCACAAAAGTGTGAATCTTCGTGTGGTCATTATTTCGATTCAGCAAAGCCAGTACTGGCGCGGCCTGAGGCATGATTTACCTCTTTGAGAGTAATTTTTTTGTCATCATTTGTTGATCTAACTCACGAAAATATCTTCGGGGTGTGGAAATTGGTGTGATAACTTTGTCAACATCAAAACATAAGCAATCTGACGCACTCGTTGAGAGGAAGACGATAATGACTCCGTTTATGACTGAAGATTTCCTGCTGGATACCGAATTTGCCCGCCGTCTGTATCATGATTACGCCAAAGACCAGCCGATCTTCGATTACCACTGCCATTTACCACCGCAACAAATCGCTGAAAACTACCGTTTTAATAACCTGTATGACATCTGGCTGAAGGGTGACCACTATAAGTGGCGTGCGATGCGTACCAACGGCGTCGCTGAGCGCCTGTGTACCGGCGATGCCTCCGATCGTGAGAAGTTTGATGCCTGGGCCGCTACGGTTCCGCACACTATCGGTAACCCGCTGTACCACTGGACCCACCTCGAGTTACGTCGCCCGTTTGGTATTACAGGTAAGCTGCTGTCTCCGGCAACGGCTGACGAAATTTGGAACCAGTGCAACGAACTGCTGGCGCAGGATCAATTCTCCGCGCGTGGCATCATGCAGCAGATGAACGTGAAAATGGTCGGCACCACCGATGACCCGATCGATTCTCTGGAGCATCACGCCGCCGTTGCCAAAGACGGAAGTTTTGATGTGAAAGTGCTGCCGAGCTGGCGGCCGGATAAAGCCTTCAACATCGAACTGGCGACCTTTAACGATTACATGGCCAAGCTCGGTGAAGTCTCTGACACCGATATCCGTCGTTTCGCCGACCTGCAGACCGCGCTGACCAAACGTCTGGACCACTTCGCCGCTCACGGCTGTAAAGTGTCTGACCACGCGCTGGACGTTGTCCTTTTCGCGGAATCTAACGAAGCGGAGCTGGATAGCATCCTGGCTCGTCGTCTGGCCGGTGAAACCCTGAGCGAGCATGAAGTCGCCCAGTTCAAAACCGCTGTGCTGGTGTTCCTCGGTGCAGAATACGCACGTCGCGAATGGGTACAGCAGTACCACATCGGCGCGCTGCGTAATAACAACCTGCGTCAGTTCAAACTGCTGGGCGCGGACGTCGGCTTCGACTCCATCAATGACCGTCCGATGGCGGAAGAACTGTCCAAACTGCTGAGTAAGCAGAACGAACAGAACCTGCTGCCGAAAACCATTCTGTACTGCCTGAACCCGCGCGATAACGAAGTGCTGGGCACCATGATCGGTAACTTCCAGGGCGAAGGCATGCCGGGCAAAATGCAGTTCGGTTCCGGCTGGTGGTTCAACGATCAGAAAGACGGGATGGAACGTCAGATGACACAGCTGGCGCAACTGGGCCTGCTGAGCCGCTTCGTCGGCATGCTGACCGACAGCCGTAGCTTCCTGTCTTACACCCGTCACGAATACTTCCGTCGTATTCTGTGCCAGATGATCGGTCGTTGGGTTACTGCGGGCGAAGCCCCGGCCGACATCCAACTGCTGGGTGAAATGGTGAAAAACATTTGCTTCAACAATGCGCGCGATTATTTCGCCATTGAACTGAACTAAGGTCCGGGGTTGATATGCAATACATCAAGATCCATACGCTGGATAACGTTGCGGTAGCGCTCGCTGATTTGGCTGAAGGAACCGACGTGACCGTTGACGGGCAGGCGGTAACCCTGCGCCAGGCGGTCTCTCGTGGTCATAAATTCGCACTCTGCGAGATCGCACAGGGTGAGAACGTCATGAAATATGGCCTACCGATCGGCCATGCTTTGGTGGATATCGCGGCGGGCGAGCATATTCATGCTCATAACACGCGTACCAATCTGAGCGATCTGGATGAATATAGCTATCAACCCGACTTTCAGGAACCTGAAGCGCAACCAGCGGATCGTGATGTACAGATCTACCGTCGTGCCAACGGCGATGTTGGCGTGCGTAACGAATTGTGGATCCTGCCGACAGTAGGCTGCGTCAACGCCATGGCCCGTCAGATGCAGAATCGCTTCCTGAAAGAGACCAACGACGCCGAAGGTATCGACGGCGTGCATCTCTTCAGCCACACCTACGGCTGCTCACAACTGGGTGACGACCATATCAACACCCGCACCATGCTGCAAAACATGGTGCGCCACCCGAACGCGGGCGCAGTGCTGGTGGTCGGCCTCGGCTGTGAAAACAACCAGGTTGACGCTTTTCGCGAAACCTTAGGCGAGTATGATCCCGATCGCGTTCACTTTATGGTCTGTCAACACCAGGAAGACGAAGTGGAAGCGGGGATCGAACATCTTCACCAGTTGTACAACGTGATGCGTAACGATAAGCGTGAACCTGGTAAGCTGGGCGAGTTGAAGTTTGGTCTGGAATGCGGCGGCTCTGACGGTCTGTCCGGCATTACCGCCAACCCGATGTTGGGCCGTTTCTCCGACTACGTGATTGCCAACGGCGGCACCACCGTGCTGACCGAAGTACCGGAAATGTTCGGCGCCGAGCAGTTGTTGATGGACCACTGCCGTGACGAAGAAACGTTCGGCAAGCTGGTCACTATGGTGAATGACTTCAAACAGTACTTCATTGCTCACGACCAGCCGATCTACGAGAACCCATCGCCGGGTAACAAAGCGGGCGGTATCACCACCCTGGAAGATAAATCGCTGGGCTGTACCCAGAAAGCGGGTTCCAGCCAGGTGGTGGACGTATTGCGCTATGGCGAACGTCTGAAAACGCACGGCCTGAACCTGCTAAGCGCACCGGGTAACGACGCAGTCGCCACCAGTGCACTGGCGGGCGCGGGCTGTCATATGGTGTTGTTCAGTACCGGTCGCGGTACGCCGTATGGTGGATTTGTGCCGACGGTGAAAATTGCTACCAACAGCGAGCTGGCAGCGAAGAAAAAGCACTGGATCGATTTTGACGCCGGACAACTGATCCACGGCAAAGCGATGCCGCAGTTACTGGAAGAATTTGTCGATACCATCGTCGATATCGCCAACGGTAAGCAAACCTGCAACGAGCGAAACGATTTTAGAGAACTGGCTATCTTTAAAAGCGGCGTAACCCTTTGATTGTAAAGATGTGGGCCTGATAAGCGCAGCGCCATCAGGCTCAAACCGTGGCCGGATGGCGGAGAACATGCCTTATCCGGCCTACGAAATGGAGTTGGGGTTGCTTGCATGACCGCGTATTGGCTGGCTCAGGGCGTAGGTGTCATCGCCTTTCTAATCGGCATTACCACCTTTTTCAATCGCGATGAGCGTCGGTTCCGGCTGCAACTCGCTGTCTATAGTGCCACCATTGGTGTGCATTTTTTCCTGATGGGCGCCTGGCCTGCAGGAATGAGTGCCGAGCTTAATACTATCCGCACACTCGTCTCGATGCATACCCGCAAACTGTGGGTAATGACCGTTTTTATTATCCTCACCCTGGTTCTCGGGCTTGCGAAATTACAGCATGCGATGGAGCTGTTGCCGATAATCGGCACGCTGGCCAGCACCTGGGCGCTGTTTCGCTGCCAAGGGTTAACCGTGCGTTGCGTTATGTGGTGCGCAACCGCCTGTTGGGTTATCCATAATTTCTGGCTGGGATCGATTGGCGGGACGATGATCGAAGGGAGTTTTCTGGTGATGAACGGCCTGAACATTATTCGCTTCCGGCGGATGCAAAAACGCGGAATTGATCCGTTCAAAATTGAAAAAAGCGTACAAGATAAGAACCCCTCCGCCCGATGACGGAGGGGAACAGAGATTAGCCGCGCAGGGCGTTGTTTGCCAGACGTTCGTCTTCTGCCTGACAGGCTGCAGCGGTAAACAGAACATCTGTAGAAGAGTTCAAGGCCGTTTCACAGGAGTCCTGCAGCACCCCGATGATAAAGCCAACGGCAACCACCTGCATGGCGATGTCATTCGGAATCCCGAACATGTTGCACGCCAGCGGGATTAACAGCAGCGAACCACCCGCCACGCCCGATGCGCCACAGGCACACAGCGAAGCCACCACGCTGAGTAACAGCGCTGTCGGTAAATCGACCGGAATACCCAGCGTATTCACCGCCGCCAGCGTCAGCACGGTAATGGTGATCGCCGCACCCGCCATATTAATGGTGGCCCCCAGCGGAATAGACACTGAGTAGGTATCACGATCCAGATTCAACTTCTCACACAGCGCCATATTCACCGGAATGTTTGCCGCGGAGCTGCGGGTAAAGAAGGCATACACGCCGCTTTCACGCAGACAGGCCAGCACCAGCGGATACGGGTTACGGCGAATTTTCCAGAATACCAGCAGCGGGTTAACCACCAGCGCGACCAGCAGCATACAGCCTACCAGCACGGCTAGCAGTTGAGCGTAGCCCCAAAGGGTGGCAAAACCGGTCGTTGCCAGCGTAGAGGAGACCAGACCGAAAATACCGATCGGCGCGAAACGAATCACCAGCTTCACCATAAAGGTGACGGCGTTGGACATATCATTGACCAGATTCTTGGTCGTTTCATTCCCATGACGCAGCGCAAAACCCAGGCCGACGGCCCATACCAGAATGCCGATATAGTTGGCGTTAAGCAGAGCATCAATCGGGTTAGAAACCATGCTCATCAGCAGGCTACGCATGACTTCGACAATGCCGGATGGCGGTACGATGTCGCTGGCGCTGCTGGAAAGATGCAGTGTGGACGGGAAGGCGAAGCTGAAGACAACCGCCGCTAATGCTGCGGAAAATGTTCCCAGCAGGTAAAGGAACAGGATTGGACGGATATTGGTTTTTTGTCCGTGCTGGTGGTTAGCGATGGACGCCATAACCAGCATCAGGACCAGAATAGGTGCCACGGCTTTTAATGCGCCAACAAACAGCGTACCCAACAGCCCGACGGCTTCTGCAGCAGGTTTTGACACCAGCGCCAGCAATATCCCCAGTACTAAACCGATCAAAATTTGTTTAACCAGGCTCCCTTGCGCCAAACGCGAGAGCAGCCCCGATGAACGTTGCGTAGTCATGTAGTAATCCTTTCATTGTGTTGTTGCTCATCCAGTGTGCATTCTGATGACGCATCTTTCTGGATGTAACAAAGTGTTTGCCTGGTTGAGTATATGGAAAGATGAAGTCCCGGAAAGCGAAATCTCCTGATTTTTGCGTTCAGATCATGTTTTATAACTTTAAATTAACATTATTTTGACATGATAAACAAAAAGCCCGACGCACGCAGTGTGTTGTCGGGCTTTTCAGCTAGCGAATGAAAGTTACTGTATTTGCTGCTTTTTATCGTGCTGGTGATTAACCCACGCATTCACGACCAGCGTAACGAACAGAATACCGAACACCACGCCTAACGAGATAGCGATCGGGATATGGTAGAAATCGACGATCAGCATCTTAATACCGATAAACACCAGAATGACCGACAAGCCGTATTTCAGCATGGAGAAACGCTCCGCCACGCCAGCCAGCAGGAAGTACATCGCACGCAGACCCAAAATAGCAAACAGGTTCGAGGTCAACACGATGAACGGGTCGGTTGTGACGGCGAAGATTGCCGGAATACTGTCGACGGCAAAAATGACATCACTCAGCTCAACCAGAATCAACACCAGCATCAGCGGCGTGACGAACAGCAGTCCGTTTTTACGCACGAAGAATTTTTCGTCTTCGATGGTATCGGTCATGCGTAAATGACTCCGCAGCCAGCGGACTAACGGTCTGTCGCCGATACCGGAAGCGTCTTCTTTCGCCAGCGCCATCTTCACGCCGGTAAACAGCAGGAACGCGCCAAAGACGTACAGCAGCCATTCGAACTGGGCGATAAGCCAGCTACCTGCGAAGATCATAATCGTACGCAGCACAATCGCGCCCAGTACGCCGTACACCAGTACCCGACGCTGTAACGCAGGCGGTACCGAGAAGTAGCTGAACAGCATCAACCAGACAAAGACGTTATCTACCGCCAGTGATTTCTCGATCAGATAGCCGGTTAGGAACGCCAGCGCCTGTGGGTCGGCAACGGCGCGGCCCTGCGTTTGGGCCAGATACCACCAGAATGCGGCGTTAAACAGTAACGACAGCGTGACCCAGACGATAGACCAGGCTGCCGCCTGCTTCATCGACATGGTATGTGCGCCACGACGACCCTGTAGCAGCAGGTCGATGGCCAACATAATCACCACCACAACAGCGAAGCCGCCCCACAACAACGGTGTGCCGACAGTATTCATAATTCCCCCATGCATAAAAAAACGGCCAACGCCGAATGACGTTAGCCGCTGCTTTTTATGCATAGACCTTGCCATTCGGCAAGGTCTCACTTACAACAACAAAGGAATACGCTAGCGTATTCCTTTGTTGTTGCCCGGTGACCGGATGTGGTTTTGCACACATCGTAATGACGATCAACCGACAACGAAGTTACTCCCCTTTGCGGGTTACAAAATATTACAGGCCATGGATGCAGTCAATGGCCTGCAACATTCGTTTTACATACCTTTACGCAGTCAGCGACGTCACCGTTTCGTCTGCGGGGAAAATCACGCCGGTCTGACGGCGAATTTCCGTTTGCAGTTTGGCGGTGATCCGGCTGACGCTTAGTGCCGGATGATCCACTTCGCCAGATTCAACCAGATGAGCAAATGTCTCTGCCTCATACAGCATCGTATTGATATGCTGAGGCACCGTCAGATCCTGCGTTTTGCCACCACGCGCCACGAAGCACACTTTCTGACATTCAGAGATATGCTCAATGACCAGCGAACCCGACTCGCCCTGAATTTCACTGGCTAATACCGAGTCGCTGACTTTGGAGTGCTGGAGTGTGACGCTGAAATCACCGTAATTCAGTACGACCACGCCGTGGGCATCCACACCACTTTCCAGCAGGCTGGCGCTGGCCTGCACGCTCTGTGGTTCGCCCCAAAGCGCAACCGCTGAGGCCAGGCAGTAAAAGCCGATATCCATAATCGAACCGTTAGAGAACGCCGGATTAAATGTATTCGGATTTTCACCGTCCAGATAGCGCTGGTAACGCGAGGAGTATTGGCAGTAATTGATAAACGCTTTCCTGATTCTGCCCACTTTGGGTAACGCTTGCTGCAGCAGCAGGAAGTTAGGCAGGCTGGCAGTCTTAAATGCTTCAAACAGCACCACCTGATTTTCGCGCGCGCAAGCGATAGCGGCTTCAGCTTGCGCCAGATTTGAGGCCAGCGGCTTTTCGCAAATGACATGCTTTTTGTGCTGCAAAAATAGCGCTGTCTGCGGGAAGTGCAGGGAGTTTGGGCTGGCGATGTAGACGGCGTCAATCGCATCACTATTAGCCATCGCTTCCAGCGAGGTAAACAGGTGCTCGACGGGGTAATCGTTGGCGAAGGTCTGTGCCTGCTCAAGACTGCGGGAATAAACCGCGGTTAACTTATATTTGCCGGTTTCATGGGCGGCATCGACAAACTGGCGAGTGATCCAGTTTGTGCCAATTACTGCGAAACGTATCATAAAGGCCTTCAGGCTGCTAAAAGGGATCCTTTCGTCAATTTAGCATGCCCTGAAGACAAAGCCAGTGCGCGACTACGCACTTTGCTTTAACGATTGTTGCGTTAACCACAGGCGGGTATCGAACTCCAGTTGATGGTACTGAGGTTCCATATGACAGCACAGTTGGTAAAACGCTTTGCTATGCTCTTTTTCTTTCAGATGCGCCAGTTCATGGACCACGATCATTCGCAGGAAGGGTTCCGGGGCATTGCGAAAAACGGTCGCCACGCGGATCTCCGCTTTGGCTTTTAGCTTGCCTCCCTGCACGCGAGAAACGGCGGTATGCAGTCCCAGCGCATTCTTCAGAACATGGATCTTGCTGTCGTACATCACCTTATTCAGCGGCGGGGCGTTACGCAGGAACTGATTTTTCAGATCTTGCGTATATTGCCAGAGCGCTTTGTCGGTCGCGAAGTCATGCGTGCCGGGATAGCGCTTATCTAATACCGATCCCAGACGTTGCTCGGCAATTAATGTGCGTACCTGATCAAGTAGGTTCTCCGGGTAGCCTTGCAGATAGGTCAACTGACTCATTATTGCCCCATATAAAGTATAAAAAGTGTATACTCACGCACCCTTTTCAGGGATAACGCCGAAATTTTACCATTCAGGAGGGCCGATGAGCCACATAGACAACGGTTTCCGTTCGCTGTCACTTAAACGTTTCCCGGAAACGGATGACGTTAACCCGCTGCTGGCGTGGGAAGCGGCGGATGAATATCTGCTGCAACAGCTGGACGATACCGAGATTAGCGGCCCGGTGCTGATCCTGAATGATACCTTCGGCGCGCTGGGCTGTGCGCTGGCGGAACATACGCCGTACAGCATTGGCGACTCCTATTTAAGCGAGTTGGCCACGCGCGAGAATCTGCGTCACAACGACATCGCCGAATCGAGCGTCAAGTTCCTCGACAGCACCGCTGACTATCCGCAGGCGCCGGGCGTGGTGCTGATTAAAATTCCTAAAACCATGGCGCTGCTGGAGCAACAGCTGCGCGCGCTGCGTGAAGTGGTGACGCCGCAAACGCGGATTATTGCCGGAGCGAAAGCACGCGACATTCATACCTCGACGCTGGAGCTGTTTGAAAAGGTGCTGGGCCCAACCACCACGACGCTGGCGTGGAAAAAAGCCCGTCTGATCAACTGTACGTTCAGCAAACCTGAACTTGCCGCTGCTTCGCAAACGCTAAGCTGGAAGCTGGAAGGTACCGACTGGACTATCCATAACCACGCCAACGTTTTCTCTCGTACCGGACTGGATATCGGCGCGCGCTTCTTTATTGAGCACCTGCCTGCAAATCTTGAAGGAGAGATTGTCGATCTCGGCTGTGGGAATGGCGTGATTGGCCTGACATTGCTGGCGAAAAACCCACAAGCCAGCGTGGTGTTTGTGGATGAATCGCCGATGGCGGTGGCGTCAAGTCGTCTGAACGTCGAAAGCAATATGCCTGAGGCGCTGGATCGCTGCGAGTTTATGATTAACAACGCGCTGTCCGGGGTTGAGCCGTTCCGCTTTAATGCCGTGCTGTGCAACCCGCCGTTCCATCAGAAGCACGCGCTGACCGACAATATCGCCTGGGAGATGTTCCATCACGCCCGCCGCTGCCTGAAGATTAACGGTGAGCTGTATATCGTGGCTAACCGTCACCTCGACTACTTCCACAAGCTGAAGAAGATTTTCGGCAACTGCGAGACCATCGCCACCAATAATAAGTTTGTGATTCTCAAATCGGTGAAATTAGGTCGTCGTCGGTAATCGCGTGTGCCGGATGGAGGCGTGAGCGCCTTATCCGGCCTACGAAAGACATGACGTTAAATTTCCAGTGCCAGCCTCGTGCCTTGCGCGATAGCGCGGCGGGCATCCAGTTCCAGCGCCACATCGCAGCCGCCGATCAGATGCACCGTTTTACCTGCCGCGTGGAGAGGATCGACCAGCTCACGGCGTGGCTCTTGTCCGGCGCAAATCACCACGTTATCCACGTTAAAGATTACCGGTTCGCCGTTCAATACGACGTGTAATCCATCATCATCAATTTTCTGGTAACTGACCGCCGGGATCATTTTCACGCCGCGTGAGAGCAGGGTGGCACGATGGATCCAGCCCGTGGTTTTACCTAAACCTTGCCCCGGTTTGCTGGCCTTGCGCTGCAACATCACTATCTGACGCGGACTGCGGGATAAGTGCGGACCTTCCGGGCGTAATCCGCCAGGCTGTTGCAGGCTGGTGTCGATCCCCCATTCCACACAGAACTCCGCGATGTTCTGGCTGGTGGGATCGCCGGGCTGGCTCAGATACATGGCGGTATCAAAACCGATCCCGCCGCAACCAATGATGGCGACGCGTTTACCCACCGGCGCTTTATCACGCAGGACGTCAAGATAGCTCAACACTTTCGGGTGATCGATCCCCTCGATCGGCGGCATCCGCGGTTCGATCCCGCTGGCGAGGATCGCCTCGTCAAAAGTTTCCAGATCGCGCGCGGTGACAACGTGGTTCAGCCTTAGCGTCACGCCCGTCACGTCGATCATCCGACGGTAGTAGCGCAGGGTTTCATAGAATTCTTCTTTGCCGGGGATCTGTTTGGCGATATTAAACTGTCCGCCAATCTCGCTATGGGCGTCAAACAGCGTTACGTGATGCCCGCGCGCGGCGGCATTAATGGCAAACGCGAGGCCAGCAGGGCCCGCGCCGACAACCGCCAGATTTTTCGGCACAGTGGCTGTAACGATCGGCATTTTGGTTTCATGGCAGGCGCGTGGATTCACCAGACAAGAGGTGACTTTGCCGACGAAGATCTGATCCAGGCAGGCCTGGTTGCAACCGATACAGGTATTGATCTCATCCGACCGTCCGCTTTGCGCTTTTGACAGCAGTTCGGCGTCGGCGAGGAACGGACGGGCCATCGACACCATATCGGCATCGCCGCGGGCCAGAATGTCATCGGCGACTTTAGGATCGTTAATGCGGTTGGTGGTGACCAGGGGGATCGTCACATGACCTTTCAGCTTGCGCGTCACCCAGCTAAATGCGCCACGCGGCACCGGGGTGGCGATGGTGGGAATACGCGCCTCGTGCCAGCCAATACCGGTGTTGATAATAGTTGCGCCTGCGGCTTCTACAGCCTGCGCCAACTGGACTGTTTCCTCGAAGGTGCCGCCGTTTTCTACCAGATCGAGCATCGACAGGCGGAAGATAATAATAAAGTCATTGCCGGCACGCTGACGTACTGCCCGCACCACCTCGACGGCAAAACGCATGCGGTTGGCATACTCACCGCCCCATTCGTCGTCGCGCTGATTGGTGCGCAGGGTCAGGAATTCGTTGATGAGATACCCTTCCGAGCCCATCACTTCCACGCCATCGTAGCCCGCTTCTCGCGCCAGCTGCGCGCAGTGGGCAAAATCCTCAATCAGCTGCAGAACTTCATCGTGCGTCAGTTCATGCGGCGTAAAGCGGTTGATAGGGGCCTGAATGGCGGAAGGCGCCACCAGATGCGGCTGATAGCTGTAACGCCCGGTATGCAGGATTTGCAGTGCGATTTTTCCGCCTTCGTCATGCACGGCATCGGTAATCACGCGATGATGCGCGAGCTGGCTGGTATCGTTGAGCACCGCGCCGCCTTCCATACCCACGCCGGATAACGCTGGCGCAATGCCTCCGGTCACAATCAGAGCCACGCCGTGACGCGCGCGTTCGGCATAGAACGCGGCCAGCCGTTGGGCGCCATCGGGATACTCTTCCAGCCCGGTGTGCATTGAACCCATCAACACGCGGTTTTTAAGCGTGGTGAAGCCTAAATCGAGCGGGGCGAACAGCGACGAATAGCTCATAAAGGTGTCCAGTATGTAAAATTATTGTTATGTGGTCGGATGAGTTAATAATTTAGCCGTCGCAGCGTAAAAGGGAAAAGGGGAATGCCGTGATTGTGATGGGATTCAAAAAAGGAGTGGGGCCAGAGAATGATTCTGCCGGATGGCGGCTACGCCTGAGCCTACAAAGGACACGCTTTCGTAGGCCGGATACGCGCAGCGCCATCCGACAGGTATTACATCTGCTCCACGCTCACCCGTAATGCTGCCAGGGCTTTGCGTGTTGATCGCAACACCAGATCGCATTGCTCGATCGTTAACGTTAGCGGCGGTTCGATGCGGATCGTCTTGGCATTGTTCAGGGTCCCGGCGACCAACACCCGCTGGCGGAACATCTCACTGGCAAAGTTATAGCCGATTTCATTATCGACAAACTCAATCGCCATCAACATGCCTTTGCCGCGTACATCGTGCACCAGATCCGGGTATTCCCGCGCCAGCTGGCGGAAACCATCCAGCAACATATCGCCTTTCTGCTCTGCCTGAGCCGGTAAATTTTGCTCCAGCAGGACGTTAATGGTGGCCAGCGCCGCCGCACACGCGAGCGGGTTGCCGCCAAACGTAGTGGTATGCAGGAAAGGATTATCGAACAGGACGGAGAACACCTCTTCGGTGGCAATGGTTGCGCCAATCGGCATCACGCCGCCGCCCAACGCTTTGGCCAGACACATAATGTCGGGCTGCACGTTTTCGTGCTCGCAGGCGAACATTTTGCCGGTACGCCCCATGCCGGTCTGCACTTCGTCAAGGATCATCAGCGCGCCAAACTCATCGCAAAGTTTACGCACGGCGGTCAAATACCCTTGCGGCGGCAGGATCACGCCCCCTTCGCCCTGAATAGGCTCAAGGATCACGGCTGCGACGTCGTCACCGGTCTTTTTACATTCGCTGAGCATGGTACGCATCGCGTTAATATCGCCAAACGGCACATGACGGAAGCCCGGCAGCAGCGGCATAAAGGGTTTACGGAAGGTGGATTTCGCCGTGGCGGACAGCGCGCCAAGGGATTTACCATGGAATGCGCCGCTGGTGGCGATAAATGTAAATTTACCGCGTGGCGATTGATACGCTTTCGCCAGCTTCAGGGCGGCTTCAACCGACTCGGTCCCGCTGTTACAGAAAAAACTGTATTTCAGCTTACCGGGCGCCAGTGCGGCGAGGGTTTTTGCCAGCATGGCCCGCAACGGGTCAAGTAACTCCTGGCTGTGCAGAGGTTGTTTCGCGAGTTGATTCTGTACGGCGGAAACCACGACTGGATTACGGTGCCCCACGTTGAAAATGCCAAAACCACCCAGGCAATCAACAAACTCCTGTCCCTGGGTGTCGACAAGCGTATTCAGGCTTCCCGCTTGCCACTCTACGGCTCCGTAATCCCCGCCTGCAGTTACAGATTTTCGATACTCTAAGAACCCCGGATTGACATGCTCCTTAAAGTACTCAATCACCTCTCGGTTTAATGATTTCATTTCCTCATGATCAAGCGTGCGCTTTTCGATGAGATTCAGTGCGTGTGCGCTGCAGGCCAGGGCCGATGCGCTGGAAGGTAACCTGTTCAAAATATGCTCCCGGAGCTGGCGTATCACATGATACTGATTTAAGTATTGCAGGGATTGCGCCATTCCGGCGCGCTTAGCAAAAATCGGGATAAACACCAGGAAACATCTTATTTGCGCAACATTTAATGCCAGCATTTAACATTTGCTGGCATTTTGCCCAGATTTGGCACCTGAAAACAGATCGAATTTACGCGTATTTGCGCTAAAAATGGGCAATGTTTGCACTGTCACGGTGCGGGGGAAGACGTGCAATTGAATAGTTACTTAATGAAAGTATTTTAAATCAACGAATTAGAATGCGTACAGATTTTGAGGTTTAATCGCAAATTGCGATCTAAATCAAATTTAACAACTAAAGATAAAAAGATTATCGCCGAAATAACATAAGCCGAAAGAGTTAACAACCAGATAACCTGCACAGGACGCAACCATGTCTTCTCATCCCTACGTTAGTCAGCAAAATACACCGCTGGATGATGATATCACCCTCATGTCCACCACCGACTTACAAAGCTATATCACTCATGCGAACGATACCTTTGTCCAGGTCAGCGGCTATCAACTGAATGAATTGCTCGATAAGCCGCACAACCTGGTTCGTCATCCGGACATGCCAAAAGCGGCGTTTGCGGATATGTGGTACACCCTTAAGCAGGGTGAGCCATGGAGCGGCATTGTGAAAAATCGGCGTAAGAATGGCGATCACTACTGGGTGAGGGCCAACGCGGTGCCGATGGTGCGGGAAGGGCGAGTGACCGGGTACATGTCGATTCGTACCCGGGCAACTGACGAAGAGATTGCGGCGGTAGAGCCTTTATATAAAGCGCTGAATGAAGGACGTTGCAACCGACGTATTCATAAAGGGTTGGTGGTACGCAAAGGCTGGCTGGGTAAACTCCCGGCACTGCCGATTCGCTGGCGGGTACGCAGCGTGATGGCATTGATGTTTGCCGTACTGGCGACCGCATTGCAGCAAACGGGCGCCGAATGGCCGTTACTGTTGATGAGTGCGTTGGTAATGCTGCTGGGGACGGCTATTTTCGAATGGCAAATTGTGCGTCCCATCGAGAATGTTGCTCGTCAGGCGTTGAAAGTGGCGACCGGTGAGCGCAACAGCGTATCGCATCTTAACCGCAGTGATGAACTGGGTTTGATGCTGCGAGCGGTGGGGCAACTGGGGTTAATGTGCCGTTGGCTCATCCATGATGTCTCCAGCCAGGTGAGTTGTGTGCGCAGCGACAGCGAAACGCTGGCAAAAGGCAGTGATGATTTGAACAAGCATACGCAGCAGACCGTGGAGAATGTGCAGGAAACGGTGACCACCATGAATCAGATGGCGGCGTCGGTGAAACAAAACTCTGAGACCGCCGCCGCGGCCGATAAACTCTCGATTGCTGCCAGCAGCGCGGCAACACACGGCGGCGAGGCGATGGATATCGTCATCAAAACCATGGATGATATTGCCAACAGCACTCAGCGGATCGGCACCATTACCACGCTGATTAACGATATTGCTTTCCAGACCAATATTCTGGCCTTGAACGCCGCCGTTGAAGCCGCGAGGGCGGGCGAGCAGGGCAAAGGTTTCGCCGTAGTGGCGGGAGAAGTGCGTCATCTTGCCAGTCGTAGCGCCAGCGCGGCCAATGATATCCGCAAGCTGATTGATGCCAGCGCCGATAAGGTACAGTCCGGCTCCGATCAGGTGCACGCCGCGGGGCGTACGATGGACGATATTGTGGCGCAGGTGCAAAACGTCACTCAACTGATCGCGCAAATCAGCCACTCAACGCTGGAACAGTCCGATGGTCTTTCCAGCCTGACTCGTGCGGTGAATGAACTGAGCAGCATTACGCAGAAAAACGCTGAACTGGTTGAAGAGAGTGCCCAGATTTCCGCGATGGTGAAACATCGCGCGGGTCGTCTGGAAGATGCGGTCACGGTGCTGCATTAATCTTAACCACAGCAGGCGCAACGCCGGATACGGGTTCCGCCTGCTGCGCAGATTAATCTAACTGAGTAATGTCCAGCGCGGCACGATCGATAATACCAATGATTTTTTTGATCTGCGCCTCGCTGGTATCACCATGATTGACACGTAGGTCCAGCACAGCTTTGAAGTTCTCCAGCGCGCGTTTCATCTGTGGGTTTTTACGTAATTCAAAACCCACACAGCGGGCTTTAATACGTTCGTGGATATGTTCCAGATGTTCGCGGTTCTCATCCAGCCACTGCAGACCTTGAGTCGTGATGGCAATCTGCTTACGCCCACCTTCCTCGTCGCTGATGGCGATCAGGGCTTGATCCTGCAACAGATCCAGCGTCGGATAGATAACGCCCGGGCTCGGGGTGTAGTTACCCTGAGTCAGGGTTTCAATCGCTTTGATCAGTTCATAGCCGTGGCTGGCGTCGCGGGTCAGGATATCCAGAATCACCAGGCGTAATTCGCCGTGACCAAAGAAGCGTTGCCGACGACCACCGCCGCGACCGTGGCGGTGTCCGCATCCTTGTTCATGGCGATGTTCTTTGTTACAGCCTTCGTGGCGATGCTCTTCACCTTTGCAGCAGCCTGCATGGCGCTCACTGTGGCGGCTTTCGTGGTGATGTCCTTCACCCTTGCAGCAGCCTTCGTGTTGGTGCTCTGTCTGTTTACAGCAACCTTCATGATGGTTTTGCATCATCGTCTCCTGATGTGTTTTAGATATATCTAATTTATATCTAAATGTTGTTTTTACGCAAGTCGACAAATTAAATGTTTTTTAATATGTTGATTATTATCTATTTTTATAAGGTCTGTGATGGCTGGTAATCACAATGTGGCTATATCAAAAAAGTGCTTGCAATCTTTCTGATTAGCAATCATTATCATTTAAAAATAAATTTAGATATATCGTATTATCTTCACGAAGGCGAAAAAATGACAAAAAACACCTCACGCTACCCACAGCGCGTTCGCAATGAACTGCGCTTCCGTGAACTTACCGTCCTGCGCGTTGAACGTATTAGCGCGGGTTTTCAGCGCATCGTACTGGGCGGTGATGCGCTGGACGGTTTTAGCTCGCACGGCTTTGATGACCATACCAAGGTCTTTTTCCCGGAGCCGGGCAGCCATTTTGTGCCGCCTGTTGTCACCGATGAAGGCATTGTCTGGGCCGAGGGTGTGCGTCCGCTCTCCCGTGACTACACGCCGTTGTATGACGAAGCGCGCCATGAGTTGGCGCTGGATTTTTATATTCATGACGGTGGCGTGGCGAGCACATGGGCGATGAATGCTCGCGAGGGTGACAAGCTGACGATCGGTGGTCCGCGCGGTTCTTTGGTGGTGCCAGAGGATTATGCGTATCAGGTTTACGTGTGTGATGAATCAGGAATGCCCGCGCTGCGCCGACGGCTGGAGTCGCTCAGCCGTTTAGCGGTACGCCCGAACGTAACGGCGCTGGTAAGCGTGCAGGATGCGGCGTATCAGGACTATTTTGCCCATCTCGACGAGTTTACTATTCAGTGGTTTATCGGCCATGACGAACAGGCGGTGAACGAACATTTATCGCGGCTGAACGTGCCCGCAGACGATTATTTCATCTGGATTACCGGCGAAGGCAGGGTGGTAAAAAACCTCTGCGCCCGCTTTGAAACCGCGGCGTTCGATCAGCAACTGGTGCGCGCAACGGCTTACTGGCATCAACGCCGTTAATCAGTAATTCGATGGCGGCACGCCAAACGCCTGGCGAAATGCATAGCTAAATGCCGCGGTGCTGGAATACCCCACATCCAGCGCCACGGCAGTTACGCTTTTATTTTTCTTCAGCATTAATACGGACTCCAGAATACGCATTTTTTGCTTCCAGACGCTGAAGGGCAATCCGGTTTCTTTTTTGAAATGCCGTGAAAAGGTACGGGCTGACATGCCCAGATGCTGCGCCCAGTATTCAACCGAATGCTCCAGCGCCGGGGATTCCTGGATTGTCCGGCACACTTTGGTTAATTCGCGATCGTGCGGCCAGGGTAATACAAAAGCGACTTCCGGGAGCTGCAGAATAATATCGACCAGAACACTAACCAGCTTGCCCTCTTTTGACTGGCTATCATAATGGCCCGAAATTAAATTGGTGGCGTAATGAATAAACTCTCTGGCGAAATCACTGATTGCCACCACTTTACATTCATTGATGCTCTCTTCAAGAAAACCCGGCTTAATATCCAGATTCTCTAAATGCACATCATCCAGTGCCCAGACCGCATGTTCGGTATTATTGGGGATCCAGATGCCATAATGCGCCGGGATTATCCAGCATTTGCCGGCAACATCAATTCGCATGCTGCCTTTGCGGGCGAAATGAAACTGCATAAAAGAGTGCGAATGCTGCGGAACATGATGGTTGGCTTCCAGGACATAAGAACGAAAGTACACGTCCTGCGGCAGCTCTGTAATGGAGTTATCGGGGAATGAATTCCACTGTTTTTGCGCGAGAGTCTCCATAAATAAATCGTCAATGCTCCCGGTGATGTGTCCGCTATTCGATAGATTTTGTCCGCAGATCATAATACATACATTCCGTTTTCCATAATAATCTTGCGTAACGATTTTTAGCCCACTTTGGTAAATACCATGAACACGCTTTGTTCAGATGCTGTCATCGTCAATGAAACAAATGATAACTGGACCCGAATGGGGAAAGAGCTACTTTCGCAAGCGGATATCCAGATTAATGGCTCTCGTGCCTGGGACATTCAACTTCATCATGCCGGTTTCTTTAAGCGGGTACTGCAACAAGGCTCGTTAGGGCTGGGCGAAAGCTATATGGAAGGCTGGTGGGACTGCGAGCGGCTCGATATTCTGTTCTGTAAAATTCTCAAAGCAAAACTCGACCAGCAAATGCCGGGCAACCTGAAAGATATTTTACGCATTGCCAGCGCTCGCCTGTTTAATTTGCAGTCGCGGAGCCGCGCGTGGATTGTCGGCAAAGAACATTATGATATTGGGAACGATCTTTTTGCGCTGATGCTGGATCCGCATATGCAATATTCCTGTGGTTACTGGAAAGACGCGACCACATTAGATGATGCGCAAAATGCCAAATTAAAAATGATTTGTGAGAAGCTACAACTCAAACCGGGTATGCGTTTACTCGATATCGGTTGTGGCTGGGGCGGACTGGCGGAATATGCAGCGCGTCATTACGGCGTGGCGGTAGAAGGCGTCACTATCTCTAAAGAGCAGCAGAAAATGGCGCAACAGCGCTGTGAAGGGCTGGACGTTAATATTCTGCTGCAGGATTATCGTGACCTCGATAAACACTACGATCGCATTGTCTCCGTGGGGATGTTCGAACACGTCGGGCCGAAAAACTACGACACCTATTTCAGCATCGCCGACCGTTGTTTAAAACCGGACGGGCTGTTCCTGCTGCATACCATTGGCAGCAACAAAAAGGGGATGAGCGTCGATCCGTGGATCAATAAATACATTTTCCCGAACGGTTGCTTACCGTCGATATCGCATATTGCCGAGGCCAGCGAATCACGCTTTGTAATGGAAGACTGGCATAACTTTGGCAGTGATTACGATAAAACGCTGATGGCCTGGCATGAGCGTTTTAATCAGGCATGGCCGGAGCTGTCTTCACGTTACTCCGCCACCTTCAGAAGAATGTTTAATTACTATTTATGCGCCTGCGCTGGGGCTTTCCGCGCCAGAGATATTGAGCTTTGGCAGGTACTGTTTAGCCGCGGCGTCGAGGGTGGCCTCCGCGTTTATCGTTAACGTTCTGCCTGATGCGCGAAGCGCATCAGGCATTTATCACTTAACCCAACTCACTCTCCGCCAGCGCTTTAAATACCATTGCGACGGCATGCGCCCCGGGATCCATATTACCCAGCAAACTTTCGCTGCTCAGATACGATGCGCGACCCGCATTGGCTTTGCTCGACAAACAGGTTCGTTCGGCCCCGGCTTGCGCGGCGTCAAAAGCGGCATGCAGGTTGTCCGGCTGCGCCAGCAGTGAGGTCAGCGCGGGTTGCAGTGCATCTATCATGGTGCGATCGCCTTCGTCTGCGCCGCCGTAGAACTTCATCTGATCCAGACCCGCATTCAGCGCTTCGGCAACGTTAGCTCCCTGTTCCAGTTTCTGCCCGGCGGCGGTAAAGAAAATAGACATCAGCACGCCGCTGGAACCCCCCATCACCACGGTCAGACGTTCGCCAATCAGCGCGAACAGCGTGGCAAGGTCATCCAGCGGAAGCTGCTGACGCTGCAGCAGACTGGCAATTTCACGCGCGCCGGCGGCAAAGGTTGAACCCGTATCGCCATCGCCGACTTTGGCATCCAGCGCGTTGAGATGTGCTTCCAGATTGGAAAGCGTTCCGGTGACCTGCTCCACAATTTCAGCGACCCGCGCGTTGGCAGAGGGCTGGAATTCCACGTGCGCGCTGCGCTGGGATGATGGCGCGTAGCTGATTTCACGCGGTGGGACGGGAGTCGGCCAGTTGCTGGTTTCCACTTCGGTCAGCAGCGCTTTTTCGATGCTCTCTTCCAGCACGATGGCCGTTAGTGAGAATCCTTTCATATCCAGCGCGGTGACCAGCGAGGCCGGACCAATCAGCCAGTCGATGCGTGGGGATAGCGGACTGCTGGCCAGTTCGCGGGTGATAATGGCCATTTCCGCAACGGATACGCCGCCAAGATTGTTAATCATCACCGCCACTCTGCCGGTTTCAGGCAGGACCGTCAGCAGTTTATCCACCATCAGGTTCACCACCTGCGCGCTGTTTTGGGTATCAATAACCGAGGCCCCCGGCTCGCCGTGAATGCCCATGCCCAGCTCAGCATGACCCGGATGATGGCGTGGCGCGGCGTCGGTTTCTTGCGGTAGATGACAGCTGGAGAGGGCGACGCCCAGGCTGAAGGTGTTGTTGGCTGCGTACTGCGCTTCACGCAGGACGGTGGCGAGGTTGTAGCCGCGTTCAGCGAAATAGCCGGCGATTTTATGCACCAGGATGGTTCCCGCAATGCCGCGTGGGTGTTTGTTATCCGGCAGGGAGATGTCGTCACCGACTATCAGCATTTCAACGTTGTAGCCCAGGCGTCGCGCTTTCTCGGCGGCGAGACCGAAGTTAAGACGGTCACCGGTGTAGTTCTTCACGATCAACAGACAGCCAGCCTCACCGGTCACTGCCTGAATAGCGGTCAGTACCGCATCCACGCTCGGGGAGGCGAACACGTCGCCGCAGACCGCCGCGGTCAGCATTCCTTTGCCGATAAACCCAACGTGCGCAGGTTCGTGCCCTGAACCGCCGCCGGAGATCACCGCCACGTTATTTTTGTTAAGGTCGCGGCGAACCACGACGCGAATGGCCGGATCGCTCTCCAGACGCGCCAGGTTATTCCACGGGCTGGTGATAATTGCACCGTCGATCACGTCGCTCACAAGCTGGGTGCGTTGGTTAAAAAAGAATTGAGACATAACGGCTCCTCGAGGTTGAGTGTAAGACAAACCCCCGAATGCATGTTCATGGTGCGGAGGCGATAGAGAGATTCTGGCGAAGTCAGCATGGAAAAAAACAACGCGAAAATGAGTTTCATTACGAAACGTGATTGCTGTTTTTTGTTCCGAAATGAAACTTAATTAGGCGAAAAATCAGCACAATGCGAACTCGCTCGACTTTTTTCTTCTGCGAACAGAGCAGGCTGCACGGCGCTGTCAGCCTTTTTTTGCGGGTTTTTACGCAGGATGGCGCGTTATTGGGGAAATTGATCTTCGTGTTGGTCGGTGATTTCGCGGTAAAGGAACGGATCGGGATCGCAAACCTTATTATTTTTGTGGTTAAGTGTTCCAATATGAAACGTGTGCCTTTTTTATCTGTTTCATATCAGAACAAAATGACGAAAGATTTTTTTGTGCACGCCTCGCCATACAGTTATTACATCGCTCCGGTACGTCCGTTTTCGCCGTCAACATCAGGCTAAACGGGTTAACGCCAGGGCTCACCATGTAAAAACATGTACTTATTTGAGGATGAAAGGAATGCTAAAAGTTATTCAATCTCCAGCCAAATATCTCCAGGGTCCTGACGCTTCTACCTTATTTGGTCAATACGCTAAAAATCTGGCGGACAGCTTTTTCGTGATTGCGGACGACTTCGTCATGAAGCTGGCGGGAGAGAAGGTACTCAATGGTCTGCATAGCCATGACATTAGCTGCCACGCGGAACGCTTCAACGGTGAATGCAGCCATGTTGAAATTAATCGCCTGATTGCCATTCTGAAAAAACACGGTTGCCGTGGTGTGGTTGGGATTGGCGGTGGGAAAACGTTAGATACCGCCAAAGCGATTGGTTATTACCAGAAGCTGCCGGTGGTGGTGATCCCAACTATCGCATCTACCGATGCGCCAACCAGCGCGCTGTCCGTTATCTATACCGAAGCGGGTGAGTTTGAAGAGTATCTGATCTACCCGAAAAACCCGGATATGGTGGTGATGGATACCGCAATTATTGCCAAAGCGCCGGTACGTCTGCTGGTGGCCGGGATGGGCGATGCGCTCTCTACCTGGTTTGAAGCGAAAGCCTGTTATGACGCTCGGGCGACCAGCATGGCGGGCGGGCAGTCCACCGTGGCGGCGCTGAGCCTGGCGCGCCTGTGCTATGATACCCTGCTGGCGGAAGGCGAAAAGGCACGCTTAGCCGCCCAGGCTGGCGTGGTGACCGATGCGCTGGAACGTATTGTCGAAGCCAACACCTACCTCAGCGGTATCGGCTTTGAAAGCAGCGGCCTTGCGGGGGCACATGCCATCCATAACGGCTTTACGATTCTGGAAGAGTGTCACCATCTGTACCACGGTGAAAAAGTCGCCTTTGGTACGCTGGCGCAGCTGGTGCTGCAGAACAGCCCGATGGAAGAGATCGAAACCGTGCTGAATTTCTGTCAGAAAGTGGGCCTGCCGGTAACGTTAGCGGAAATGGGCGTGAAAGACGACATTGACGGCAAGATTATGGCCGTGGCTAAAGCCACCTGCGCAGAAGGTGAAACCATTCACAATATGCCGTTCCCGGTGACGCCTGAAAGCGTACATGCCGCTATTTTGACGGCAGACCTGCTGGGACAGCAGTGGCTGGCGCGTTAATCGGGCACAGGTAAATTTACCCAGCATCTTCTCCCCCTCTGACAGTCTCTGCCGGAGGGGTTGTCTATGGCAAAACAGCGGAAATGGATATGACGGCGCACACGCATAGCATCGGGCAGGAAGTCTCTTCGGTTCTCGCCCAGTCCTGGCATCGTTGCAGCAAGTTTATGCAGCGGGAAACCTGGCAGGCGCCGCATCAGGCGCAAGGGCTGACCTTTGAGTCGATTTGTCGTCGCAAGACGGCGCTGCTGACGATTGCGCAGGCCGCGCTGGAAGATGCCTGGGAGTTTATGGACGGTCGTCCGTGCGCACTGCTGATTCTGGATGAATCAGCCTGTATTCTCAGCCGTTGCGGCGATCCGCAGACGATAGAACAGCTGGCGGAGCTTGGATTTCGCGACGGCAGCTATTGCGCGGAAAGCATTATTGGCAGTTGTGCGCTGTCGCTGGCGACGATGCCGGGGCAGCCGACAAAAACCTCTGGCGCTCAGCACTTTAAACAGGCGTTGCATCCGTGGTCGTTCTGCTCGACGCCGGTGTTCGATAACCATGGGCGTCTGTTTGGCTCCATCTCATTATGCTGTCTGGTAGAACATGAGTCCGTTTCTGATTTATCCCTGACGCTGGCGATTGCCAGAGAAGTCGGTAATTCATTGCTGACCGACAGCCTGCTGGCAGAATCCAACCGCCATCTGAACCAGATGTACGGGCTGCTGGAGAGCATGGATGATGGCGTGATGGCCTGGAATGAGCAGGGGGTGTTGCAGTTCCTCAATGCGCGCGCGGCGCTGCTTTTGCATCTCGACGCGCAGGCCAGCCAGGGCAAAAACATTCACGACCTGCTCAATTTGCCCATGCTGCTGCGTCGGGCAATTAAACATGCCCGCGGTCTGAATCACGTCGAAGTCACTTTTGAAAGTCAGCACCAGTTTGTTGATGCCGTCATCACCCTGAAGCCGATTGTTGAGGAGCAGGGCAACAGCTTTATCCTGCTGCTGCACCCGGTGGAGCAAATGCGTCAGCTGATGACCAGCCAGCTCGGTAAGGTGAGCCACACCTTTGAGCAGATGTCGACGGACGATCCAGAAACCCGACGTTTGATCCATTTTGGTCGCCAGGCGGCAAGGGGAAGTTTCCCGATCCTGCTGTGCGGGGAAGAGGGCGTCGGGAAAGAGCTGCTGAGCCAGGCCATTCACAATGAAAGCGAACGCGCCAGCGGGCCGTATATCGCTGTCAACTGTCAGTTGTATGCCAACAGCGTGCTGGGGCAGGATTTTATGGGCAGTGCGCCCACCGATGATGAAAATGGTCGGTTGAGTCGCCTTGAGCTGGCGAACGGCGGCACGCTGTTTCTGGAGAAAATTGAATATCTGGCGCCGGAACTGCAATCCGCGCTGTTACAGGTGATCAAGCAGGGAGTATTAACCCGCCTGGATGCCCGTCGCCTGATCCCGGTGGATGTAAAAGTGATCGCCACCACCACGGTTGATCTCGCTAATCTGGTGGAGCAAAACCGCTTTAGCCGCCAGCTGTATTACGCGTTGCACTCTTTTGAGATTGTTATCCCACCGCTACGCGCGCGGCGTAACAGTATTCCCTCGCTGATTTATACGCGACTGAATAGCCTGAAAAAACGCTTTTCAACCAGCCTGAAGATCGACGACGACGCGCTGGCGCAACTGGTGGCTTATTCATGGCCGGGCAATGACTTCGAGCTGAACAGCATTATCGAAAACATCGCCATCAGTAGCGATAACGGCCATATTCGGCTGAGCAATCTGCCGGATTATCTGTTTGCCGAGCGCCCCGGTCTGGAGACCGCGTCTTCGCTGCTGCCTGCCAGCCTGACCTTTACCGCTATCGAAAAAGAGGCGATTATCCATGCCGCCCGCGTCACCAGTGGGCGCGTGCAGGAGATGTCGCAACTGCTGAATATTGGTCGCACGACCTTGTGGCGTAAGATGAAGCAGTACGACATCGACGCCAGCCAGTTTAAGCGCAAACATCTGGAGTAGTTTCTTCGATTCTGGCCATGGAGAACAGCGCATCCGACAGTCGGTTGATATAACGCTTGAGTTCATCGCGTAACGTCAGCGTTCTGTCCATCGCGATGAGGATCCGCTCCAGCCGCCGTGCCAGGGTGCGCGCAACGTGTAGCTGTGCCGATGCCAGATTTTTCCCCGGAATGACAAATTCTTTCAGGGGGCCGCTCTGCGCCATATTGCGGTCAATAAGCTGCTCCAGCGCCTGAATATCCTCGGCGTTAATCGTCTGCGTTAAGCGGGCGAGACCTTTCTCATCGCTGGCGAGCTCCGCCCCCAGCACAAACAGCATCTTCTGGATGGCATGCAGATCTTCGCGTAATTCTGCCTGGCGCGAACTGGCATAGCAGACGCCAAGCTGGGAAATCAGTTCATCCACCGTACCGTAGGCGTTAACGCGGATGTCGTCTTTGTCGATACGGCTGCCGCCAAACAGCGCAGTCGTGCCTTTATCACCGGTTCGGGTATAGATGCGGTACATTTATTTTATCTCGCTAAAGGGAAGCACTTTGACCAGTTGGCCAGCATTGGCGCCGAGCATGCGGATCATTGCTGCCCCGGCGGCGATATGCCCACGGACCAGCGCCCGATCCTCGGGTAGCTGGGCGTGGGTTAGGGCAATATCACCGCTGGCGCTGAGGCCGAGACCCACGCGTAATGTTGAGCTTTTAGCCGCCAGCTTGCTGAGGGCCAGCGCGCAGTCATGTGCGTCGCAACAGATTGTCCGGCAAGGGACGCCTTGCTCTTCCAGCCCCCAGCATAGTTCATCAAGCACGCGCGTATCCTGCCAGCGTGAGTGATAAAACAGATGTACGCCCGGTGATGAAAGTGACATTGCGCCCCCTTATTGATCAGAATGCCTGACGGAAGATCCCGGCAATTTCTTTCTCATTCCCTTTACGCGGGTTGGAGAAGGCATTGCCGTCTTTCAGCGCCATTTCCGCCATATACGGGAAATCGGCTTCTTTGACGCCCAGTTCGCGCAGATGCTGCGGAATGCCGATGTCGGCGGAGAGACGCGCAATGGCTCGAATGGCTAATTCGGCGGCATCCATGGTGGACAGACCGTCGGTGTTCTCACCCATAAACTCTGCGATGTCGGCAAATTTCTCCGGATTAGCGATCAGGTTATAGCGCGCCACGTGCGGCAGCAGGACGGCGTTTGCTACGCCGTGTGGCATGTCGTATAGACCGCCAAGCTGATGCGCCATCGCGTGAACGTAACCAAGGTTGGCGTTGTTGAAGGCCATACCCGCCAGCAAAGAGGCATAGGCCATGTTCTCGCGAGCTTTCAGGTTGCTGCCCAGCGCTACGGCCTGGCGCAAATTACGGGCGATCAGACGAATTGCCTGGATAGCGGCGGCGTCGGTAACCGGGTTGGCATCTTTTGAAATATAGGCCTCAACGGCGTGGGTCAGGGCGTCCATCCCGGTCGCTGCGGTCAGTGGCGCAGGTTTGCCGAGCATCAGCAGCGGGTCATTAATAGAGACTGAAGGCAGGTTGCGCCAGCTGACAATTACAAACTTCACTTTGGTTTTGGTATTGGTCAGTACGCAGTGGCGGGTGACTTCGCTGGCGGTACCGGCGGTGGTATTCACCGCGACGATCGGCGGCAGCGGATTGGTCAGGGTTTCAATCCCGGCATAGCTATAGAGATCGCCTTCGTGCGTCGCCGCGATACCGATGCCTTTACCGCAGTCATGCGGACTACCACCGCCGACGGTAACGATAATATCGCATTGCTCCTTACGAAAAACTTCCAGACCGTCGCGCACGTTGGTGTCTTTGGGGTTTGGCTCGACGCCGTCAAACACCACCACGTCAATACCGGCTTCACGCAGATGATCGAGGGTTTTATCAACCGCGCCGTCTTTAATGGCTCGCAGACCTTTATCAGTCACCAGCAGCGCTTTTTTACCGCCCAACAGTTTGCAGCGTTCGCCCACGACGGAAATAGCATTCGGGCCAAAGAAATTCACATTTGGCACCAGGTAATCAAACATACGATAGCTCATAATTTACCTTCTTAGATTTAATTTATAATTCAGAGAAACAATTCAGTGCGGTTTGCGCTAATAACATGTCTTGTTCGACAGTACCGCCACTTACGCCGACGGCACCGATTAATTTATCGTTTAATATGACAGGTAAGCCGCCGCCAAAAATAACGATCCGCTGTTGATTCGTTAGCTGTAAACCATATAGTGAGGCACCCGGTTGTACCGCGTCGGTAATTTCATGGGTCCCCTGGTGCAGACAGCAGGCGGTCCAGGCTTTATTCAGTGAAATATCACAACTGGTGACAAACGCGTCGTCCATGCGTTGCATCAGCAGCGTGTTTCCGCCGCGATCCACCACGGAAAAGACCACCGGCACGTTGATCTCAGACGCTTTAGCCTCGACGGCCTGCGCCATTTTTTTCGCAGCCGCTAGCGTAATGGTGGCGATTGGTTGGCTCTTATTCACAGTTTCTCCTGAAAATAGTGTAGGGCTGAGGTCACGAAAATATCGCGAGACAGCTATTTTTTATCATTGGGTTTGGCTTTATTTTGTCGCCACGCGTTATTAAGTCAATAGGGTGAGAATTTCAAAAATATTAATTTGATTTTGCGTATCGGCATTTATTGATAATGATCATTTAACTTCGTCACAATTCTCTCCGGCTATTCCTGAGAACCGTTTCAATATGGAACGATGAATTTTTATTACGTGCCAAATTGGAACGAAATTAATTTTATTTTTTTATTGCTGTGCTCATTTAGAGTTCGGCCATTGCTGATGAAAGGCGAATGCCGGGTGGTGTGTCCCCGGCAATACGGCCCGGCGTCCCTATTTTTTATCTTTTGAGTCCATAAACTATGAGAAGATCAAAACGATTCGAAGTGCTTGCGAAGCGCCCTGTAAATCAGGATGGGCTGATTGGCGAATGGCCTGAAGAGGGGCTGATCGCCATGGAAAGCCCCTACGATCCGGCTTCGTCGGTGAAGGTAGAGAATGGTCGTATTGTTGAGCTGGACGGCAAGAGCCGCGCCGAGTTCGACATGATTGACCGTTTTATTGCCGACTACGGGATTAACGTGGCTGAAACTGAACGGGCAATGCGGCTCGACGCGCTGGAGATCGCCAGAATGCTGGTGGATATCCACGTCAGCCGGGAAGAGATTGTTGCTATTACCACCGCCATCACGCCGGCGAAAGCGGTGGAGGTGATGGCGCAAATGAACGTGGTGGAAATGATGATGGCGCTGCAAAAAATGCGCGCCAGGCGCACGCCATCCAACCAGTGCCATGTCACTAACCTGAAAGATAACCCGGTACAGATTGCCGCCGATGCGGCTGAAGCGGGGATCCGTGGTTTTTCAGAACAGGAAACCACGGTCGGCATCGCCCGCTATGCGTCGTTTAACGCCCTGGCGCTGCTGGTCGGTTCCCAGTGCGGTCGCCCTGGCGTGCTCACGCAATGTTCCGTTGAGGAGGCGACGGAGCTGGAGCTGGGGATGCGCGGGTTAACCAGCTACGCCGAAACGGTATCGGTATACGGTACAGAGTCGGTGTTTACCGACGGCGATGATACGCCGTGGTCAAAAGCGTTTCTCGCCTCGGCCTATGCGTCTCGCGGGCTGAAAATGCGTTATACCTCCGGTACCGGTTCGGAAGCGCTGATGGGCTATTCCGAGAGTAAATCGATGCTCTATCTGGAGTCGCGCTGCATCTTTATCACCAAAGGCGCGGGTGTACAGGGGCTGCAAAACGGCGCGGTCAGCTGTATCGGCATGACCGGCGCGGTGCCGTCGGGGATCCGCGCGGTGCTGGCGGAAAACCTAATTGCCTCAATGCTCGACCTTGAAGTGGCCTCCGCCAATGACCAGACCTTTTCCCACTCTGATATTCGCCGTACCGCCCGTACCCTGATGCAAATGCTGCCGGGTACCGACTTTATCTTCTCCGGCTATAGCGCCGTACCGAACTACGACAACATGTTTGCCGGGTCGAACTTCGACGCGGAAGACTTCGATGATTACAACATTCTGCAACGCGATCTGATGGTGGACGGTGGTCTGCGTCCTGTAACCGAAGAAGAAACCATCGCCATCCGTAACAAGGCGGCGCGCGCCATTCAGGCGGTGTTCCGCGAACTGGGTCTGCCGTTGATTAGCGATGAGGAAGTTGAGGCCGCCACTTACGCTCACGGCAGCAAAGATATGCCCGCGCGCAATGTGGTGGAAGATCTGGCCGCCGTGGAAGAGATGATGAAGCGCAATATCACCGGGCTGGATATCGTCGGCGCGCTAAGCCGTAGCGGCTTCGAAGATATCGCCAGTAACATCCTCAATATGCTGAGACAGCGCGTCACCGGTGATTACCTGCAAACGTCGGCCATTCTGGATCGCCAGTTTGAGGTGGTCAGCGCTGTTAACGACATTAATGATTATCAGGGACCAGGCACCGGCTATCGCATCTCTGCCGAGCGCTGGGCGGAAATTAAAAATATCGCGGGCGTGGTTCAGCCTGGCTCAATTGAATAAGGCGGTACACCGTGGAATGCACAACTGAACGTAAGCCGGTTTTCACCTTGCAGGTAAGCGAAGGCGAGGCGGCTACAGCGGACGAACGCGTAGATGAAGTGGTGATTGGCGTCGGTCCGGCCTTTGATAAGTATCAGCACAAAACCCTGATTGATATGCCGCATAAGGCGATTCTTAAAGAGCTGGTGGCAGGGATTGAAGAAGAGGGGCTGCATGCGCGGGTGGTGAGAATTCTGCGCACCTCGGATGTTTCTTTTATGGCGTGGGATGCGGCTAATCTCAGTGGTTCCGGCATCGGGATTGGTATCCAGTCGAAGGGAACCACGGTGATTCATCAGCGCGATCTGCTACCGCTGAGTAACCTGGAGCTGTTCTCTCAGGCTCCGCTGCTGACGCTGGAAACCTATCGCCAGATCGGTAAAAACGCCGCGCGCTATGCACGCAAAGAGTCGCCTTCGCCGGTGCCGGTGGTCAATGACCAGATGGTGCGCCCTAAATTTATGGCCAAGGCCGCGCTGTTTCACATCAAAGAAACCAAACACGTGGTGCAGGATGCTGCACCCGTCACGCTGCATATTGCACTGGTAAGGGAATGACCATGAACGACAACATCATGACCGCGCAGGATTACCCATTAGCCACCCGCTGCCCGGAGAAAATCCAGACGCCTGGCGGGAAACCGTTAACCGACATAACCCTTGCGAATGTGCTGGCAGGCAAGGTCGGGCCGCAGGATGTGCGTATTTCTCAGCAAACGCTGGAGTACCAGGCGCAGATTGCCGAACAGATGCAACGTCACGCCGTGGCGCGCAATTTCCGTCGCGCGGCGGAGCTGATTGCCATCCCGGATGCTCGTATTCTGGAGATCTACAATGCGCTACGTCCGTTTCGTTCTTCATTCGCGGAGCTACAGGCGATTGCCGATGAGCTGGAGCACACCTGGCATGCCACGGTGAACGCCGCCTTTGTCCGCGAGTCGGCAGAGGTGTATCAGCAGAGAAACAAGCTGCGTAAAG
Organism: Citrobacter sp. wls717; assembly: GCF_005280955.1. Classification (NCBI taxonomy): domain Bacteria; kingdom Pseudomonadati; phylum Pseudomonadota; class Gammaproteobacteria; order Enterobacterales; family Enterobacteriaceae; genus Citrobacter; species Citrobacter sp. wls717. Next base: position 37,303 of record NZ_SZWW01000032.1, read on the forward strand.
GCAGCCAGTGACGGAGGGCGCATGCCGTTAATCGCCGGGATTGATATCGGCAACGCCACCACTGAAGTGGCGTTGGCGCAGCATGGACGGTTTATTGCCAGCGGGATTGTCGCCACCACGGGCATGAAAGGGACGCGGGACAACATTGCCGGGGTGGTGACCTCCCTGCAGCAGGCACTGGATAAAACGCCGTGGTCGCTTCAGGACGTGGCGAAAATCTGCATCAATGAGGCCGCGCCGGTGATTGGCGATGTGGCGATGGAAACCATCACTGAAACCATCATTACGGAATCGACAATGATTGGCCATAACCCGCAGACGCCGGGGGGCGTCGGCGTGGGGATGGGAACCACCATCAGCGTGGATAAGCTGGCATCACTGAGTGAGGAGCGCTTTGCGCAGGGCTGGATCCCGCTGGTGGGCGAAGAGATTGATTTCCTCGAAGCGGTCTGGCTCATCAATGAGGCGCTGGATCGTGGGATCAACGTGGTGGCGGCGATCCTGAAAAAAGATGATGGCGTGCTGGTGAACAATCGCCTGCGTCGGGCAATGCCGGTGGTCGATGAAGTCACGCTACTGGAGAAGGTTCCGGAAGGTGTGCTGGCGGCGGTGGAAGTGGCGGCTGCAGGGCAGGTGGTGCGGGTATTGTCGAATCCTTACGGCATCGCGACCTTTTTTGCCCTGACGCCGGAGGAAACGCAAACCATCGTCCCTATCGCCAGAGCGCTGATTGGCAACCGCTCCGCCGTGGTGCTGAAAACGCCGCAGGGTGATGTGCAGTCGCGCACGATCCCGGCGGGTAAGATCTTTATTCGTGGCGAAAAGCGCGGCGGTGAAGCCGACGTAGCGCAAGGCGCGCAGGCCATTATGCAGGCGATGAGCGCCTGCGCGCCCGTGTGCGATATTCGCGGTGAAGCAGGTTCGCACGCGGGCGGGATGCTTGAGCGGGTGCGTAAGGTGATGGCCTCGCTGACCGGTCATGACATGAACGCCGTGCATATTCAGGATCTTCTGGCGGTGGATACGTTTATTCCCCGCGAGGTGCAGGGTGGCATTGCCGGTGAATGCTCAATGGAGAACGCCGTTGGCATTGCGGCGATGGTGAAATCTGACCGCTTACAGATGCAGGCTATCGCCAGCGAACTGAGCGCGCGGCTAAACACGCCCGTGGAGGTGGGAGGGGTGGAAGCCAACATGGCCGTGGCTGGCGCGTTAACGACGCCCGGATGCGCCGCGCCGCTGGCGATCCTCGATTTAGGCGCAGGATCCACCGATGCCGCCATTATTAATAGCGACGGCGTAGTGAAGGCGGTACATCTTGCCGGGGCGGGGAATATGGTCAGCCTGCTAATTCAAACGGAACTGGGCTTAAGCGATCCGTTTTTAGCAGAGGAAATTAAAAAATACCCGCTGGCCAAAGTGGAGAGCCTGTTCAGCATTCGCCACGAGAACGGCGCGGTGGAGTTTTTTCGTGAACCGCTCAGCCCGTCAGTATTTGCCAAAGTGGTGTATCTGAAAGACGGCGAGCTGATCCCGGTTGATAACCAGACCTCGCTGGAGAAGATTCGTCTGGTGCGTCGTCAGGCCAAAGAGAAAGTTTTTGTCACCAACTGTCTGCGCGCGTTACGCCAGGTATCACCTGGCGGCTCCATTCGCGATATCACTTTTGTGGTGCTGGTAGGCGGTTCATCGCTGGATTTTGAAATTCCGCAGATGATCACCGATGCGCTGGCGCATTACGGCGTTGTCGCCGGGCAGGGCAACATCCGTGGCACTGAAGGCCCGCGCAATGCGGTGGCGACTGGGCTGGTTTTAGCCGGAGAAGCAAAAAAATAGCGCAGAAAACAGCCGCGCAAGCGTTTAGCTGCGGGGTAAGTCAAAGAAAGGCGATGTTCTCTTTGATATCCCGGCGGAGTTGGGTACATAGTATCAAGGTGTCTCTAACGTGGTTAATTTTAAGGATAAGAGCATGCCAACAGCAATTGAGAAAGCCTTGGATTTTATCGGTGGTATGAACACTTCGGCGTCAGTACCCCATTCAATGGATGAAAGCACCGCTAAGGGAATTCTAAAGTATTTGCATGACTTAGGTGTGCCAGCAAGTCCGGAAGTTGTGATGGCACGGGGTGAGCAGGAGGGATGGAATCCTGAGTTCACGAAAAAAGTGGCCGGATGGGCAGAAAAAGTTGCCTCCGGTAACCGCATCCTTATCAAAAACCCAGAGTATTTTTCAACCTACATGCAGGAGCAGCTCAAAGAACTCGTGTGAGCTGACTATCGAATAAAACGCTAACGGACGTTTCCATCTCTGGATGGCGGCGTCCAGAAGGGTTGCCACATGCAGCTTATTGGGCAGACATATCTAAACGAAAGATTAATAAAAAAGGACCTGCGATTTCTCGCAAGTCCTTGATATTTGGTGGCCCCTGCTGGACTTGAACCAGCGACCAAGCGATTATGAGTTCCTATGGGAACAACTAAAAATCAATAGTTTTGGAAAACTGTACCGGAGGCATCGCTCTGCCACTGCCTGCAACGCGACAATAACGGAGCGGGTTCGTCACGCGTGGTATCCGGACGGTAACGGTAAACCGTTCTGCTCAGGTTCAGACTCTGGCAGGCCTGACGGATACTGAGTCCAAATGTCGTTATCAGATGAGTGACCAGCCCACGCTTAAAGGCAGGTTTTAAAGCTTTTTTCGATAACGTCTTTCAACGCCTGGTTCTTAAGGTTCAGGTCGGCAAACATCTGTTTGAGACGGCGGTTCTCGTCCTCAAGATCCTTGATCTTTTTAATGTCAGAGGTCTCCATGCCGCCGTATCTGGACTTCCAGTTGTAGTAGGTGCTTCAGAAATACGGGCCTCCCGACAGACATCTTTAACGGTTCGTCCGGCTTCAACAGATTGAATTACGGCAATGATCTGATGCTCAGTTAACGGGCTTTACGCATAGCGACCTCCTTTGTTGGCAGATTGATTATGCCGGAGGATCTCTAAATGTGAATGGCACGATTATGCGGATACTTACACTTCTACTCAACAAATGTTATAGAATCGCCAAACAACGATATCCGGGCGATTATAGTTCATGGCAGATGACTTGGTGCGAAACGCTGTTTATCTGGCGAGCAAAGAGTCATCAAAAAAATGGAGTATGCTGATCCAGAACTAGCGGTTGGCTATGAGTCGTTTTATTATCGAGTTCGGTGGTCGCGTGAGCGATCACCTTTGATACGATGGCAGTTACACAAAATTACTGACAGGCTCCGAGAATGAAATTTCAAAGCATACAGGCGCTACGTGCGCTTGCAGCGATAATGGTTATCGTCTTCCACTCATCTATTATCATCCCGCAACCTGATATTAAAGGGACTTTATGGACCATCCCTGGCTTCACAGATTTTGGTTTTTTCGGTGTAAATCTTTTCTTTGTGATATCGGGTTTTATTATCGCTGATGTCTTATCAAAAGAATCATTTTCAATATTGAGCTATTTTAAAAAGAGATTTTTTCGCATCTACCCCCTTTTGTGGGTGTCAATGCTGCTGGGTTTGTATCACTATTATATCTGCAAATGGTTCAGCTATGAGTTCGTTCACTCGACCCAAGTTGATCCATTGGGGCTTATCAAAAGTGCATTGATTTTCCCACAGGCTGACTACCCTTTTTGGCAACCTGCGTGGACCCTAGAGCATGAAGTCATTTTCTATCTTATTGCAGTTATTATCGCACCTTTTTTCGGGTTGCGAGCCCTTGCTATTCTCTTGCTTTGCTTAGGCACAATTGGAAGCATTTTCAACGTTCCTTGGGACTATCACCTTACGGCATACGCACAGATTTACTTTGCAGCAGGTATTGCCGCATATGGACTAAAAAATCAACCTCTATTTCGCTCTGGCGCAGTAGCTTTGATTGCTCTTGGCTTGTCATATGCTCGTATATATGGCGTAATCAACTACGATGAGTGGCTCTTCCATTACACTTTTGCATTTGGCTGGGCCGCGCTAATTGTATCAATGCTACACCTCGAAAAAAATCATATAAAGATTCCTAAAGTGCTTGTTTCAATTGGTGACGCGTCCTACTCACTCTACCTTCTTCACTGGTTATTGATCCCTATAATGGCCACCTTTCGTGACATTTTTGGGGGAAATGCCGAACTATGGAGATGGGGTTTCGTCCTCGTTTCTCTTGGAGTTGCGTTTTTGAGCTACAACTTGTTTGAAAAACCAATAATTTCTTTCAGCCATCGGACGTTTGGAGGATTCTTACATCGAGTTAAGGGTCTTGGCTAAAAAAGATGTGTATCGGGGGTAATGAGAAAGCGTCAGCTGCATCCAATCCTGCACCGGAAGGAAAGAGAAAAAGCGGACATTGTTCCGCTTTTTCTTTTTCCCTGGTTATTGTATAAGATCTTAGCACACCCCATTTAATTTCCCCTCACGGTTGTCGTGCGTGTCGCCGAAGGTGAGGAGGGCACTTCTATCCAATTTGCGGTTACACTTTACCCTGCCACTATCGGCGGTTGTATATCACTGAGGGCTGTTGGTCGGATGGCCAACGATGGCAGGGCTGAGGGTACTGGCAATATTCTCGGAATGTATATCATCGATAAAGTCTCGACTATACACATCGAGTTTTTCAGTGATGACGCGGTCAGAAAGATTGATTTCACACTTTCGCTGAAACGGGGCGATAAATCACTGGTGGCGATGTTTAGCGATCTATCGACTCGGCGCCTCTGCACCCGACTGTCGGTGGCCAGCGGCCATTGTGGCTCTGATAAAATTGTGCTTAATGCCCACCGCGTGTGGTTTTTTTATGTGCTCATGAAAGTGGTGGTAAAAAATCCACCGCCATTTCATCGCCACTCGAAAACAAGATAACAAAAAAGCCACTCGCTAGAGTGGCTTAATTATATGATTATAAAGCTAAAATTTGGTGGCCCCTGCTGGACTTGAACCAGCGACCAAGCGATTATGAGTCGCCTGCTCTAACCACTGAGCTAAGGGGCCGTGGCGGTGGATTATAAAGTAACTCCGCGTCGCAATCCAGACATAAGCGTACGGATGCTGATTTTATAAACAATGTATTATCAGTCCGTTATACTGTTACTCTGATGTATTGTTCGGAGTAATTATGGTTAAGGACATACTGGCACCAGGGCTGCGGGTGGTGTTTTGCGGCATCAATCCGGGGCTATCTTCCGCAGGTACAGGGTTCCCCTTTGCGCATCCCGCTAATCGCTTCTGGAAGGTCATCCATCAGGCGGGATTTACCGATCGCCAACTGAAGCCAGAAGAGGCGCAACACCTGCTGGATTTCCGCTGTGGCGTGACAAAATTTGTCGACAGGCCAACGGTACAGGCTAATGAAGTGAAGCTACAGGAGATGCGTAGCGGTGGCCGTAAGCTTATTGAAAAGATTGATGACTATCAGCCCGCCGCGCTGGCGATTCTTGGCAAGCAGGCGTTCGAGCAAGGCTTCAGTCAGCGCGGAGCGCAGTGGGGAAAGCAGACGCTGACCATTGGCGCGACGCAGATTTGGGTATTGCCAAATCCCAGCGGATTGAGCCGGATAACACTGGATAAGCTGGTGGAGGCGTATCGTGAGCTGGATGACGCGCTGGTCATGCGCGGGATGTAAATAAAAACGCCACCTTGCGGTGGCGTTTGAACTTATACGGCGAGATTAATCGTCGAGGAAGCTACGCAGCACTTCAGAACGGCTCGGGTGGCGCAGTTTACGCAGCGCCTTCGCTTCGATCTGACGGATACGTTCGCGGGTAACGTCGAACTGTTTACCTACTTCTTCCAGCGTGTGGTCGGTGTTCATATCGATACCGAAACGCATACGCAGAACTTTCGCTTCACGAGCGGTCAGGCCAGCCAGAACGTCGTGCGTTGCGGCACGCAGGCTCTCGGTAGTGGCAGAGTCCAGCGGCAGCTCGAGGGTGGTGTCCTCGATGAAATCACCCAGATGCGAATCTTCATCGTCGCCGATCGGCGTTTCCATGGAGATAGGCTCTTTGGCGATCTTCAGCACTTTACGGATCTTGTCTTCCGGCATCAGCATACGTTCAGCCAGCTCTTCCGGCGTCGGCTCACGGCCCATCTCTTGCAGCATCTGACGGGAAATACGGTTGAGCTTGTTAATGGTCTCAATCATATGCACCGGAATACGGATGGTGCGCGCCTGATCCGCGATAGAGCGGGTAATTGCCTGACGGATCCACCAGGTTGCGTAGGTGGAGAACTTGTAACCACGACGGTATTCAAACTTATCAACCGCTTTCATCAGACCGATGTTGCCTTCCTGAATCAGATCCAGGAACTGCAGACCACGGTTGGTGTATTTCTTGGCGATAGAGATAACCAGACGTAAGTTCGCTTCAACCATCTCTTTTTTCGCACGACGGGCTTTCGCCTCACCGATGGACATGCGACGGTTGATATCTTTAACCTGCTCGATGGTCAGGCCGGTTTCTTCTTCAATCTGCTGCAGTTTCTGCAGGCCGCGGTGAACGTCATCTGCCACGTCGTGCAGTTTTTCAGACCACGGTTTGTTCATCGCGATTGCCGCGTTGAACCAGGTTTCGCTGGTTTCATTGCCAGTGAACAGAGTGATGAAGTTTTTCTTCGGCATTTTGCACTGCTCAACGCAGAGCTTCATGATCAGACGTTCCTGAGTACGCACGCGGTCCATCATGACGCGCATGCTGTTTACCAGGTAGTCGAACTGCTTCGGCACCAGGCGGAACTGTTTGAACACTTCAGACAGCTTCTGAATTTCTTCCTGCGCGGCAGCATGGCTGCGGCCTTTGGCCTTGATCGTGTCGCGGGTGATTTCGTACTGGGTACGCAGCTCAGCGAATTTTTCACGCGCTAATTCAGGGTCGATGCTGTTGTCGTCATCGCTGCTGTCGTCGTCATCTTCTTCATCTTCGTCTTCATCTTCATCCATCTCTTCTTGAGAGAGTTCAGAACCGACGTGGGTCGCCGTTGGCGCCATGTCTTCTTCCGCGTTAGGATCGACAAAGCCGGTGATGAGATCGGACAGACGCGCTTCTTCAGCTTCTACGCGATCGTATTGCTCAAGCAGATAGGTGATGGCTTCCGGGTATTCAGCAACGGAGCATTGAACCTGGTTAATCCCGTCTTCGATGCGCTTAGCGATGTCGATTTCGCCTTCACGGGTTAACAGTTCAACGGTACCCATTTCACGCATGTACATGCGGACCGGGTCAGTTGTACGGCCGATTTCGGACTCAACGCTGGACAGAACCTGGGCAGCCGCTTCTTCCGCGTCTTCATCGGTGCTGTTGGAGGTTTCAGCAAGCAGCAGATCATCGGCATCAGGTGCTTCTTCCATCACCTGAATACCCATGTCATTGATCATTTGGATGATGTCTTCGATTTGATCTGAATCGACGATATCTTCCGGCAGATGGTCATTGACCTCGGCATAGGTCAGATAGCCTTGCTCCTTACCACGTTGGACAAGAAGCTTCAGCTGTGACTGCGGGTTTTGCTCCATAAGACGGTATCCACACTTAATTCGTTTGATTGGTGTTGGGCGGTAAAACCGCCAACGGCAAAACGAGGGCATACTTATATTTTGCCGCTGCCTCTCCGTGCGGCTGTCGGGGGCTTCCCGATCGATATTCGGCAGTTAAGCCGTTAAATACTTCATCTTTCACGTTGTCTCTGCGTTAGCTGCGTTCTCTCTTCCTGGTCATGTACTTATGTACACTCCCAGGCGTTCGTTCACTTGCTGCCTTGATACAACGCGAATGATTTTGTCTTTGTTTTGTCTTGTCTTTCTCTTATTTCTTGGCCAGTTCCTGGTTCAGCGTCCAGAGTTCCCGGCGTTCTTCGCTGCTTAAACCGTGTGTGCGCTCACGAGCTATCAACTCTTCCTGGCGCAGTTCAAGCATCGAATCAAACATATGGTTGAGTGAGTCGGTGAAGGTTTTTTCTGCGATATCTTTATCTGCTATATCGTCCCACATCGACAGTTTTTCAAGGGTTGCAGCATCATTTGTGCCACGATAGTGCTCTAAAAGTTGGCCGGTGGTCAGGCCTGGCTGAGCCAGACAAGTGTTGACCAGTTCTCTGAATAAGCCAAGTCCAGGCAGCTTATTGCTGTCCAGCGCGCCTAACGGCGGAACCAGCGGAGCAAGGTCCGGGTTTTGCACCAGCAACCCTATAAGTATACGCATGGTCGTACGTTTTAGCTGTGGAACAGGGCGGGAAGCGCCATTTTCTGCCAGTTTTGGCATTAAACGTTCAAGCTGGCTGTCATCCAGAATGCCGAGCTTGTTTCCCAACTCCTGTCGCAGATAAATGCGCAACGTTTCGCCCGGCACCTGAGTGATCAGTGGCAGCGCCAGCGTGCTGAGCTGCGCGCGTCCGTCCGGGGTACTCAAATCTACCTGTGGCAACAGGCTATTAAATAAAAACGCGGAGAGCGGCAACGCCTGCTCCATCCGGGCTTCGAAAGCCTCTTTCCCTTCTTTACGCACTAACGTATCGGGATCTTCGCCATCAGGTAAAAACATAAAGCGTAGCTGGCGGCCGTCTGTCATATAAGGCAGTGCGGTTTCCAGCGCGCGCCATGCTGCGTCGCGTCCGGCACGGTCGCCGTCGTAGCAGCAAATCACGTTGTTCGTCGCGCGAAACAACAGTTGGATGTGATCGGCGGTAGTTGACGTCCCAAGGGATGCCACGGCGTAGTTAATGCCGTATTGCGCCAGCGCCACCACATCCATATAACCTTCCACCACTAACAGGCGCTGCGGATCGGCGTTATCCTGCTGGGCTTCATAAAGGCCATACAGCTGGCGACCTTTATGGAAAATATCGGTTTCCGGGGAGTTCAGATACTTCGGCAGGGCATCGCCCAGCACGCGTCCACCAAAACCAATGACCCGACCACGTTTGTCGCGGATGGGGAACATCACCCGTTCGCGAAAACGATCGTAACTGCGTCCCTGATCGTTGGTGACCAACATCCCCGCATCGACCAACGATTTGCGATTCTCAGCATTGCCGCCAAACCGTTTCAGGACGTTATCCCAGCCGGGGGGGGCAAAACCAATAGCAAAACGGGTGATAACGTCGCTACTTAATCCTCGCTTTTCCAGGTACTGGCGCGCAGGGGTAGCGGCGGGCTGCATCAAAGACTGTTGATAAAAAGTGTTCAGGCCGTCCATCAATTGATAAAGGCTTTGCCGTTGATGGCGCTCTATCTGACTGGGGCCACTGCCTGCTTCATAGGGCACTTCAAGGTTGTGCATTGCGGCCAGTTCTTCGACGGTTTCCACAAACTCGAGCTTGTCGTAGTTCATGAGAAAGTCGACGGCGTTGCCATGCGCGCCACACCCAAAGCAGTGATAAAACTGTTTTTCACCGTTTACGGTGAAAGAGGGGGTTTTTTCGTTATGGAACGGACAGCACGCGTGATAATTTTTGCCCTGCTTTTTCAGCTTTACCCGCGCGTCGATGAGATCGACGATGTCGGTTCTTGCCAGCAGGTCATTAATAAATACACGTGGAATTCGTCCAGCCATATGCCCCGTTTATTTTGTTATGACTCACATACACAAAATCATTCAGGATGCATCAAGGCGGCAAGGGAGCGAATCCTCAGGAGCGTACATCAGTACGTGACTGGGGTGAACGACTGCAGCCAACGCAGAGGCAGCTTGAATGATGACGTGTATAAACGAAAATAAGCCGCGCATTCCTTCCGGAAGCACGGCCTTACAACTACAACTCAGTCTGAATTGAGAGCTTTAGCTCTCAATGAATTAGTACAGACGAGTACGGCGTGCGTTTTCGCGAGCCAGTTTCTTCGCGTGACGTTTCACAGCAGAAGCTTTAGCGCGCTTACGTTCGGTAGTCGGTTTTTCATAGAACTCACGACGACGAACTTCCGCCAGAACACCTGCTTTTTCGCATGAACGCTTGAAGCGACGCAGTGCTACGTCGAACGGCTCGTTTTCACGTACTTTAATTACCGGCATGTAACTCTCACCTTTAATAAATTCGGTTTGCCGCTGGCATCAACGCCAGCTTATTTCAAAATGGTGCGGAATTTTACTGCAATTGCTGCTGCTTTGTAAAGCACCCACGCGATTTTGAAAGGGACTTTTATAAGGACAAGGAGTATACACGAGGCATGCGCCTGGGGCGAACAAAGTTTTACATCAACCCGCATTGGTCCTACACTGCGCGGTAATAGAGCGAGGTAAAACAAGTCATGCGTGTACTGGGTATTGAAACATCCTGCGATGAAACCGGCATCGCCATTTACGACGATGAAAAAGGTCTTTTAGCCAACCAATTGTATAGTCAGGTGAAATTACACGCTGACTACGGCGGCGTAGTGCCAGAACTGGCCTCGCGCGATCACGTACGTAAAACCGTACCGCTGATTCAGGCCGCGCTGAAAGAAGCGGGGCTCACGGCAAAAGAGATCGATGCGGTGGCGTACACCGCAGGTCCTGGTCTGGTTGGCGCGCTGCTGGTCGGCGCAACCGTAGGACGTTCGCTGGCGTTCGCCTGGGGCGTGCCGGCAATTCCTGTGCACCACATGGAAGGGCATTTGCTGGCGCCGATGCTGGAAGAGAATCCTCCTGCTTTTCCGTTCGTCGCGCTGCTGGTTTCCGGTGGGCACACGCAACTGATTAGCGTCACTGGTATCGGTCAGTATGAATTACTGGGTGAATCGATTGATGACGCGGCAGGTGAAGCGTTTGACAAAACCGCCAAGCTGCTGGGGCTGGATTATCCTGGCGGCCCAATGCTGTCTAAGCTGGCGTCACAGGGTGTGGAAAAACGCTTTGTCTTCCCGCGTCCGATGACCGACCGTCCGGGGCTGGATTTCAGCTTCTCCGGCCTGAAAACCTTCGCCGCGAATACGATTCGTAATAACGAAAATGACGATCAAACGCGTGCAGATATCGCCCGTGCCTTTGAAGATGCGGTGGTTGATACGCTGATGATCAAGTGCAAACGCGCGCTGGATCAAACCGGTTTTAAACGTCTGGTGATGGCGGGGGGCGTGAGCGCTAACCGCACGCTGCGCGCAAAACTGGCCGAAATGATGCAAAAACGCCGCGGCGAAGTGTTCTATGCGCGCCCGGAATTTTGTACCGACAACGGGGCGATGATCGCCTACGCGGGGATGGTGCGTTTTAAAGCGGGCGCAACGGCGGATCTTGGCGTGACCGTGCGTCCACGCTGGCCGCTGGCGGAATTACCGGCGGCGTGAGTTTTTTGCCCGGTGGTGGCTTTGCTTACCGGGCCAACAAAACCGTAGGCCGGGTCAGGCGAAGCCGCCACCCGGCGATAAACCGCGCTACACCCGCAACATTCCTTTCTCTTCCAGAAACGCAATAATCGTCGCCAGACCGTCGCCCGCCTTCAGGTTAGTAAACGTCCACGGACGCTCGCCGCGCATGCGCAGGGTATCGCGTTCCATCACCTCCAGCGAAGCGCCTACGTAAGGGGCCAGATCGGTTTTGTTGATCACCAGAAAATCGGATTTGGTGATCCCCGGCCCGCCTTTACGCGGGATCTTCTCGCCTTCGGCAACGTCGATCACGTAGATTGTCAGATCCGCTAATTCCGGGCTGAAGGTGGCGCTCAGGTTATCGCCGCCGCTTTCCACAAAAATCAGATCCAGGTTGCCGAATTTCTCGCTCAGCGCTTCGACCGCGGCCAGATTCATCGACGCATCTTCGCGGATGGCGGTATGCGGACAGCCGCCAGTTTCCACACCAACGATCCTGTCCGGTTCCAGTGCGCCTGCTTCGGTGAGAATGCGCTGATCTTCTTTGGTGTAGATATCGTTAGTCACGACCGCCAGTTGATAGCTGCTGCGCATGGCTTTGCATAACGCTTCCAGCAGCGCCGTTTTGCCGGAGCCAACCGGGCCGCCAACGCCCACACGCAGGGGATGCTTGTAATCACTCATTTTTTCTCCTCAGGAACGGAATAAGCGGGAATATTGGGTTTCATGCCGGGCAGACGCGATGGCGGCTAACGGCGTTGCGGATCCGAGGCTGGCGTCAGGACACGCCAGCGCTTGTGCCACACCTTGCGCGTAACGATCGCCAAGCGAAATAATCAACCGCTGCGCCGCCTGCTGGCCAAAGGGAACCAGTTTGACACCTGCCATCACTGCGCTCTCAATCCAGCTGTAGCCGAGGCTTAATGCCAGATTCGTCAGGGGGATTTTCCAGCGTACGCCCAGCCAGGCCATGCCGCACAGCTGGCTGTCGGCAAAGAGCGTGCGCCATTCCCGGGAACAGTCTGGTTCCCAGTCGGTGACCAGCCGCGTAAAGGCGATGCCCCGGCTGCGTTCTTCATCCCGCAGTTCGCGGGTTTCCCGACAGGCCAGCAGGTAAGCGGTCCAGCGGCGCGCGACGGCGAGATCGTCCTGCTCACAGGCGCGATACAATCTCGCCAGCAGCGGTAAGTCGACGGTAAAAAAGTTGTGCTCCATCTGCTGAATTTGCCAGTCAGAGAAGTCATCGACGCTTTTCACCCAGCCGATTTCCACCGCCCACTCCAGACCCTGAGACCAGGTAAACGATCCCACCGGGAGACTGCTGCTGGCGAGCTGCATCAGGCGCAGCTGTTGGGTGCTATGCATCAGTGCGCATGGCCGTGATGATGCCCGTGTGACTCGCTCGCATAGGCACCCGCTTCCGGCTCAAACGGCAACTGGGCAAACGCCACCTCGAGGTTGAACTGGCGCAGCATATCGTCCAGCACATGATCGTGGTGGTAGCGCAGCTCATCGGGCAGGATCTGCAACGGTACGTGGCGATTACCAAGGTGGTAACAGGCTTTGGCGAGCAAAAAAGGGTCGGCGCAGCGCACGACGGAAACCGACTCCGGCGCGGCGATCACTTCGATCACCTCGCGGCCATCGTCGGTAGTCAGCAGATCGCCGCCGCGTAACAGTAAACCGCGCGGTAGCATTAAGCCGGCTTCGCGGCCATCGCTCAGCGCCACTCTGGCGCGGCTTTTTACCCGAACATCAATGGGTAGCGTGACGCTTGCGGTGACGCGGTGGGCGTGGTCAAGGCGTTGGGTCAGGTAGATCATCCTCACTCCTTAAAACAGGAAATAGCGTTGCGCCATCGGCAAAACGTCTGCCGGGTCGCTGGTAATAAGTTCACCATCAATGCGTACCTCGTAGGTCTGGGCATCGACGGTGATATTGGGCTGCAGAGCGTTGTGGATCATGTCAGCCTTTTTTACCGTCCGGCAGCCTTTGACGACGGCGATAGCGCTTTGCAAATTAAGTTGCTGCGGGACGTTTTGCGCGTCGGCAGCCTGTGAAATAAAGGTTAGACGGGTGTGATGCCGCGCTGCGCCAAGCGCGCCGAACATCATGCGGTAATGCACCGGCTGCGGGGTAGGGATTGAGGCGTTGATATCACCCATCGGCGCGCAGGCGATCATCCCGCCCTTCACGATGGTCGCCGGTTTTACGCCAAAAAAGGCCGGCGACCACAGCACCAGGTCGGCCAGTTTACCGGGCTCAACCGAGCCGACTTCGTGGGCGATACCGTGGGTCAACGCCGGATTGATGGTGTACTTGGCGATGTAGCGTTTAACACGCTGATTGTCGTTGTCGCCGATTTCTTCTGCCAGCGGACCACGCTGAACCTTCATGCGGTGCGCCACCTGCCAGGTACGTAGGATCACTTCGCCCACGCGCCCCATTGCCTGTGAATCGGACGAGGTCAGGGAAAACGCGCCAATATCATGCAGCACATCCTCGGCAGCGATCGTTTCCCGGCGAATGCGCGATTCGGCGAAGGCGACGTCTTCAGCGATATCTGGATCGAGATGGTGGCAGACCATCAGCATGTCGAGATGCTCGTCGATGGTGTTGACGGTATAAGGCAGCGTCGGGTTGGTGGAGGAGGGCAAAATATTCGGATGTGCGCAGGCGGTGATGATATCCGGCGCATGGCCGCCACCTGCGCCTTCGGTATGGAAAGTATGAATGGTGCGATCGCCGATCGCTGCCAGCGTATCCTCAACAAAACCGGACTCATTGAGCGTGTCGCTGTGCAGCGCTACCTGGATGTCCATTTCGTCGGCCACGGTCAGCGCACAGTCGATAGCGGCAGGCGTGGCGCCCCAGTCTTCGTGGATCTTCAGGCCAATGGCGCCGGCAGTGATTTGCTCGCGCAGGGCGTCAGGGTTTGAACCATTGCCTTTGCCCAGCAAACCGATGTTAACCGGCAACGTGTCTGCCGCCTGCAGCATGCGGGCGATGTACCACGGGCCCGGCGTGCAGGTGGTGGCATTGGTGCCTGCGGCCGGACCAGTACCGCCGCCGATCATCGTCGTCACGCCTGAAACCAGCGCTTCTTGCGCCTGCTGCGGGCAGATCCAGTGAATATGCGTATCCACGCCGCCCGCGGTGACGATCTTGCCTTCTCCGGCGATGACTTCTGTTCCTACGCCTATCGGGATTGTGACATTGGGCTGAATATCGGGATTACCCGCTTTGCCGATGGCGAAGATCCTGCCGTCTTTGATGCCGATATCCGCTTTGACGATCCCCCAGTGATCAACGATCAGTGCATTGGTTATCACCAGATCCACACACGCCTGGGCGCGCATTTGTCCCTGTCCCATACCGTCGCGGATCACTTTTCCGCCGCCGAATTTGACCTCTTCGCCGTAGGTGGTGAAGTCTTTTTCTACCTCGATCCACAAGTCAGTATCCGCCAGACGTACTTTATCGCCGGTGGTTGGGCCAAACATGTCGGCGTACGCCTGGCGGGAAATGTTACTCATTATCTGCCTCCAGCGCGCCCATCACTTCACTGCGAAAACCCACCATCCTTTGTGCGCCAGCGACGCGCACCAGTTCGACTTCGCGCTTTTGCCCCGGTTCAAAACGTACCGCTGTACCTGCGGCAATGTTAAGACGAAAGCCCCGCGTAGCTGCCCTGTCAAAGCGCAGCGCCGGGTTCACCTCGTGAAAGTGATAGTGCGATCCCACCTGGATGGGTCTGTCACCGTGATTCTCCACTACGATCGTGCAGGTTTCGCGCCCCTGATTGATCGCAATGTTGCCTGCTGAGATCTGATACTCACCTGGGATCATTGCCGCTCCTTAGACGATCGGGTTGTGGACGGTGACCAGTTTCGAACCGTCCGGGAATGTGGCTTCAACCTGAATATCCGGGATCATCTCTGGTACGCCTTCCATCACCTGATCGCGGCGCAGCACGTGACGCCCGTTTTCCATCAGCACGGCCACGGTTTGCCCGTCGCGCGCCCCTTCCATGATGAAAGCGCTAATCAGCGCCACTGATTCCGGGTAATTCAGCTTCAGCCCGCGGGCCAGGCGACGTTCTGCCACCAGCGCGGCGGTAAACAGCAACAGCTTGTCTTTTTCTCTGGGGGTCAGTTCCATAATGGGCCTCTTAGGTTTGCCAGATTCGCGGTAGCATGGGCGCTTTGTGTGTCAGCAGCGGGCGCAGAAATTGCCAGATGTCACGCATAACGCGCTGAACAATCAGGTTGTCGTTCGCCAGAAAGCGGATTGTCAGCAGCGAGTCGTTAAGCGTTGCCCCGGCATAATCCCCCAATGGCGTAAGCCGCTCGCGCGTTCCCTCCAGCATGTGTTCGTTGGCCGGGTAACACAGCAACGTACCAATCCAGGGATGATGTGCGACGCCGCT
Source organism: Citrobacter sp. wls717 (assembly GCF_005280955.1). Lineage (NCBI taxonomy): Bacteria > Pseudomonadati > Pseudomonadota > Gammaproteobacteria > Enterobacterales > Enterobacteriaceae > Citrobacter > Citrobacter sp. wls717. Next base: position 53,030 of record NZ_SZWW01000032.1, read on the forward strand.
CAGATTCCCTGCCTGCACCTGCAAACGCTCTATCAGTAGCGGTTGCCCATCCCGCCACACTTCCAGACGGTTTTGTAGCGTGCCGTGGCTGAACGTTTCCTGCATGACAGGGCGTCCGAGACACAGCAGATCCCAGGCCAGCAAATGGCTTGCGGACGTCAGATGAAATACGGACTGGATGGTGGCATTAGCGCCGGGAAAGAAGATCGTATCCTGCGGCAGCCACTCCAGCGTGGCGTGCGGGGCGAGCGTGAAATGCTGGCGTAGCAACGCCTGCGGCCCACGGCTGCGATAAAATTTTCCCGCGCCGGGCTGAGTGATTAACGCATGGCTGTTTTCATCGAGTGATACGGAAATATGTAGCTCATCCCCGCCGACGATCCCGCCAGGTGGATGAAGCAAATAGAGGTGACATACCTCTTCTTCGGGATAAAACGGACGTTGAACCGTCAAAGGTCCATAGTGACGCGCCGAGGCGAGCACCGTTTTGTGCCCGGTGCGGGTAAAGTGCAGATCCAGTTCGGCCTGCCAGCCTCGTGTGAGTGTCTCGTGCGCCAGCGTGTCCAGAGCGTTTCCCTTATCAGCATGAGGGTGTTTGCGTACAAAAAAGTATGCCTCAGCGCATCGGGAAATCGATCATATGAGAAGCTTATGGATAAAGGGGCGACAAGACGTCGCCCCAATGGGATTTTACAGTAAAACGAGAGGCATCCAGACCAGACCGGTGATCACCAGCAGCACGAGGAAAATCAGGCCAAAAATAGCGCCCAGCCGCCAGTAGTCAACCGTTGGCAAATAGCCGCTGCCGTAGTAGATAGGGCTTGGGCCGGTGGCGTAGGGAGTCAGAATACTGCCCAGGCCAATAGCGGCGCCGACCATCAGACAGAAGACCGGCAACGGGATTTCCGGCATCGCCAGCGCGGCGGCGATCATCATTGGCGCAAGGGCGGAGGTATACGCCGTGGCGCTGGCAAAGAAGTAGCGCAGTAAATAAAAGACCACGATGAGCGCCACCATCACCATGATCGGTGAATAGCCGCTCAGCCCGTTTGCCAGCAGCTTGCCGAACCAGGTAATAAAACCGGTGTTATTCAGCCCGGTCGCCAGGGTTATTAACGAGGCCAGCCAGAAAAAGACGTTCCATGCGGCTTTATTACTAACGATGTCATCCCAACTGATGATGCGCAGTACCAGCATCAATGCCACCACGCTGTAACCGACCATTGCGGCGTCAATATAATCGCCACCGAAGATCCACAACACCAGCGCGCCGACCATCAGCCCGAGCATCTTTTTCTCACGTGCGCAGAGCGGTCCCATCGCTTTTAATTCTGTATCCGCCCAGCGCGGCACCTGATCGCCGGATTTCAGCACCGGCGGGTACAACACATATGCCAGCCAGGGCACGATCAGCACCAGTAAAATGCTCAGCGGCAGCATACCCAAGAACCAGTCGCCCCAACTGAGTGCCGTATGAGATGCGCCTTTCATCAGGCCGATCAGCAGCAGGTTCGGCGCCATCGCCGTTAAGAAAATCGCGCTGGTGACGCAGTCGGCGACAATGCCCATCCACATGATGTAGGAGCCAATAGAACGTGAACTGGCGTCATTGGGCTGTGAGTTATACAGCGGCGGCAGGTTGCGGATAATCGGGTAGATTATCCCGGCCCCGCGCGCGGAGTTGGAAGGCGTGACGGGGGCGAGGATAAGCTCGGAGAACATCACCGCGTAACCGAGGAATAACGTCCGGTGCCCCATCTTTTTCACTAACATCAGCGCGATACGCCGACCGAGACCGGTTTTCTCATAGCCGGTACCAAACATAAAGGCCGCGAAAATCAGCCAGATCACCGAGTTAGAAAAGCCAGAAACGGCCCACGACAGCGATTTGGCGGTAAATTTAAAACCGTCCTGCGCGAGTTGTTCCGGGCTGAACAGGATCCACGGTGAAAGTACGGCGATGATCGAAATACCAATCATCGCTACGACCGCGCCGGGTACAGGTTCCAGAATGAGCCCCACAATCACACCGGTAAAGACGGCAAAATAGAGCCAGGTGTGGCTCTCAAGACCGGTGGGGACGGGTAAAACAGCAATAATGGCGATGACCACCAGCGGAGCCAGGTATCGCCACCAACCAGCTAAAGGTGCCATTGTGATATCCCTGCGAAAGGGGAGAGGCTCTGTGCCTCTCCGGAAGGGTTATTTGATGTAGTGCACGTGCTCGCAAATCTCTTCCACGATGGGATCGCGGCGTTCAGCGAACAGCTTTTTGTTTTCGGCGATCAGGTTGTTGCCGTGGGTGTCGATGGACACAATCAGCGGGCCGAACTCTTTGACCCGACATACCCACAAGGATTCCGGCATGCCCAGCTCCGTCCAGTGCACTTCTTCAATCTCTTCAACCTGAGTGGCCGCCAGTACGGCGCAACCTGCCGGGAAGATCACATGCAGCGCTTTGAACTGCTTGCAGCCTTCTTCTGTCAACGGTCCCATACCGCCTTTTCCGACCACCAGCTTGACGCCGGTCTGCTCGATAAACTCTTTCTCAAAAGCTTCCATACGCATACTGGTGGTTGGACCGACGGAGACCATCTCCCATTTATCACCGTTCTTACGCACGATTGGGCCTGCGTGGAAAATAGCCTTGCCGTTCAGATCATAAGGAATTGGGCGCTTCAGTTCGATCAGGCGACGGTGGCACACGTCGCGGCAGGTCACCAGCGTACCGCTCAGGTAAATGACATCGCCAACGCGAATATCTTCCAGATCTTCGGCTTTAATCGGGGTGGTGAGGATCTTTTTCATAACGCGCTCCGGGTGTGAGACAGATTTTCGAAGGAGAGATCAGCATGAACCAACAGCGTGCCGCGACGGTGCGCCCAGCAGCCGGTGGAAACAGCAACGCCGATAGTCGACGGGTGGCGCGCGGCGGATTCGATATGCACGCCCATCACGGAGCTATTGCCGGTCAACCCCTGCGGACCAATACCCAGGCGGTTAAGTCCTTCTTCCAGACGCAGTTCCAGTTCGGCCGCTTTTGGATTGGGATGACGTGAGCCGATAGGACGCAGCACCGCTTTACGGGAGAGCACTGCGGCAGTTTCTACTGAGGTGGCAATGCCTACGCCCACCAGCACCGGCGGGCAGGCGTTAACGGCCAACGTGGAGATATTTTCGAAGACAAATTTCACTACGCCTTCGTAGCCTTCTGAAGGCATTAACACTTTCGAGCGTCCTGGCAGGGTACAGCCGCCGCCTGCCATGTAGACTTCGATTTCCGCGTCATCATTATCAGGAATGATGTCCCAGGTAACCCACGGTACACCGGTGCCGGTATTTTTGCCGGTATTCACTTCGTCAAAAATCTCTACCGCGTTATGGCGCAGCGGCGCTTTGACCGTGGCGTCTTCAACGGCTTGTTTCAGGATGCTTTGCAGCTCACCCAACAGCGGAAAACGGGAACCGACCTTTACAAAGAACATAATCTCGCCGGTGTCCTGGCAGGCCGGACGGTTCAGATCAATCGCCTTCTGCATGTTGTCAAACATGGTGTGGTAGATGATTTTACCCATCGGCGAGTCTTCGCCTTCCCGCAGCTGTTTTAATTTATCCACCACGTCGTCGGGCATACGGGTAGAAATCATGGCGGTAAAGTTCGCGACAATGTTTGTCAGCGTATTTATCGCATTTTGGTTATTTTGATTGCTCATCTTGTAAACTCCAGTTCTTTTATTTTCTGGAAATAAATTCTCCGCCACAAACTATCACTAAAAGTGTGGTTTTATATTATTTGCCACTGTGAATATCCAATTAACAGTTCGTGAATGATGTCCAGGTAAGGCAATAAAAATTGCGCAAAGGCAGGGTTTAATACGCGTGAGGGAATTACACTGCGGTTAACAACATTACGGATATACCGACCATGCTGAACACGTATCCCCTGGCGAAAGACCTGCAGGTGCTGGTTGAAATTGTTCATAGCGGCAGCTTTAGCGCCGCTGCCGCCACGCTGGGGCAGACGCCTGCGTTTGTGACAAAACGTATTCAAATTCTCGAATCCACGCTGGGGACGACGTTGCTTAACCGCTCTGCGCGCGGCGTGGCGTTAACGGAAAGTGGTCAACGTTGCTATGAACATGCGCAGGCGATCCTCGCGGGCTACCAGCATCTGGTTGATGACGTCACGCAAATCAAAACGCGCCCGGCGGGGATGATTCGTATCGGCTGTAGCTTTGGCTTTGGGCGCAGCTATATTGCGCCGGCCATTACCGAACTGATGCATAGTTATCCTGAGTTACAGGTGCATTTTGAGCTTTACGATCGGCAAATTGATTTGGCGCAGGATAATATCGATTTAGATATTCGTATTAATGATGAAATCCCTGATTATTATATTGCGCATTTGTTAACGAAAAACAAAAGAATATTGTGTGCGGCCCCGACCTATTTACAAAAATATGGCGAGCCGATGACGCTACAGGAATTAAGTCGGCACGATTGTCTGGTCACCAAAGAACGCGATATGACCCACGGAGTGTGGGAGCTGGATAACGGTCAGGAGAAAAAATCGGTCAAGGTAGCCGGGCATCTTTCATCGAACAGCGGTGAGATTGTGTTGCAGTGGGCGCTGCAGGGAAAAGGGATCATGTTGCGTTCCGAATGGGACGTACAACCGTTTCTGGCAAGCGGTGAACTGGTGCGTGTACTTCCGGACTATGCACAGAGCGCCAATATCTGGGCGGTTTATCAGGAGCCGCTGTATCGCAGCGTGAAGCTTCGCGTGTGCGTGGAGTTTCTGGCGACGTGGTGCCAGAACAGATTAGGCAAGCCAGTGGAAGGGTATCAAATCCCGTAGGTTGCAGGCCGGATAAGACGCTTTAGCGCCGCCATCCGGCAGTACCGTCACTCAGGATCTCTTTCGCGTTTTTTCTTCAGTTTGGTCCAGATCTTCGGCTCCTGACGGCGCCACAGACGCTGAATGTTGTCATGGTGACGTAGCAGAATTAAGCACGACAACATGGAAACCGGGAAAGTGAACTGGGGATTAAACCACCAGACATAAAAGGGAGCGATCAGCGCGCTGACGATAGCGCCCAACGACGAATAGCCGCTGAGCAAGACGGTCAGCAGCCAGGTTCCCGCCATTACGCCCGTTAAGTCCCAACCAATTGGCGCAATTGCGCCAAAGGCGGTGGCAACGCCTTTCCCACCCTTAAAGCCGAAGAATACCGGCCAGATGTGTCCCAGACAGGCAGCGATCGCTATCAATCCCAGCCAGAAGGGGCTGACGCCTAGCGCATAGGCGCCCCAGACGGGTAACATGCCTTTCAGTACGTCGAAAATCAGTACGGCGACGGCGGCTCCCTTACCACCGATGCGCAGCACGTTTGTCGCGCCCGGATTGCCGGAGCCGCTGTCACGCGGGTCCGGCAATCCAGCGAGGCGGCATACCAGAATGGCACTGGAAATAGAGCCGCAGAGGTACGCGAAGATAATCATTCCAGGCGCGATTGCACTCATAAGCTGTTCCGTTTTGAAAATGTCGTGTAAAACGCTACTTCTATGGATAATACGCATATTTCGCCGGAAGTGGTATCCGGGTTAGTCAAAAAGCAGGCGGGTCGTGATGGATATTGTATTTATAGAGCAACTTTCAGTAATCACCACTATCGGTGTTTACGACTGGGAACAAACGATCGAGCAAAAATTGGTGTTCGATATCGAAATGGCATGGGATAACCGTAAATCGGCTAAAAGCGATGATGTCGCAGATTGCCTGAGCTATGCTGATATTGCTCAAACGGTTGTTAATCATGTGGAAGGCGGACGTTTTGCGCTGGTAGAGCGCGTAGCGGAAGAGGTGGCGGACCTCCTGCTGAGTCGCTTTAATTCCCCATGGGTGCGTATCAAACTCAGTAAGCCTGGCGCGGTGGCGCGTGCGGCAAACGTCGGGGTTATCATTGAGCGTGGCAATAATCTGAAAGAAAATAATTAATTTAATAATTTCTAAAACAAACAGGTATAAAAGGGTCCTTTCGTCGGCTCTTTTTTGCCGTGGTTTCTTTATGTAGGGGTTTATTGATGAGTGATATGCACTCGCTGCTGGTGGCGGCAATTTTGGGTGTGGTCGAAGGTTTGACGGAGTTTTTACCCGTTTCCAGTACCGGCCATATGATTATTGTTGGCCACCTGTTGGGTTTTGAGGGTGATACCGCAAAAACATTTGAAGTGGTGATCCAACTGGGCTCTATTCTGGCCGTCGTGGTGATGTTCTGGCGACGTCTGTTTGGCCTGATTGGCATTCACTTTGGCAAAGCCCCACACGAAGGTACTGGCAAAGGTCGGTTGACGCTGGGCCATATCCTGCTCGGGATGATTCCGGCCGTTGTCCTGGGACTGGTTTTCCACGATACCATCAAATCGCTGTTTAACCCGATCAACGTGATGTATGCGCTGGTGGTAGGGGGCCTGCTGCTGATAGCCGCAGAATGCCTGAAGCCGAAAGAGCCGCGTGCGCCGGGGCTGGATGATATGACCTATCGCCAGGCGTTTATGATCGGTTGTTTCCAGTGTCTGGCGTTGTGGCCGGGTTTTTCCCGCTCCGGGGCGACGATTTCTGGCGGTATGCTGATGGGGGTGAGTCGTTATGCGGCATCTGAGTTTTCTTTCCTGCTGGCGGTGCCGATGATGATGGGCGCGACCGCCCTGGATCTCTACAAGAGCTGGTCTTTCCTCAGCGCGTCAGATATTCCGATGTTTGCAGTCGGTTTCGTGACAGCGTTTATCGTGGCGCTGGTGGCGATCAAAACCTTCCTGCAACTGATTAAACGCATCTCGTTTATTCCTTTTGCGATTTACCGCTTTATTGTGGCGGCCGCCGTTTACGTCGTGTTCTTCTGAATAATTTGATGAAAACATCCTGTTTTTTTACAGGATGTTTTTATTTCCACAAATTAATAATTCGCTTCAATTAATATACTGCATATGATTGTTGTGCCTGCATGCTATGGTACTGATGATTTATATGGGAAATTAATTCATCACTTTAGTCTTATTTTTAATTAAACACTGCATAAAGAGTTGTATGCTTTATTTGCTTTGTTAAATAATGTGACTGCAGCAAAGTTAAATTTACATATATTTGTTTCTTAAATGGATGGCGTTTGAATGGAGTAAGTTATGAAATTAAACAAGATTGCACAGTCAGTTATTTTTGCCGCCATAGGGGTTCCTTTCCTGGCATCTGCGGCTTCTGTTACGCATAACGATGATACCAATAGTTTTTCTGGCCTTGATGCCTGGATGATGATTTCGAAAGATTTGGGAAATACCTGGGAAGCCTATACTGACGAAAGTCAGAATAACTTTCCGGGTTCAACCTATGGAATTATTGCCGCCAAAGATGAGCTTGCTATTATATCTCAGCCTTATGATCCAAACTCTACCTATAGAGGTGGAGAGAAAGTTCGCTTCCTGGGCTATTACTGGACGGCGCAATGGTGGGTTGATCAAGGGGTTAGTCCTTCCACGGATTCTGTATGGAAAAAGGGCGATAAAGTCAATTTTAACATTTACTCAGAATTTCAGTTTACCCCTTATACAGGGCAGAAAGCGGAAGAACTGCAAAATAGTGAGAAGAAAAGGGTTAAATCACAGCGCAAAGTGATTGGCTATTTTCCTGAATGGGGGGTTTACGAGGCGCATAATTACTTTACCCCCGATAAGGTGAACTATAAGGGCCTGAGCCATCTTAACTATGGTTTTGCCGTAGTTAAAAACGGTGTAGTGACGATGCATGATACTACGCAGGCGCCTAATTTAATGCGTGAGCTTGACAAGCTTACAGAAAAAAATAATGTCACGTTTATGCTTTCTGTTGGTGGTTGGGATAACTCACAGGAAGGCGTGTTTGAAGCGGCAACTCGCACAGATGAAGGCGTTGAGAAGTTGGCGAACAGCATGGTCGATTATGTCCATGCATGGAATTTTGATGGTCTGGATATTGACTGGGAGTATCCGGACAACGACAGCGAAAAAGCGCAGTTTACTAAACTTATCAAATCATTACGCGCCAAACTTGATGAGCAGGGGCGCAAAGACGATAAGTACTATCAACTTTCTGCCGCTGTCACAACCAACCATAACAATGTGGCTTATATTAACCCGGCTGTCACCGCAGATTACCTCGACAGTATCAACGTGATGGCATACGACATTCACGGCGCTTTTGATGCAAAAACGGGCCACAATGCTCCGCTTTTCGCCAATCAAAAAGATGACGATCAGAAGTTGAATGTCTCCTCTGCGATGAGTGAATATGCGGATGTTTGGCAGATTCCTAAAGAAAAATTAATGATGGGCGTTCCATATTACGGAAGAGGATGGGGATCTGTTCCTGCTACACAAATTGAAGCGGGACTGCCGGGGCTATTCGCGCCGGGTGAGGCGTCTGTAAAAGGCGCATGGGATGATGAGGGGCAATATACTGGCACCAACCCGTGGTATGTTCTGAAAGAAAAACTAGCCAGTGGCGAATACAAACGGTATTGGGATCCGCAGTCACATGTTCCTTATTTATATAGCGTAGGCAGTCAGGAGTTTTTAACCTATGATGATCCGCAATCTATTCGTGAAAAAGTAGATTACATCAACCAGCAAGGATTTGGTGGTGCGATTATCTGGGATATCAGTGGCGATACGGCAGATTATGAGTTAGGGAATATTGTTGATGATATTCTGACTACCTCAGTTGCAAAAGAGAAAGGTGCAACGCTCTACACTGATATAAATTATCTGGGTGATGATATTCAGACTAATGATGATATTTCATGTTTAGCCGATGTTAAATCCGCAACAGGCAAAAAAATGAATGACACTATCTCTTCAGTAAAAATTGCTGAGGGTAGTTTGGGTGTGAATGCTTTTACAAACTGTAATTATTCGGGGACAAAAATAGCGCTTCTGGAAAGTAACTCCGCGCTGAGTAGTGGCAATAATGCGATATCATCCGTAAAAATTATCAAGGCAATTGCTTACGAGGACTACGGACTGGAAGGGCGTTCTCTTGTTATGGATGGTGACATTAAGGATCTGTCAACTTACAGCCTCAATGATGCGCTATCTTCAATTCAGGTCGCTCAGGGTTACAAAGCGCGGCTATATGCAAACGGGAATTATAAAGGCAATTATATCGATATCACGGCCGGCAGTGCCGCAATACGTGATGGCTTTAATGATAAAGTTTCTTCTATTCAATTTATCAAAGAATAATTCTGTCTGATAAGAGCTCAACTTGCCCCTTTACAGGGGCAAGTTTTTTTAACCGATCGCCTTTTCTTGCTTCCAGGTGGCCACCGCCTCAATACGACGCCGGGTCAATTCCTCGCGAATCGCCTGACCTTTGAATCCTGCCTCAACGACGTCTTTCGTTGGCACCGCCTGCGCAACCTGCCAGGCTTCACGCAACAGCCTGCCTTGCGGATAATCCGCCGCTTCAAAGCCGGTACGCCCACGCACGTCTGCCTCGCTGGTCAGAGCGATTTGCTCCACGCGCTGTGGTTTACGCCAGGCATCGATGGAATCAAACAGCTTAACGATGGTTTTTGGCTGCAGGATTGGGAAGGTATGAATGAGATCGTGGAACTCAGCCACCAGTTTGGCTAAATCACGGATGTCATTTGGTACGCGCAGGCGTTGACACAGTTGCTCGACCAACTTGACGCCCGCCGGACCATGACCGTGATGGCGTGGCCACAGCGCTTTAGGCGTTAATGCTTTGCCAAGATCGTGGCACAACGTGGCAAAGCGCACGTCGACCTCGGGGCTTAACATGGCGGCCATCGACAGCGTCATCAGGGTGTGAATACCGGTATCGATTTCCGGGTGCCACTTCGCGGGTGCTGGAACGCCGAACAGGGCATCAACTTCAGGAAACAGAACGCGCAGCGCACCGCAGTCGCGCAGAACCTTAAAGAACACCTGGGGATTACGGGTAGTTAAGGCGTTTTCCGTTTCTTTCCACACCCGCTCTGACGTCAGATGTTCCAGTTCACCGGCAGCGGTCATGTCGCGCATCAATGTCATGGTTTCGTCAGCGATACGAAAACCGAGGTGCGCATAGCGGGCAGCAAAGCGCGCCACGCGCAGTACGCGCAGCGGATCTTCGCTAAAGGCGGGAGAAACATGGCGCAGCAGACGGTTTTGCAGATCGCTGCCTCCGTTATACGGGTCGATAATCTTCCCGTCGTCATCGCGGGCCATTGCGTTGATGGTCAGGTCGCGACGTTGAAGATCGTCCTCCAGCGTTACATCCGGCGCGGCGTAACAGGTGAATCCGGTATACCCCGAGCCTGATTTACGCTCGGTTCGCGCCAGCGCATACTCTTCCCGGGTTTGCGGATGCAGAAACACGGGAAAATCGCGGCCTACCTGCTGGTAGCCCGCATCGAGCATTTCTTGTGGCGTGGCGCCGACAACGACCCAATCTTTATCTTTAACCGGTAGCCCTATTAACGCATCCCGAACAGCACCACCGACCAGATAAATCTTCACGCCACTTTCCTTTTGAAAAAAATCATCCCTTAATCATATGTCAGTGTGGCGGAGAAGGCGATTCAGTTCATCCAGCGATCTTTGCGTTTACGGCTTGGGATCATGTGCGGCAGAACCAGGCCGAGCAGCAGACCAAGACCCAGCACGCCGCCGCCGTACATAAACCACTGCATGATGATGGTGCGCTGTTTGTCATCAAGCTGCAGGTTGGCTGCGCTCACCTTCTTTTGCGCCACGATAAGTTCGTTTTTCAGCTTCTGATTTTCTTGTTTCAGCCCGTCGATCACGCTGTCGCTTTGCGACACTTTTTGCTGCATATCGGCGGTGCGCTGATTCCACGTAGTATCGATATTATTGAGCTTATCTGTCAGCGTCTTAACCTGGTTTTCCAGATCGGGAACGCGGGTACGCAGGCTTGGCGTACTGTTCAGCTCTTTCAGTGGGATCCAGGCGGTACGTCCGGTGCTGTCTTTCACCTGGGCATAGTTGGTGTTGGCATCGGTCTGTAATAGCGTGACTTCCTCGCCGGCGTTAACCGTACCCACGAGGCGATAATTATCTCCCGGACCGCTGCGGACCCAGGTGTTCAGTTCGTCAGAGACATAGCGCTTTTCTTCGGCATGTGAGACTGCAGTGGCGCTAAGTGCGAGTAAAGTTAATCCAATCAGGCGTAATTTTGGCATCAGGCTGTCGTTATTGTCATAGAAAGTGGAACGATAGTAGTGGCATCAGTGTCTCTACGCAAAGCATTCGACATCAATCGGAATCATCTGTGTCCTTTTTGCCACCACCCGAAACTTTTACGCCCGTCAAATTGCTCGTTGCATGGCAATTTGGCGCAAAATACTATCTACTTGACCATTAAGAACGAACTTAGTTCGCAGTCAGTTTTCTCAACTGTGACATAACCCATAAGTACAAGACCATGGCCCAGGAAATCGAATTAAAATTTATCGTCAATAGTGATGCTGTAGATGCGCTACGTGAGCGTTTGAATACGCTGGGAGGAGAGCATCACGCGCCCAGCCAGTTGCTGAATATCTACTACGAAACGCCGGATGCCTGGTTGCGTGGTCACGATATGGGCCTGCGTATTCGCGGGGAAAACGGTCATTATGAAATGACCATGAAAATTGCCGGACGGGTAACGGGCGGTCTGCATCAGCGACCAGAATATAACGTTGCGCTGAGCACGCCTGAGCTGGATCTCGCCCTGTTTCCCGCTGAAGTCTGGCCTGATGGCAAGCTACCCACGGAACTCGCTTCTCAGGTGCAGCCGCTGTTTAGCACCGATTTTTACCGTGAAAAATGGTGCCTTGATGTTGACGGTAGCCGGATTGAGATAGCCCTCGACCTTGGGGAAGTGAAAGCGGGCGAGTTTGCTGAGCCTATCTGTGAGCTTGAACTGGAACTGCTAAGCGGCGATACCCGTGCGGTATTGAAGCTGGCAAATCAGCTGGTTTCGCAAACCGGTTTACGTCAGGGCAGCCTGAGCAAAGCGGCGCGTGGCTATCATTTGGCTCAGGGGAATGCGCCGCGTGAACTCAAACCGACGCGCATTTTGCGGGTTCCGGCGAAGGCGAGCATCGAGCAAGGTCTGGAAGCGGCGCTGGAGCTGGCATTATCCCAGTGGCAGTACCATGAAGAGCTGTGGGTACGCGGCGTCAAGGGGGCGAAATCCGAGGTACTGGCGGCAATGGACCTGGTGCGCCACATTCTGATGCTGTTTGGCGGTAATGTGCCACGAAAAGCGAGCGCTCACTTACGTGATTTGCTGACCCAGTCGGAAGCAATCATGGCGTCGGACGTTTCTGCCGTTTCGGCGGTTTACAGCACACAAACGGCGATGGCAAAACTGGCGCTGACCGAATGGCTGGTAACCAAAGGATGGCAGCCGTTCCTTGATGCGAAGGCGCAGGGTAAAATTGCCGACTCCTTTAAGCGTTTCTCAGATATTCATCTCTCGCGCCATGCCGCCGAACTGAAAACCGCTTTTGCTCAGCCGCTGGGCGATCGCTATGCCGATCAGCTTCCACGCCTGACGCGCAACATTGATAGCATGCTGATGCTGGCGGGATATTATGACGAAAATGTCGCCTCGGAATGGATCGCCAACTGGCAGGGCCTGCGACACGCCATTGCGGCCAACCAATATATAGAAATCGAACACTTCCGTAATGAGGCAATCGCGCTGGAACCGTTCTGGCTGCACAGCGGAAAACGATAATCAGGACTGAGGCCGCCATCTGGCGCTATTCAAAGGATAACTCATAAATGAAGCAGCTCTCTTCACCGTTACAGCAGTACTGGCCGACCGTTGTTGAGCGGCTGCCAACAGCAATATCTGAGTCCTCGCTTAGCGTGCAGGCGAAGTCAGTGCTTACATTCAGTGATTTTGTTCGCGACAGCCTTATTGCCCATCCTGAATGGCTGGTCGAGCTGGAAAGCGCAGCGCCTCAGGCGGACGAATGGCGACATTATGCCGCCTGGTTACAGCAGGCGTTGACCGACGTCAGCGATGAAAACACGCTGATGCGTGAGCTACGCCTGTTTCGCCGTCGCATTATGGTGCGTATCGCGTGGGCGCAGACGCTGTCGCTGGTGACGGAAGAGAGTATCTTGCAGCAGCTAAGCCATCTGGCTGAAACGCTGATCGTTGCCGCGCGTGACTGGTTATACGCCGCCTGCTGTCGAGAATGGGGAACGCCTTGTAATCCTGAAGGTGTTGCGCAACCGCTGCTGATTTTAGGCATGGGGAAACTGGGCGGCGGCGAGCTGAATTTTTCCTCCGATATCGACCTGATTTTTGCCTGGCCGGAGCACGGCAGTACGCAGGGCGGGCGACGCGAGCTGGATAACGCGCAGTTCTTTACCCGTATGGGCCAGCGGCTCATCAAGGTCCTGGATCAGCCCACAATGGATGGCTTTGTTTATCGGGTGGACATGCGTCTACGCCCATTTGGCGACAGTGGTCCACTGGTGCTGAGCTTCTCCGCGCTGGAGGATTATTACCAGGAACAAGGCCGCGACTGGGAACGTTATGCAATGGTCAAAGCCCGCATTATGGGCGATGCCGATGGCACTTACGTCAATGAACTCCGCGCCATGCTGCGACCGTTTGTCTTCCGTCGTTATATCGATTTCAGCGTGATCCAGTCTCTGCGTAACATGAAAGGGATGATTGCCCGTGAAGTGCGCCGTCGCGGACTGAAGGACAACATTAAGCTGGGGGCGGGCGGTATTCGTGAAATCGAATTTATCGTGCAGGTATTCCAGCTTATTCGCGGCGGACGCGAGCCGTCGCTGCAATCCCGCTCACTGTTACCGACGCTGAGCGCCATCAAGGCGTTAAACCTGTTGCCAGACACCGATGCGGAGCAACTGCGCGCCGCCTATCTCTATTTACGCCGTCTGGAAAACCTGCTGCAAAGTATCAATGATGAACAGACCCAGACGCTGCCGGGTGATGAACTGAATCGTGCGCGGCTGGCGTGGGGAATGAACGTTGATAACTGGCAGCAGTTGACCGATGTGCTGGCGAGCCATATGCACAATGTGCGACGGGTATTTAACGAGCTGATTGGCGATGACGAAGCCGAAACTCAGGAGGAGTCGCTGTCAGAACAGTGGCGCGAACTGTGGCAGGACGCCTTACAGGAAGATGACACCACGCCGGTGCTGACGCATCTGGCGGATGACGATCGGCGACGCGTCCTGTCGCTGATCGCGGATTTCCGCAAAGAGCTGGATAAACGCACCATTGGCCCACGCGGACGCCAGGTGCTGGATCATCTAATGCCGCATCTGCTGAGCGATGTCTGTTCGCGTGACGACGCCTCAGTTCCGCTATCGCGCATTACGCCGCTGCTGGTGGGCATTGTCACCCGTACAACCTATCTGGAGCTGCTGAGCGAATTTCCCGGCGCGCTTAAGCACCTGATTTCACTCTGTGCCGCCTCGCCGATGGTCGCCAGCCAGCTGGCGCGCTATCCGCTGTTGCTCGACGAGCTGTTGGATCCGAACACGCTGTATCAACCCACGGCGACAGATGCCTACCGTGATGAGCTGCGCCAGTATTTACTGCGCGTGCCGGAAGATGACGAAGAGCAACAACTGGAAGCGCTGCGCCAGTTTAAGCAAACCCAGCTGCTACGTATTGCCGCGGCTGATATCGCCGGTACGTTGCCGGTGATGAAGGTGAGCGATCACTTAACCTGGCTGGCGGAAGCTATGATTGATGCGGTAGTACAGCAGGCGTGGACGCAGATGGTCGCTCGCTACGGGCAACCCACCCATCTTGGCGATCGCGAGGGACGCGGTTTTGCCGTGGTCGGCTATGGCAAGCTGGGCGGCTGGGAGTTGGGTTACAGCTCGGATCTCGATCTGATCTTCCTGCACGATTGCCCGATGGATGTAATGACGGACGGCGAACGTGAGATTGACGGGCGACAGTTCTATCTGCGTCTTGCGCAGCGCATTATGCACCTTTTCAGTACCCGTACCTCCTCCGGTATTTTGTATGAAGTGGATGCGCGGCTGCGTCCGTCCGGTGCGGCGGGGATGCTGGTAACATCAGCGGATGCTTTCGCCGATTACCAGCGTAACGAAGCCTGGACATGGGAACATCAGGCGCTGGTGCGCGCGCGCGTAGTATACGGTGACCCCCAGTTGACCTCTCAGTTTGACGCGGTGCGTCGCGATATCATGACCCTCGTCCGCGACGGAAAAACCTTGCAAACCGAGGTGCGCGAAATGCGTGAGAAAATGCGTGCTCATTTGGGCAATAAGCATCGCGATCGTTTTGATATCAAAGCGGACGAAGGCGGCATTACCGATATTGAGTTCATTACGCAATACCTGGTGCTGCGCTATGCCCATGAAAAACCGAAGCTGACGCGTTGGTCGGATAACGTGCGCATTCTGGAATTACTGGCGCAAAATGACATTATGGAAGAGCAGGAGGCGCTGGCGCTTACCCATGCTTATACGACGCTGCGTGATGAACTTCACCATCTTGCCTTGCAGGAGCTTCCGGGCCATGTAGCGCCAGAGTGCTTTGAGGCTGAACGTACGCTGGTGCGCGACAGCTGGCAGAAGTGGCTGGTTGCCGAGTGAAGTGTGCTATTATCGCGCGCAAATTTTAAGACCCTCAGAGAATCTCTCAGGAGACAGGAATGAAAGTAACGCTGCCAGAGTTTGAACGTGCAGGAGTCATGGTTGTCGGTGATGTGATGCTGGATCGCTACTGGTACGGTCCTACCAGCCGTATTTCGCCTGAAGCGCCGGTTCCGGTGGTGAAAGTGGATACCATCGAAGAACGTCCCGGTGGCGCAGCAAACGTGGCGATGAACATTGCCTCCCTGGGAGCGAATTCGCGTCTGGTGGGCCTGACTGGTATTGACGACGCGGCGCGTGCGCTGAGCAAAACGCTGGCGGATGTGAACGTAAAATGTGATTTCGTCTCCGTACCAACCCATCCGACGATTACCAAACTGCGCGTACTTTCCCGTAACCAGCAACTGATTCGCCTGGATTTCGAAGAAGGTTTTGAAGGTGTGGATCCGCAGCCGTTGCACGAGCGTATTAATCAGGCGCTGGGTTCTATCGGCGCGCTGGTGCTCTCTGATTACGCCAAAGGCGCGCTGGCAAGCGTGCAGCAGATGATTGCGCTGGCGCGTAAGGCCGGAGTTCCGGTGCTTATCGATCCGAAAGGAACCGATTTTGAACGCTACCGTGGCGCTACGCTGCTGACGCCGAATCTGTCTGAGTTTGAAGCGGTTGTTGGTAAGTGCAAAAGCGAAGATGAGCTGGTGGAACGCGGCATGAAATTGATTGCTGATTTCGACCTTTCCTCTTTGCTGATCACGCGTTCCGAGCAGGGGATGACGCTGCTGCAACCGGGTAAAGCACCGCTGCATATGCCGACCCAGGCGCAGGAAGTGTATGACGTGACCGGCGCGGGCGATACGGTTATTGGCGTGCTGGCGGCGACGCTGGCGGCGGGTAACTCTCTGGAAGAAGCGTGCTACTTTGCTAACGCTGCAGCCGGTGTTGTCGTAGGTAAACTGGGGACTTCAACCGTTTCTCCCATTGAACTGGAAAACGCCGTGCGCGGTCGGGCAGATACTGGTTTTGGCGTGATGAGCGAATCTGAGCTGAAACAGGCCGTTGCCAGCGCCCGCAAGCGCGGTGAGAAAGTGGTAATGACCAACGGGGTGTTCGACATTTTGCATGCGGGGCACGTCTCCTATCTGGCAAACGCGCGCAAGCTGGGCGATCGCTTGATCGTAGCGGTAAACAGCGATGCTTCGACCAAACGTCTGAAAGGCGAAACGCGTCCGGTCAACCCGCTGGAACAGCGGATGATCGTACTGGGCGCGCTGGAGGCCGTCGACTGGGTGGTCTCTTTTGAAGAAGATACACCGCAGCGTCTGATTGCGGGCATCCTGCCGGATCTGCTGGTAAAAGGCGGCGATTATAAGCCGGAAGATATTGCGGGCAGCAAAGAGGTGTGGGCGAACGGCGGTGAAGTACTGGTGTTGAACTTCGAAGACGGCTGCTCAACGACTAATATCATCAAAAAGATCCAAAAAGACAGCGATAAATAATCGCCGGGAAGTTTGCCGGATGGCGGTGGAAACACCTTATTCGACCTACGAGGTTGTGGGCCGGATAAAACGCGTGAGCGTTGCCATCCGGCATTTCTGTTTCTTATTCTTCAGTGGTTTTTTCAACAGGCTGTGGACTGTTTTTCAGCGGTTCAGCTTTACGATGACGCTCTGTCTCAAAGGCGGCGATTGTCGCGTTTTGCTGCAGCATCTTTTCACTCTCCGCACGAGGCGTAGGTTTCATAGGAAAGTGTGAGCCTGGGCTATAAATTTGCGCACATTATGTACAAAACCATTTCGCGTATAGGGAAATACTGAAATCAGAAAAAGCATATGGCCTTAGCAGATATTCAATAACTGGAGGGTATGCTCATGCACAGCAACATGTATTCAATGAACAATTTCGATTTCCTGGCCCGCAGTTTTGCCAGGATGCAGGCTGAGGGCCACCCTGTTGATATCCAGGCCGTCACGGGCAATATGGATGAGGAACATCGTAGCTGGTTTTGTAAACGTTATGCGCTGTACTGCCAGCAGGCGACAGAGGCGAAGAAACTCGAACTGGAACACTAACAAAAAACGGGCCTTGCGGCCCGTTGTCGTTTTTACTCTTGCGGATCGACTGAGGGGATCGCAGGGGCAGGCTTAACGTCTGCCGTTTTTTCACGCGCTTCCAGCTCAGTCAGGCGTTGTTCAAGCAGCGCCAACTTTTCACGGGTACGCAGCAAAACCTGAGTCTGCACATCAAACTCTTCACGGCTTACCAGGTCCAGACGGGTCAGTTGTGACTGCAGCGTTTGACGAATTTTCTTCTCGACGTCTTCCCCAAACTCCCGGATCCCTTTCGGCATCGACTCGTGAACCTGACGAGCAATCTGCTCAATTTTTTTCGGGTCAATCATTGTGGTTTCCCTGAACTGGTACGTGTTGCTGCTTATTGTAGTGCGAATGGGCGCAGGCATAAACCAGAATTGTGTGAAGCTAAGTCGAGTAAAGGCGTTGATGAAGGTAATCAATAGCGTTATAGTTAACCCGCTTATTCTCAGGGCGGGGCGAAATTCCCCACCGGCGGTAAATCAGCTTAATGCTGAAAGCCCGCGAGCGCTTTGGGTGCAAACTCAAAGGTCAGCAGATCCGGTGTAATTCCGGGGCCGACGGTTAGAGTCCGGATGGGAGAGAGTAACGATCCAGTCGGGCATGGACCCGCTCACGTTATTTTTTTGCCGCTTAGACGGTACTCCTAAGACTGCCCTGATTCTGGTAACCATAATTTTAGTGAGGTTTTTTTACCATGAATCAGACGCTACTTTCCTCTTTTGGTACGCCTTTCGAACGTGTTGAACATGCGCTGTCTGCGCTGCGTGAAGGACGCGGTGTAATGGTGCTTGACGACGAAGATCGTGAAAACGAAGGCGATATGGTTTTCCCGGCAGAGACCATGACCGTTGAACAGATGGCGCTGACCATCCGTCACGGCAGCGGTATTGTTTGCCTGTGCATCACTGAAGACCGACGCAAACAGCTCGATCTGCCAATGATGGTGGAAAATAACACCAGTGCTTACGGTACCGGTTTTACCGTGACCATTGAAGCCGCAGAAGGCGTGACCACCGGCGTTTCCGCGGCAGACCGTGTCACTACGGTACGTGCGGCAATTAAGGATGGCGCAAAACCTTCCGATCTGAACCGCCCGGGACACGTTTTCCCGCTGCGCGCTCAGGCAGGCGGTGTGTTGACTCGCGGCGGTCACACTGAAGCCACCATCGATCTGATGACGCTGGCAGGCTTTAAACCCGCCGGTGTGCTGTGCGAACTGACCAATGACGATGGCACCATGGCGCGCGCGCCGGAGTGCATCGAATTTGCCGGCAAGCACAATATGGCTGTGGTCACTATCGAAGACCTGGTGGCTTACCGTCAGGCGCATGAGCGTAAAGCCAGCTAATTGCTCACTACCACGCTTGTCGTGCCAGGGATAAAAAAACCGAAGTCAGTTTTCTGGCTTCGGTTTTTTGTTATTGCAGTCTGGCTATTTAGTTCTGGCCAGTTTGATTGCCCAGGCGCCGCTCATTATCACTAACAGCAGCAAACATACGCCAAAAGCCAGCAGGCAGGCCTGCGCCATATTCATAAAATGCCACGGCGGCAGGAGATACCAACCTTCCGACTGTTGGTACAGATCGACAAACCACTTTTGCATACTGCTGAGCGCCACGCCATCGGGAACGATGGGCGCATCATAGCCGCAGTCTCCTGTGGGCTTAAACCATTCTGGCGCCCAGTTTGCCAGCGGCAAATTGAACGGGAAGGTCGGATCGGTGGAACATCCCTGTACGCCAAACAGTGAATCTGGGTCCGGGTTATGTACTGCATAATGAATGCTGTTAAGTTTGATGGAAAACTTAATGCCCATGATGCTGCCGTAAAATGCCGCGATGCAGCCGATGAGCTTCAGAACAACATTTTTGGGGTTAAGCGCCGCGATTAGCCCACCAAAAACCATCACGAACATGGCAAAGCGAATGTATACACATTGTTCGCAGGGAGCCATGTAGAGATAGATTTGGAAGAAAGAGTGCGCCAGAATAATTAACCCACCCATTGCGCAAGCCATCAGTAACCACAGAAAGCGCCGTTCCTGCCATCTCACCAGGGTATCAACCGGTGCAATACATAAGTCTCGCCACAGTCCTTTAATGAAAGCCATAGCCGGGTCCCTGTTTATTTTGCCGCCAGCTCTCTGACAAGCTCAGCCATAGAATCAATGGATTTGATGTTTTTGGTGTAGATCAGGTATTTGCCGTTGACGACATAAGCCGGTACGCCCTGAATTTTGGCGACATCATATGCCGCTTTCCATTTCTCCAGCGTTTGCTGGACGGCGGGGTCCTTCAATGCGGTTTCAAAATCCGCCTGACTCATACCCGCAGCATCCAGCCCCGTCTTAATGAATGAGGCAGGATCTTTACCGTCTGACCAGCGCTCTTTCTTGTCGTGGTAGGCTGCGTAATAGGCGAACTTGGCTTTTTTGAACTGAGATTTGGCGTCAAACAATGAAATTCCTGCTGCCTGATCCTTATTGATCATTACCGCAAATACCTCACTGGCCTGTTTGCCGTATTCCCCTTTGGTTTCCAGATGAAACGGTGTGAAGGTAACCACGTCGGCTACTTTTTCTGACACGGGAGCCGTTACGGCTTTATCGTATTTGTAGCAGAACGGACAGGCGTAGCTGAATACTTTGATTAACGTCTTATCCGCATTAGGAATCGGTTTCTCCAGCACCATATAGTCAGTGCCCTCGGTAAAAGCCGATGCTGTAAACGATGAGGCAAGTACGGCGGTTAATACCACGCTTTTAAATAATGAAGTGATCCATTTAGACGACATAATTAATCCTTAATCTAACGTGATTATTTAAACATTTGTTGTGGGTGGACCAGTAATGCACGGTAGTGTGTTTGGTTCGGTTTATCGGAAAGGACATCAATTTCAACTTTGACTTCTTTTGTCTTGTAGTCAATTTCATTGATTTTGCCAATGGTCGGTTGTCCAACGTCAAATAAATTAATCGATCCACCAAAGCCAAACATGGTATCGCGATCTTTTTGATATTCGATAACTGAAGTGATAGGACTATAAAAATCATAGCCGCGCTCTTTTCCGTATTCCCAAATTTGTTGGACGGTTCCTTTTTTCTCATCAATTTTATATTCGACAAAACGGGAGTATTTCATCGTCGGCAAAGCGGGTTGTTCGAGTCCACGACCATCGCCGTTATCAAAAATGGTTAATGTCCCTTTGCTGGAGAGCCATGCGGTGTGCTGGGTGTAGGTAAAATCGAAATCAGTATTTTCACACTTGCCATTTTCATCACATTTTAGCACGTTGCCTTTAGCATCTACCGGTTTTAACAGCTTGCTTGCCAGCGCTTTATTCCAGCCTTTAGATGGCGCCAGGATCCACTTCACCTGTTTATCTCGACCAATTTTTACGACCCCCTGATGGCGGGAAGAGATAATGATAGAGTCATCTTTAGCGTCATAGGCAATGGAGTTGACGTGAGCCCAGTTACGACCCGCACCAACGCCGAGGGCATCACCATAGGGAGTATCTGGCTCCAGTTTCGCCTGTTGGCCTGCGTGCGCGAGGTCGACGTTGACGCATACCGCGCCTGCGTCCAGTGCACCCAGCAGGGCATCACGCATCGGGTCGAGAATTTTTGTCAGATCCCATACGTCAACAACGCGACCGGATCTGTCGACTTCAATAATCTGGTCGCGGATAGTTTGCACGTGAATGCCATCTTCCTTGCGATAATCGCGTTTACCTACGCGAAGCAGTACGGTGTCATTGACCGTTTCGATCGATTCATGCGATGCGTCAAGGAATCCACGCGGCAGCTTATGGTCGGCCAGAATCTGTCCCATCATATCGAATTCATACCAGTGCTGACCCTGCACGGCGGTGAAGGTTCCGCGCGGTGTTTCCCGAATGCCCATCAGGTAACCGCGCTTATTGATATCCATGTCATGGCCGTCATAGAAGGTATCCTGATCCAACCACCAACGATATTCACCTGCCGTATCGACGACGAAGGTAAAAGGGGCGATATCAAAGGGTAATGCGCCACCTGCGGGGCCCGCATCAAGGATGCCGGCATTTTTGTCTTTTTCACCATGCCAGTGGAATTCTGCGCCCTGCGCGGTGAAAGTATGGGTATTCACCAGATACAGACGGTCTTCAAAGCCGGGAGCAACCTTAATAACTTTAGTTTGCTGTAAATCAGAAAGAGAACGGTTATCCATGTAGTGATTAACGATGGCGGATGTTTGCACCACGTAATCTTCCTTCATCGCCTTGCCATTTTCTTTATATTCGATGGTAACTTTATTAGCGTACTTTTGATAAAGGCCAAAAACAGGAATGCCATCGTAAGTGGCGAGTGATTCTTTGCCAACGGTATAAGTAACCGGAACCCCTTTTTCACCTTTACCATGAACGGTGACTTTAACATCCGAAATAACGTGACTATCTAATTCAATCAGTGCGGTAAGTGGGGCATTTCCATAAGGATCAACAACTATTGCGCCCAGTTTACCTGCGGGTTGGGCGGGTTGAAAACCTGCGGCAAACGAATTCCCCACAGTTAATCCAAATGCCAGTGCAAGCGTTCCAGCGAGAAGTGTTTTTCGGTATTGCGTAAACATGGATATATCTCCTTATATTACCTGTAAATATAATGGTGCTGAATATATTATGTTTTTACGATGTTAATTAAGCAAAGGATAGTATTGCTGATGCTGCTTTAATGATGAATCAATTAATATTGATGAGGCTTATTGTTCTGCAGAATCTAATTTTTATTATTTGAATAGTATTGGCGAGATATTTTAAGAACAATGTTTATTATTGTGTTGTGTGATCTTGTCGACATAGTTTAATTGTTTATAACGATCTGGGCTATTAGCTTAGTCGCTTATTTATATGATCGAAATCATATATTTGTTTCTGGAATATGCCACTATAGGGGTAGGTTGGAATAAGGTAGTGTAAAATTTTAACGTTAAATGTTTAATGATGTTAAATATTAAGGGTAAAAGAATGTTTATTGCCTGGTATTGGATTGTATTAATTGCACTCGTTGCGGTGGGTTATTATTGTCATATGAAGCGTTATTGTCGTGCGTTCCGCCAGGACAGAGATGCGCTGCTTGAGGCGCGTAACAAACTCTTTCGTCGATCTGGCGAAGATAACGGCACGGTTAAGGGACAGGAATAGTCCTTCGCGTTCTGCTATGGATGAGCGGATGCTGTTAAACTTGCAGGGTGGCATCCGCCCTCTGGATTATCCGATTCCCATGGACTGGAGAATGACGAGACTTAACCCCATCACCGACATTCCGCACAATACCCCATAGCTGGGATTATTATTGGGATCGATCTCTTTTGCCAATGGCATCAATTCATCGACGGACAGCGCGACCATAATACCTGCGACGGCCGCCATTATCGCCGCCATCACTACCGGCGAAATCAGACTACCGAGAATTAACCACGCCAGTACGCCACCCAATATTTCTGCCATGCCCGAAATCCCGGCCCAGAATATCGCGGTGCGTTTAGATCCCGTAGCCGCATAAACCGGACCCGCCACGGCTAATCCTTCAGGAATATTGTGTAATGCGACGGCAAGGGCAATACCAAAGCCCAGTTCGAGGTTGCTGCTGGCGGTAACAAATGTCGCAATTCCTTCCGGAAAGTTGTGCAGGCTAATGCCGAGTGTCAATAAAATCGCGGTACGCCGGATGGAACCAGGTAAAGGCTGCGTGGTTTTTTGCACCAGATCCTGGGGGTGAGCATGCGGCAGTGTACGATCGAGGCCAAAGTAGCCCAGCAAGCCCACAATAAACATCCCGTAGCCCAACACCGGCGACATGCCGTCAGCGGCCAGCGCAGCGGGCAGCATCTCCATTAGGGATATCAGTAACATAATTCCGGCAGCGAAACCTAAAGAAAAGGCAAGAACGCGGTTAGAGGGTTTTTGCCCCAGCACGCCGAGAAATGCGCCAATAAACGTGGCGGCGCCTGCCAGTAAAGTCAGAAGTAAAGGTACTGACATCGACAAATCTAACTCCTTATCAATCTGCTGTTCGGGCCAGATCGTCAAAATAACTGATGATCTTCATCATGGTTATCTGAGTTCTTCATCAACCGAAAAAGCGTATTGTGATGGTATCAAAATGACTCCCTCAGTAAGGATATCATCATGTCTTCAGCTCGTATGCCAGCATTGTTTTTGGGCCACGGTAGCCCGATGAATGTTCTGGAAGATAACGTTTATACCCGTGCCTGGCAGCAACTGGGGGAAACGTTGCCGCGTCCGAAAGCCATTGTGGTGGTGTCGGCGCATTGGTTCACTCGTGGAACAGGTGTGACGGCGATGGAAGCGCCAAAAACAATCCACGATTTTGGCGGTTTTCCACAGGCGCTGTATGGCACGCATTACCCGGCCCCGGGTTCACCGGAACTGGCTCAGCATCTGGTTGACATGCTTGCTCCGGTGCCAGTGACCTTAGACCAGGAAGCGTGGGGCTTTGACCACGGCTCATGGGGCGTGCTGATCAAGATGTATCCGAATGCGGACATTCCGATGGTGCAGCTGAGTGTCGACAGTACCAAACCCGCGGCCTGGCATTTTGAGATGGGTCGCAAACTGGCGGCGTTGCGTGATGAAGGCATTATGCTGGTGGCCAGCGGTAATGTGGTACACAACCTGCGTACTGCGCGTTGGCACGGTGAGAACACGCCATACCCGTGGGCGACCTCATTCAACGATTATGTGAAGGCCAACCTGACATGGCAGGGACCGGTTGAACAGCACCCGCTGGTCAACTACCTCGATCATGAAGGTGGATCGTTATCGAACCCGACGCCGGATCACTATCTGCCGCTGCTGTACGTTTTGGGCGCATGGGACGGTATGGAACCGGTGACGATCCCGGTTGACGGTATTGAGATGGGCAGTTTGAGTATGCTGTCGGTGCAGGTAGGGTAATTAATGCCCGATGGCGTTGCGCTTATCGGGCCTACGGTTCATGCCGTAGGCCGGGCAAAGCGGAGTCGCCATCCGGCACAACGATTATTCGACAAAAATATGCGGATAGAAGCGCGAGAGATCCTGAGTGATCAACGCTCTGTCTTCACGAATGCCGATGCCTGCGGGTTGATCGTTGATCAGCCAGCTGCCAATCAGCATATAGCTGTCGCCAAATTTCGGTAGCTGATGGAACTGCTGGACGATCATGCCTTCTTCGCCATACGGCCCTTCCACGGCTTCGATCGTTTTCCCGTTCTCGATGATGGAGACGTTAGCGCCTTCACGCGAGAAGATTGGCTTAACGACGAATTTATCCATCTGCGGATAGTCGTCTTCGGCGAAATAAGCAGGCAACAGGTTCGGATGGTTCGGGAACATTTCCCACAACAGCGGTAATAGCGCCTTGTTGGAGATGATGCTCTTCCAGGCAGGTTCCAGCCAGCGAACGCCCGCGTCTTCAAGCTTAGTGGAGAACATTTCACGCAGCATGAATTCCCACGGATAGAGCTTGAACAGGTTAGCAATAACCTGATCCTGCATATCCGTGAACTGACCTTTTTCACCCAGGCCAATATCTTCGACATAGAGGAATTCAGTGGCGATCTCAGCCTCGGCAGCGCAATCCTGCAGGTACTGGATCGTACCGCGATCTTCGACCGTATCACGACAGCAGGTCAGATGCAGCAGTTGAAAACCATACTGTTCACGCAGCTCGGTGAAACGCTCGATCAGCTTTTCCTGCAGACTGTTGAACTGATCGCTGCCTTCCGGCAGGTTGCCGGCATTGAGCTGATCTTCCAGCCAGATCCACTGGAAAAACGCGGCTTCGTACAATGACGTTGGCGTATCAGCGTTGTTTTCCAGCAGCTTGGGTTCACCTGTGCCGTCCCAGGCCAGATCCAGACGAGAATAAAGCGACGGTTGCTGTGTCTGCCAGGACTGGCGGACAAAGCCCCAGGTATGCTTCGGAATGCGGAATTTTGTCATCAGCTCATCGCTGGCGATGACCTTTTCCACCACTTTGAGGCACATTTGATGCAGTTCTGCGGTGACCTCTTCCAGCTTTTCAACCTGGGCAAGCGTGAGCTTATAGTACGCGTCTTCACACCAGTACGGCTCGCCGTACATGGTGTGAAAGTTGAAACCGTATTCGGTGGCCTTATCGCGCCAGTCCGGGCGCTCAACAATACTGACTCTTTCCATGACCATCAGCCGCCCATTGAACGTGTAGTGGTACCGCTGGCGCTACGTTGCATGGTGCTCTGTTTAGCCACAGATTCGCCAAATCCGCCGCGGGTGACGGTAGTGGTGGTGGCCGGTTTCGGCGCCATGGCGGTTTTCGGCACGGTCATGGTGCGGCCCGGCGTCGCTGCGCCGTAGTTTTTACCGCTGGCGTCAGTGTATTTGCCGTATGCCGGGCTGGCCGGGTTTTTCGAGCTGAACAGCGGCTGCTGAGCGCCCATTCCGCCGCCCATCAGTCGGCCCATCATGTAGCCTGCCATCAGCGGCATCCAGAAGCTGCCGCTGCTTTGATTCTGCGCCTGAGCCTGGCCTTCGCCGGTCGGCGCCATACCCGCTTGCGCAGGTGCTTGTTGGCACTGGCCTTCGCCGAATTCAGCGATACAGTCTTCGCGAGTGGCATATTTTGGCGCGGTGCGTTCCGCTTCTTTCAGCGCATTGTTGAACGCGGTGGTACATTCGGCGCTTTTACCCGGATTCGCTGCTGAGCAGTCGTCCGCGTTTTGATAAAGCGAAACCGTTTCGTCGCTCTTTTCACAGCCCGCGAGCATAAACACAGCGGTAACTGCCAGGGCGACAGGAGTCAGATGGCGCGCGCTCCAGCTTTTGCGGAACGAAGCGTGATGTATTGATTTTGTCCGTTTCATATATGTCTTCCAGGACCCAGTGGTAAATACTGCTCAGAATAGAGGATGACTGGTCGAAATTGAAGCGGGAAGAGGCGAGAATGCGCAGGAAGGGGCGGATCTTTACGTTGTCTTACGTTCAGACGGGGCCGAAGCCCCGTCATCAGCATTAATTACGGAACGGGTTGGTACCGTTGCTGCTGGTTGTACGTGCGGCTGTCGGCTGCGCCGCTGGCGTCGTGCTGTTGGACGTATAACCATCCGCGGCGGCGTCTTGCTGCGCGTTTTGCGGGGCGATCGTATCCGGG
This sequence comes from Citrobacter sp. wls717, assembly GCF_005280955.1. Classification (NCBI taxonomy): domain Bacteria; kingdom Pseudomonadati; phylum Pseudomonadota; class Gammaproteobacteria; order Enterobacterales; family Enterobacteriaceae; genus Citrobacter; species Citrobacter sp. wls717. The sequence continues at coordinate 79,964 of NZ_SZWW01000032.1, forward strand.
GTAGTGGATACCGGTTTACCCAGCGTATTGTTCAGGGCCACCAGATCCTGCTCGTTCAGCGTACCGAGCGCGGATTTGACGTTTAACTGATTGATAAGATAGGTGTAACGCGCATTAGCCAGCTGTTGCTTGGCGTTGTACAGCGTGGTGGTGGCATCCAATACATCCACGATGGTACGTGTACCAACGGAATAACCGGCTTCCATCGCATCCAAAGAACTTTGCGCAGAAACAACCGCTTGTTTGTACGCGTTGATGCTACTGATGGACGCATTAATGTTGTTAAACGAAGAACGAACGGTCTGCACCACGCTGCGGTGTGCGCTTTCCAGTTGTTCGCTTGCGCCAACAAAGTTGTACTGCGCCTGTTTCACCTGCGAGTTAACCATTCCGCCCTGGTAGATAGGCAGCGAGAAGCTCAGGCCGATTTTGTTCTGGCCCATGTTGCTGTCGTCATACTGGGAGGTGTTGGTTTTGGAACCGCTGTATGACGTATCAGATACGCCAGTAGATGCGGTCAGGTCCAGAGTCGGTAAATGACCGTCCTGTGCCAGGCGAATCTGTTCACGCGCCAGATCCTGGCTCAAACGCGCCTGCAATAAGGTCAGGTTGCGGTTTTCCGCTTCTTTCAGCAGTGCGTTCACCGCCTGCGGTTTGTTGGTTTTGAAGCCGTCAACGTTCAGCGAAGCCAGTTCCGGGTAGTAGTTACCAGTCACCTGGCGCAGTTGTTCCACCGCGTTATCCAGATTGTTGCGTGCGGTAACTTCGTTTGCCAGCACGGTATCGTATTGTGAACGGGCGTTCTGCACGTCAGTGATAGCGACCAGGCCAACGTTAAAACGCTGAGTGGTCTGATCTAACTGACGGTAAACCGCATCTTTCTGTGCCTGGGTGTAAGACAGCACGTCAATTGCGTTCAGTACGTTAAAATAGGCGGTGGCGGTATTCAGGATCAGCGTTTGCTGATCGGTCTGATAGGTCACGTCCTGGATGCCCGCTGATTTTTCTTGCAGCGTCAGGGCACGCCATTTTGACATATCAAAAATGGACTGAGTTAACTGCAGAGATGCGCTGGTGGCGTTGGAGTTGACGCCATTTGCATCACGGTAGCCATTGCTGTAGGTGTAATCGGCACCTAATCCCAGTTGCGGCAGTAATGGGCTACGCGCTTCGTTAATTTTTTCGAATGCAGCATCGCGATCGGCGGCGGATTTACGCAATTCCGGGTTGCTCAGGCGTGCTTGCTGATAAACCTGCATCAGGTTCTCTGCCTGGCTCAGAGTACTGAACCCCGACAGGCTCAGGCCGATAAGGATGGGGAGCAATTTCTTCATTTGCATTCCTTGTTGTGAAGCAGTATTTAGCGCTGATCAAATTGTAAAAATATTTGCTGATTCTAGCAGAATCCGCCACTGCAAAAAGTTGGCGTTACGTGCCATACGGCGTTAATTTGCATCAATTTAACACAAGGGCGTTGAAACATCAGTCAAACGACCTTGAAATTCACATTTTAAACACTATTGGTTTCAGGACAGCACAATGCGTAAACCAGACAACTTGCCAATGACTTTCACTAAAAATGATGTAGAAATTATTGCACGAGAAACGCTATACCGCGGATTTTTTTCACTGGATCTTTATCGGTTCCGCCATCGCTTGTTTAACGGCGGTATGAGCGGTGAGGTAAAGCGCGAAATTTTTGAGCGCGGACACGCGGCAGTCTTGCTACCCTTTGACCCTGAGCGGGACGAAGTTGTGCTGGTCGAGCAGATCCGCATCGCGGCGTTTGATACCAGCGCAAGCCCATGGCTACTGGAAATGGTGGCCGGGATGATCGAAGAAGGCGAGAGCGTGGAAGATGTCGCGCGCCGTGAAGCGATGGAAGAAGCCGGGCTTAACGTTAAACGCGTAAAACCGGTGCTGAGTTATCTGGCAAGCCCAGGAGGCACCAGCGAACGCTCATCGATTATGGTGGGTGAAGTGGACGCCACGACCGCGAGCGGAATTCATGGTCTGGCTGATGAAAACGAAGATATTCGTGTTCATGTGGTGAGCCGGGAACAGGCTTACCAATGGGTAGAAGAGGGGATAATCGACAACGCGGCTTCTGTCATCGCTTTGCAATGGTTACAGCTGCACTATCAAGAGTTAAAAACTGAGTGGAAAAAATGAAGCGTTACACACCTGACTTCCCTGAAATGATGCGCCTGTGCGAAACCAATTATTCGCAATTGCGCCGCCTGTTGCCACGTAATGACGCAGCCGGCGAAACAGTGAGCTATCAGGTGGCAAACGCACAATATCGGTTAACGATCATTGAATTGACCCGATACACTACGCTTGTCGCGATCGAACAAACGGCACCGGCTGTGACTTACTGGAGCCTGCCGTCCTTAACCGTGCGTCTGTATCATGATGCGAGGGTCGCTGAAGTGTGTTCAAGTCAGCAGATCTTTCGCTTCAAAGCGCGGTATGATTATCCAAATAAAAAGTTGCATCAACGCGACGAAAAGCATCAAATTAACCAGTTTCTGGCCGACTGGTTACGGTACTGTTTAGCACATGGAGCGATGGCGATTCCGGTTTATTAGCGTCGTGAAACCTAAGGACACCATTTGGAAAGCCTGTTAACCCTTCCTTTGGCTGGTGAGGCCAGAGTCAGGATCTTACAAATTACAGACACTCACCTGTTTGCCGAAAAGCATGAAACGCTGCTGGGTGTGAATACCTGGGACAGCTATCAATCCGTACTGGATGCAATACATGCTGAGTCGCCAGAGTTCGATCTGATCGTCGCGACTGGCGATTTGGCGCAGGATCAATCCGCTGCGGCTTATCAGCATTTTGCTGAGGGCATCGCAAGTTTTCGTGCGCCCTGCGTTTGGCTCCCGGGTAATCATGATTTTCAGCCTGCAATGTACAGCTCGCTGCAGGACGCGGGCATTTCCCCGGCTAAGCGCGTCTTCATTGGCGAACAGTGGCAAATCTTGTTGCTGGACAGCCAGGTGTTTGGCGTTCCCCACGGCGAGTTAAGCGAATTTCAGCTCGAATGGCTGGAGCGTAAACTTGCTGATGCGCCTGAACGCAATACCTTGCTGCTTCTGCATCATCATCCTCTGCCTGCGGGCTGCAGCTGGCTCGATCAGCACAGTCTGCGCAATGCCGCCGAACTGGACAACGTGCTGGTGAACTATCCGCGCGTGAAGTATCTGCTGTGTGGGCATATTCATCAGGAACTGGATCTGGACTGGAACGGTCGCCGCCTGTTGGCGACGCCATCGACCTGCGTGCAGTTTAAGCCGCATTGTTCTAATTTCACGTTAGATACCATCAGCCCCGGCTGGCGTACGCTGGAGCTATTTGCTGACGGTACGTTGCAGACTCAGGTGTGTCGTTTGCAGGGTAATCGGTTTCACCCTGATACCGCTTCAGAAGGTTACTGATGTCTACGCTTCTTTATCTTCATGGATTTAACAGTTCTCCTCGTTCGGCGAAGGCATGTTTGCTGAAAAGCTGGCTGGCGGAGCACCATCCGCACGTTGAGATGATTGTACCGCAGCTGCCGCCGTATCCTGCTCAGGCCGCAGAGATGCTGGAATCGATCGTTCTTGAGCATGGCGGCGAGTCGCTGGGGATTGTCGGTTCCTCGTTGGGCGGCTATTACGCCACCTGGCTGTCACAATGTTTTATGCTGCCAGCGGTGGTGGTGAACCCGGCGGTACGGCCTTATGAACTGCTGGTCGACTATCTCGGTCAAAACGAGAACCCCTACACCGGGCAGCAATATGTGCTAGAGTCACGCCATATTTACGATCTTAAAGTCATGCAGATTGACCCGCTGGAAGCGCCGGATTTGATCTGGTTGCTCCAACAAACGGGCGATGAAGTGTTGGACTACCGCCAAGCGGTGGCGTATTACGCCTCCTGCCGCCAGACAGTTACTGAGGGTGGAAACCACGCATTCACGGGCTTCGAAGATTATTTCAACCAGATTGTCGATTTTCTTGGACTGCACAGTTTCTGACGATCAATTCGAATTGCTTATTTAAACCATGACGCAAACTTATAACGCTGATGCCATTGAGGTACTCACTGGGCTTGAGCCGGTACGCCGTCGCCCTGGGATGTACACCGATACGACCCGTCCGAACCACCTTGGGCAGGAAGTGATTGATAACAGTGTGGATGAAGCACTGGCGGGCCACGCAAAACGTGTGGACGTGATCTTACATGCCGACCAATCTCTGGAGGTCATTGATGATGGCCGCGGCATGCCAGTAGACATTCACCCTGAAGAAGGTGTTCCGGCGGTTGAGTTGATCCTCTGCCGTTTACATGCGGGTGGTAAGTTCTCCAATAAAAACTATCAGTTCTCTGGTGGCTTGCATGGGGTGGGTATCTCCGTGGTCAACGCTCTGTCGAAGCGTGTGGAAGTAAACGTGCGTCGCGACGGGCAGGTGTACAACATCGCGTTTGAGAACGGCGATAAGGTGCAGGATTTACAGGTTGTCGGGACCTGCGGTAAACGCAATACCGGAACCAGCGTGCACTTCTGGCCGGATGAAACCTTCTTCGACAGCCCGCGTTTTTCCGTTTCGCGCTTAACGCACGTCCTGAAAGCCAAAGCGGTATTGTGTCCGGGTGTTGAGATCACCTTTAAAGATGAGGTCAACAACAGCGAACAGCGCTGGTGCTACCAGGATGGTCTGAATGATTATCTGAGCGAAGCGGTGAATGGCCTGCCTACCCTGCCGGAAAAACCGTTTATCGGTAATTTTAGCGGTGAGACGGAAACTGTGGACTGGGCGCTGCTCTGGCTGCCGGAAGGCGGCGAGCTGCTGACCGAAAGCTATGTAAACCTGATCCCAACCATGCAGGGCGGTACGCATGTTAACGGTCTGCGTCAGGGCCTGCTGGATGCGATGCGCGAGTTCTGCGAATACCGCAATATCCTGCCGCGCGGCGTGAAGCTGTCGGCGGAAGATATCTGGGATCGCTGTGCCTATGTGCTGTCGGTGAAAATGCAGGATCCGCAGTTTGCCGGGCAAACCAAAGAGCGCCTCTCCTCGCGCCAGTGCGCGGCATTTGTCTCTGGGGTGGTGAAAGATGCCTTCAGCTTGTGGCTGAACCAGAACGTGCAGTCAGCCGAACTGCTGGCTGAGATGGCGATTTCCAGCGCCCAGCGTCGTCTGCGCGCGGCGAAAAAAGTGGTGCGTAAAAAGCTGACCAGCGGTCCGGCGCTGCCGGGGAAACTGGCGGACTGTACCGCACAGGATCTCAATCGCACCGAACTGTTCCTCGTCGAAGGTGACTCAGCGGGCGGATCGGCCAAACAGGCGCGCGATCGTGAGTATCAGGCGATCATGCCGCTCAAAGGTAAGATCCTCAATACCTGGGAAGTCTCTTCCGATGAAGTGCTGGCCTCGCAGGAAGTTCACGATATTTCGGTGGCGATCGGTATCGATCCGGACAGCGACGACCTGAGCCAGTTACGTTACGGTAAGATCTGTATCCTGGCGGATGCGGACTCCGATGGTCTGCACATCGCCACGCTGCTGTGCGCACTGTTTGTGAAACACTTCCGCACGCTGGTGAAACACGGTCACGTGTACGTGGCGCTGCCGCCGTTATACCGTATCGACCTCGGCAAAGAGGTGTATTACGCGCTGACGGAAGAAGAGAAAGCGGGCGTACTGGAGCAGTTAAAGCGCAAGAAAGGCAAGCCGAACGTGCAGCGCTTTAAAGGTCTGGGTGAAATGAACCCGATGCAACTGCGTGAAACCACGCTGGATCCGAACACTCGTCGCCTGGTGCAACTCATCATCGATGATGAAGACGATCAGCGCACCAACGCGGTGATGGATATGCTGCTGGCCAAGAAGCGTTCTGAAGATCGTCGTAACTGGTTGCAGGAGAAAGGCGACCTGGCGGATCTCGAAGGGTAAGGGGTATGTAGGCCGGATAAGGCGGTTTGTGCCGCCATCCGGCAAGGTCATCATGCCCGATGGCGTACGCTTATCTGGCCCGGCGGCCAGAACAATAACTTAAATGCCCGGCTCCAGAATACGAATATTCATCTCCAGCACATCGCCTTTGACGGCTTCGCTGTAGGCTTTCATATGCGGAGTCTGCAAATGCGCTTCAAGGTGGGCGATGCTTTCCCACTGTTCAATCATGACGATTGAATCCGGGGCTGTAGTCTGAAAACTGACGCCAGCAGCATGATCGACCATCGGCGTGTAGCCGTGGCAACCTTCTTCCTGTAAAACGATCGGAACGATTTTAGCGAACTGATCCAGTACCGCCTGGCGGTGATGTTGACCTGGACGTGTACGGATTTCTGCAATAACGGTAAGCATGGTTAACTCCTTCTAATTCCAGGTTACCAGTTAACCAAAAATTTCGTTCAGATGCTTGCGATATTCTGCGATATAACGCGGGACATCCGGCATTTTAATCACGTCATTGGTGATAAAGGTCGGCAGCGCTTCCATTCCCAGGAACTGGTTTGCTTTATGGAATGGGAGATAAACGCCATCAACCCCAACGCCATGGAAGAACTGATCTTTTTCCGTAAAGGCTTCCATCGGCGCGTTCCAGGTCAGAGACAGCATGTATTTTTTGCCCTGAATCAGTCCGCCGGAACCGTATTTTTTTGACGCATCTGAACGCGTGCGCCCATCGCTGGCGTACAGCGTACCGTGCCCGGCAGTGAACACGTCATCAATGTATTTCTTCACCGTCCACGGCGCGCCCATCCACCAACCCGGCATTTGCCAGATAACGGCGTCTGCCCAGACGAAGTTCTGCACTTCTGCTTGCACATCATAGTCGCTGTCAGCGCGTACGACTCTAACATCATGCCCGAGGTCGCGCAGGATACCGTCCGCGACCTCGGTCAGGGTGTCATTCAATTGCCCATTGGAATGGCCAAATTTTTTCGCACCGTTGATAATCAGGATATTGCTCATTTTGTGTCCTCAAAGAATAACGTTTGAGGCCGATTCTACGCTGATGATCGGTACGGTGAAATTAGCAAAATGTGCAAAGTCTTTTGCTGACTGCGCAATAATAACGCAGTTACCAACTGATTTTAACTTCAAAGCCGCCTTGCGGCGCATTACCAAACGAGGCTGACATTCTGTGTAAGGTCGCGATGCGACGGACAATTGACAGCCCCAGACCGCTGCCGGTCACGCTTTGCCCCGGTGGGCGATAAAAGCGTTCTCCAATGTGCATCAGAACTTCCGGCGCAATACCTGGACCATTGTCTTTGACGCTAAAATTGCGGGCGTTGAGCGTCACTTCCACAATACTTCCCCGTGGACTATAGCGAATCGCATTATCCAGCAGATTTCGCACCATCAGGCTGAGTAACAGCGGTTGCCCGGTACATGTGATGCCGTGCGCGTTAATCTGCAAACGTACGTCAATATGCGCCTGCTGGGCAGAATGGTAGATATCCATCACCGAAGATTGCAGCAACTCCTCCAGCGAGATTTCCGCCACATCCTGAAGATTGTCGAGGGAGTCAAGGCGCGAAAGCGTCAGTAACTGATCGACCAGACGCGTGGCGCGATCGATCCCGGCCTGCATCTGCATTAAGGCTTTTTGCCGTGCCTGCGGGTCATCGTCAGACAGTTGCGCCACTTCGGTTTGCACTTTCAGCGCCGTCAATGGACTACGCAACTCGTGAGCGGCATCTGAAGTAAAGCGCCGTTCACGCACCATGGTGGTATGAATACGGGTGAAAAGTTGGTTGAGTGATTCAACCAACGGGCGGACCTCGCCAGGAATGCCTTTCAAACTGAGCGGTTCTTCTGATTCCGGGTCGCGTAAACGTAGCGCCTGCGCCAGTTTCTTCAGTGGCTTAAGTTCAAGACTTAACAACACAATCAGGATTAACAGCATCAGCGGCAGAGCGACCAACCACGGCACCAATTGTGCTGTCACAATCGCTAAAGCCATATCTTCACGATATTCCCATTCCTGCCCGACAACGATTCGATACTTTTTATCTGCGGAAGTCAGCCAGACAAAACGCCATTTATCGTTGTCGCCATTCAGATAGCCATCGTCAAAACCTTCCCGGCGATAGCTGTAGGGAATGTATTGGCCATTATCTCCATCGTGAAGAACCATTTTCCCTTCTGGCGTGTAGGCCGCAAAGGTTAGTACATCGTCGTCAATATGACCATGTTTGAATTTTTTCGGGGTATGCGCGATGCGTTCAGAGGCTTTGAGTTCATCAAGATCCAGCGTGACCAGACGCTTGGCGAACAACATTTGCTGCGTGTCGAACATCTCATTCACGTTGTCGGTGGTTTGCTTCCAGGCGACAAAGCTGGAAATCAGCCAGGTCACTAAAACCAAAATCATGAAGATAAGCGTTAGCCTGATGCGCAGGCTGAGACGTTGTGCGAGTTTCATGCGTCACCCAGGGTGTAGCCAATGCCATGCACGGTACGGATAAAGTCGCTGCCGAGCTTACGGCGTAAGTGATGGACGTGTACTTCAACCGCATTGCTGGAGACGTTTTCGTCCCAGGTATACAGTTTTTCTTCAATCAGTTTGCGGGGCAGGACGCGGCCCTTGTTACGCATAAGCAGCTCCAGCAGCGCGAACTCTTTGGGCTTAAGAGACAACGGTTCGCCAGCCGCCGTGGCGACCAGCGCGCCGGGATCAAGCGTCACCTCGCCATGGCGTAATGTGTTGCTGGCCTGGCCGCTGGCACGACGCACCAGCGCCTCCAGCCTGGCGGCAACTTCAATCAACGCGAAGGGTTTACACAGATAGTCGTCCGCGCCCAGGCGTAAGCCTTCAACGCGTTCTGCCAGCGCGTCGCGGGCGGTCAGGATCAGCACCGGTTCCTGCTTCCCGTTGGCTCGCCACTCGCGCAGGATATCCCGTCCGTCTATGCCTGGCAGCGTCAGGTCGAGGATTACCGCATCATACGGGGCACTGTAGAGTGCTTCTTTCCCCTGACGTCCTTCGGTAAACCAGTCGATGCTAAAACCCATTTTACTCAGACCGGTTTTAAGGCCATCCCCAATCAACGTATCATCTTCAACCAGTAAAATGCGCATATATTCTTCCCTGCGAAAACTCTCTTTGCCGTCAGTAAACCTTGTCGCCGCCGCATCTGTACAGCAAAAAAGAATCTTTTTTTTCCTTAAGAACTTGTTAAGGATTAACTTATTTAATAGTCGTAAACCAACATGAAAGGGAGACATGACGATGAAAAAATTAGCTGCAATGGTTGCCGTAATGGCACTGTGTTCCGCACCTGTTCTGGCAGCGCAGCAGGGCGGCTTCTCTGGGCCAACGACGACCACGCAAAGCCAAAGCGGCGGGTTTGTCGGCCCGAACGGCAGCATCACGACGGTAGCAAGTGCTAAATCGCTGCGCGATGACGCTTGGGTTACCTTGCGTGGGAACATCGTTGAGCGTATTTCCGACGATTTGTATGTGTTTAAAGATGCGACCGGCACGGTGAATGTGGATATTGACCATAAGCGCTGGAACGGCGTAACCGTAACCCCGCAGGATGTGGTTGAGATCCAGGGCGAAGTGGATAAAGACTGGAACTCCGTTGAAATCGACGTGAAACAGATTAGCAAAGTTGCTAAATAATCCCCATCAGGGCCGCATTCGCGGCCCTTTTCTTTGTGACTCAACACGCCAGATAGGGTAGTATCTGCGGCAATATTGCCCTTCAATAGAGGGGTACAAAGTTGAGGAACCACGATTAATGAGCGATATGGCAGAGCGCCTGGCGCTGCATGAATTCACGGAAAACGCCTATCTGAACTACTCCATGTACGTCATCATGGACAGGGCGTTGCCATTTATTGGCGATGGTTTGAAACCCGTTCAGCGTCGCATTGTGTATGCAATGTCCGAACTGGGGCTGAATGCCAGCGCCAAATTTAAAAAATCCGCCCGTACCGTCGGTGACGTGCTGGGTAAATACCACCCGCACGGCGACAGCGCCTGCTATGAAGCGATGGTGCTGATGGCGCAGCCGTTCTCTTACCGTTATCCGCTGGTTGATGGTCAGGGAAACTGGGGGGCGCCGGACGATCCCAAATCCTTCGCGGCGATGCGTTATACCGAATCCCGCTTGTCTAAATATGCGGAAGTCCTGCTGGGGGAACTCGGCCAGGGAACGTCGGACTGGGTGCCAAACTTCGACGGCACCATGCAGGAGCCAAAGATGCTGCCTGCGCGTCTGCCAAATATTCTGCTGAACGGTACGACCGGTATTGCCGTTGGTATGGCGACGGACATTCCGCCGCATAACCTGCGAGAAGTCGCCAAAGCGGCGATTACGCTGATTGAGCAGCCGAAAACTACGCTCGATCAACTGCTGGACATCGTGCAGGGGCCGGATTATCCGACCGAAGCCGAGATTATTACCTCGCGTGCGGAAATTCGTAAGATTTACGAAAACGGACGCGGCTCCGTGCGTATGCGCGCGGTATGGACGAAAGAAGATGGCGCGGTGGTGATTTCCGCGCTGCCGCATCAGGTTTCCGGGGCAAAAGTGCTGGAGCAGATCGCTGCTCAAATGCGCAACAAAAAGCTGCCGATGGTTGACGACCTGCGTGACGAATCGGATCACGAAAACCCGACCCGTCTGGTGATTGTCCCGCGCTCCAATCGCGTGGATATGGAACAGGTAATGAACCACCTGTTTGCCACCACCGATCTGGAAAAAAGCTACCGTATCAACCTGAACATGATTGGCCTCGACGGTCGCCCGGCGGTGAAAAACCTGCTGGAGATCCTCACCGAATGGCTGGCGTTCCGCCGTGATACCGTGCGTCGTCGCCTGAACTATCGTCTGGAAAAAGTGCTTAAGCGCCTGCATATCCTTGAAGGTTTGCTGGTGGCGTTCCTCAACATTGACGAAGTGATCGAGATCATTCGTCATGAAGATGAACCTAAGCCTGAGCTGATGTCGCGGTTTGGCATTTCTGAAACGCAGGCTGAAGCTATCCTTGAGCTGAAATTGCGCCATCTGGCCAAACTCGAAGAGATGAAAATCCGCGGTGAGCAGGATGAACTGGCGAAAGAGCGCGATCAACTGCAGGCCATTCTCGCTTCCGAGCGTAAAATGAATAACCTGCTGAAGAAAGAGCTGCAGGCCGATGCCGAGGCCTATGGCGACGATCGCCGCTCCCCGCTGCAGGAACGCGAAGAAGCGAAGGCGATGAGCGAGCACGACATGCTGCCGTCTGAGCCGGTGACCATTGTATTGTCTCAGAGTGGTTGGGTGCGTAGCGCCAAAGGCCACGACATTGATGCGCCAGGATTAAGCTATAAAGCGGGCGACAGCTTTAAGTCGGCAGTGAAGGGCAAGAGCAACCAGCCGGTGGTGTTCGTTGACTCGACCGGACGCAGCTACGCCATCGACCCGATTACGCTGCCGTCGGCACGTGGTCAGGGCGAACCATTGACCGGTAAGCTCACGCTGCCGCCGGGCGCGACGGTGGAGCATATGCTGATGGAAGGCGACGAGCAGAAACTGCTGATGGCATCCGATGCGGGCTACGGTTTTGTCTGTACTTTCAACGATCTGGTAGCACGTAACCGTGCGGGTAAGGCATTGATTACGCTGCCTGAAAATGCGCGCGTTATGCCGCCGGTGGTGATTGAAGATGAAACCGATATGCTGCTGGCGATAACGATGGCCGGTAGGATGTTGATGTTCCCGGTGAGCGATTTGCCGCAACTGTCGAAAGGCAAAGGGAATAAGATTATCAATATCCCTTCAGCAGAAGCGGCGAAAGGCGAAGATGGCCTGGCGCTGCTCTATGTGCTGCCGCCGCAAAGCACGCTGACTATTCACGTCGGTAAACGCAAAATTAAACTGCGTCCTGAAGAGTTGCAGAAAGTGACCGGCGAACGCGGTCGTCGCGGCACGCTGATGCGTGGTCTACAGCGTATCGATCGCATTGAAATTGACTCGCCTCGACGCGCCAGTCAGGGCGACAGCGAAGAATAACGCGACTGCCCGGCTCTCCCTGCTTTCGCTCAGGGAGAGCCAACGTTAAAATTTCCCGTAAAACCGTTGTTTATTCGTGCGTTGCGATTAACAATACGCTTTTCCAGAGAGCCGCCTTAACAAAGCCCTAACCTGATGCAGAGTTATGTATCCGGTGACGTAAAATGCCAGGCTCTTAGGCCTTAGAGGTTGTTATGTTATATATTTTTCGTTTAATCATTACTGTTATTTACTGCATTCTGGTCTGTATTTTCGGTTGTATATACTGTCTGTTCAGCCCACGGAATCCAAAACACGTCGCAACGTTCGGTCATATGTTTGGCCGCCTGGCTCCCCTTTATGGCCTGAAGGTCGAGTGCCGCATGCCGGCAGACGCGCAGAACTATGGTAATGCTATCTATATTTGTAACCATCAGAACAACTATGACATGGTTACCGCTTCGAATATCGTTCAGCCGCCGACGGTAACGGTGGGTAAAAAAAGCCTGCTGTGGATCCCGTTCTTCGGGCAGCTGTACTGGTTAACCGGTAACCTGTTGATCGACAGAAACAACCGTGCTAAAGCGCACAGCACCATTGCAGCCGTGGTGAACCATTTCAAAAAACGTCGTATTTCTATCTGGATGTTCCCGGAAGGGACGCGCAGCCGCGGCCGTGGTCTGCTGCCGTTTAAAACCGGCGCGTTTCATGCGGCGATTGCTGCAGGCGTTCCGGTCATTCCAGTCTGCGTTTCTACAACCTCGAACAAGATCAAATTAAACCGACTCAATAATGGTCTGGCGATTGTAGAGATGCTGCCGCCGGTGGATATTAGCCACTTTGGTAAAGATCAGGTTCGTGAACTGGCAGCGCATTGCCGCTCGCTGATGGAACAAAAAATCGCAGAACTCGATAAAGAAGTTGCTGAGCGGGAAGCCGCCGGTAAGGTTTAATCCGCACAATTCGGGTTTTTTACAGGAAAAGATTTCCTGCGTGTTAATCGCCAGTTTTTCATGGAGTTTATATGTCATTCAGTCGGCGTCAGTTCATTCAGGCATCGGGGATCGCACTGTGTGCAGGTGCTGTTCCGCTGAAGGCTAATGCTGCCGGTCAGCAACAACCGTTACCTGTGCCTCCACTGCTGGAGTCTCGTCGGGGGCAGCCGTTATTTATGACGCTGCAACGCGCGCATTGGTCCTTTACACAAGGCACGCGCGCGCCTGTCTGGGGGATTAACGGCCGCTACCTGGGACCGACAATTCGCGTCTGGAAAGGGGATGACGTCAAGCTTATTTACAGCAATCGTCTGACAGAAAATGTCTCGATGACCGTCGCCGGATTACAGGTACCTGGTCCGCTGATGGGGGGCCCGGCGCGCATGATGTCCCCTAATGCGGATTGGGCGCCAGTGCTGCCGATCCGCCAGAATGCCGCCACGCTGTGGTATCACGCCAATACGCCAAATCGTACTGCCCAGCAGGTCTATAATGGTCTTGCCGGGATGTGGCTGGTTGAAGATGAGGTCAGTAAATCCCTGTCTATTCCCAACCATTACTGCGTGGATGATTTTCCGATCATTATCCAGGACAAGCGTCTGGACAACTTTGGGACGCCGGAATACAGCGAACCCGGCAGCGGCGGTTTTGTTGGGGATACGCTTCTGGTTAATGGGGCGCAAAGTCCGTATGTCGAAGTCTCCCGCGGCTGGGTACGCTTGCGTTTGCTGAACGCGTCAAACTCGCGTCGTTACCAACTGCAAATGAGTGATGGCCGTGCGCTGCATGTGATTTCCAGCGATCAGGGCTTTTTACCCGCGCCTGTTTCATTGAAACAGCTCTCGCTGGCGCCAGGCGAACGTCGTGAGATCCTGGTGGATATGACTAACGGTAATGAGGTCTCTATTACCTGTGGCGAGGCGGCCAGCATTGTCGACAGGATCCGGGGATTCTTTGAACCATCAAGTATTCTTATCTCCACGCTGGTGCTGACTCTGCGACCAACCGGCCTCTTGCCGCTGGTGACTGACAGCCTGCCAATGCGCCTGCTGCCAACCGAGATCCTCAGCGGTTCGCCGATTCGCAGCCGTGATATCAGCCTGGATGACGATCCGGGGATCAACGGTCAGTTGTGGGACGTCAACCGCATGGATATTACCGCGCAGCAGGGTACCTGGGAGCGCTGGACGGTGCGGGCGGATATGCCGCAGTCTTTCCATATTGAGGGCGTCTCGTTCCTGATCCGTAATGTGAACGGCGCGATGCCGTTCCCGGAAGACAGAGGCTGGAAAGATACCGTTTGGGTAGATGGTCAGGTCGAGCTACTGGTTTATTACGGTCAGCCTTCCTGGGCGCATTTCCCGTTCTACTTTAACAGCCAGACGCTGGAAATGGCGGATCGTGGCTCGATCGGTCAGATCCTGGTGAACCCGGCGCCGTAACGCGCCGGGGTTTGCGTTACGCCCGCCAGAACATGCGCGAAAACAGGATCAGTATGGGGTAAATCTCCAGACGCCCCATGATCATGGCTGCGCACATCAGCAGCTTTGCCTCCTCATTTAACGTGCCAAACGTCGTGGCGGTAACGCCAAATCCCAGCCCCATATTGTTGATGCAGGCGGCGACGGTGGCGAAAGAGGAGAAGAGATCGTAGCCCATCAGATTGAGCGCCCAGATAAAAAAGCTGGTGAACAAAACGTAGAGAAAGAAAAAGCTCCATACCGAACGCACCACCCTGTCGCTTACCACGCTGTTACCCACTTTGATGTTCAGCAGGGCGCGAGGATGCGCGAGCTGGTGTAACTCCTGGCGGCACTGCTTGAACATAATCAAAAAGCGCAGCACTTTAATTCCCCCGCACGTCGATCCCACACAACCGCCGAAGAAGCTGGCGCTAAGCAGCATGAAGATCGTGTGCGAGGGCCACTGCGCGTAATCCGCCGTTGACAGGCCATTATCCGTCAGCATGGAGCTGGCCAGAAAAAAGGCATGCACCAGGCTGTCCGTTAGCCCGTACATACCCGCCCGCCAGACCTGCCAGGTGGCGATCAGTGTGACCACCAGCGCAATTAGCAGAAAGAAACGCAGCTCGGCATTACGACGAAAGGGCTTGAAGGTACGTTTTACAATAGCAACGTACCAGAGGGTGAAGTTAAACGCGGATAACAGTGAGAACAGTCCGGCGACGAGTTCTATAGCGTGGCTGTTATAAAAGCCGATGCTCTCGCTGCGAGTGGAAAATCCGCCAAGAGAGACCGTCGACAGCCCGTGGCATAAGGCGTCGAAAAACGACATCCCGGCAGCCCAGTAGGCCAGAGTACAAATAAGACCCAGAATGACGTAGGTCAACCACAGCGTACGTGCGGTATCGGCAAGCCTTGGCGTGAGGCGTTCTTCTTTGAAGGGGCCAGGCATTTCAGACTGATACAGTTTCATGCCGCCAATACCCAGCAGCGGTAATACCGCCACGGCGAGGACAATAACGCCCAGGCCGCCAATAAAATTGAGCTGAGCACGATAGTAAAGATACGATTTCGGCAAGGCGCTGACGTCGTCAATCACCGTTGCGCCTGTGGTGGTAATCCCGGAAACCCCTTCGAACAGGGCATCGGCAAAGGAGAGATTTAAGCCATCGTCCATCCACATCGGCATTGCGCTAATAAACGAAAACAGTAGCCAGAACAAAACGATAATGACGAATCCATCCCGGGTTCTCAGTTGAATTCCCGCATGTTTGGTTGCCAGCCACGCCCCGCCGCCGAGGGTAAAGAAAGTCATAAATGTGCTGAAAAATGCGAAAAAGCTCCGCTCTTTATTTAACAGAGCGATGGTCATCGGCGGCAGCATGGAGAAGCTGTAGAGAAGAACCAGAAATCCGCACAGGTGAACAACAACCCGTAACTGGGAAATATGCAGTGAATCGTTGAGTCGCAATGAAAAATCCCCCGCCGAAAAGAGTGATCTCAGCTGGCCGGCATGGTGTTAATTATGATTGATAAAAATGGCTGTCGTAAAATTTAACAATTTATACAACTTTCTACTGGTCTGGTTCAGACTCCACTTCATTTCTTGCCGACATACAGCGTATAATCCCCGGCCTTTGATTATTTTTTTACCATTTTTGGAAGCATTATGAGCGCAATATCCCTGATCCAACCGGACAGAGACCTTTTCTCCTGGCCGCAGTACTGGGCTGCCTGTTTTGGCCCGGCACCGTTTTTGCCGATGTCACGTGACGAAATGGACCAACTTGGCTGGGATAGCTGCGACATCATTCTGGTGACCGGCGATGCCTACGTCGACCACCCAAGCTTTGGTATGGCGATTTGTGGCCGTATGCTGGAAGCTCAGGGCTTTCGCGTCGGAATTATCGCCCAGCCGGAGTGGAACAACAAAGACGATTTTATGCGTTTGGGTAAACCGAACCTGTTCTTTGGTGTGACCGCTGGCAACATGGACTCGATGATCAACCGTTATACCGCCGATCGCCGACTGCGCCATGATGATGCCTACACGCCGGACAACGTGGCGGGTAAACGTCCGGACCGCGCCACGCTGGTCTATACCCAGCGCTGTAAAGAAGCATGGAAAGATGTGCCGGTTATTCTTGGCGGCATTGAGGCCAGCCTGCGCCGCACCGCGCACTACGATTACTGGTCTGATACCGTTCGCCGCTCCGTTTTGGTGGATTCGAAAGCTGATATGCTGATGTTCGGCAACGGCGAACGTCCGCTGGTGGAAGTGGCGCATCGTCTGGCGATGGGGGAAACTATCGATCAGATCCGCGATGTGCGTAACACCGCTATTATGGTTAAAGAAGCGTTGCCGGGCTGGAGTGGGGTGGATTCTACGCGTCTCGACACGCCAGGCAAGATTGACCCGATCCCGCATCCTTACGGTGAAGATCTGCCGTGTGCTGATAACAAACCTGTCGCACCGAAAAAGCAGGAAGCGAAAGCGGTCACCGTGCAGCCACCGCGTCCGAAACCGTGGGAAAAAACCTACGTGCTGCTACCGTCCTTCGAAAAAGTGAAGGGCGATAAAGTGCTGTATGCGCATGCGTCGCGTATCCTGCACCACGAAACTAACCCAGGCTGCGCGCGTGCGCTGATGCAAAAGCATGGCGATCGCTACATCTGGATCAACCCGCCAGCTATTCCGCTGTCTACCGAAGAGATGGACAGCGTCTTTGCGTTACCGTACAAGCGTGTACCGCATCCGGCGTATGGCGACAGCCGTATTCCGGCCTATGAGATGATCCGTTTCTCGATCAACATTATGCGTGGCTGCTTTGGCGGCTGCTCGTTCTGTTCGATAACAGAGCATGAAGGCCGTATCATCCAGAGTCGCTCTGAAGATTCGATCATCAATGAAATCGAAGCCATTCGCGACACTGTCCCGGGCTTTACCGGCGTGATTTCCGATCTCGGCGGCCCAACGGCGAACATGTATATGCTGCGCTGTAAGTCACCGCGTGCGGAGCAAACCTGCCGTCGTCTGTCATGCGTCTATCCGGATATTTGTCCGCACATGGATACCAATCATGAGCCGACAATTAACCTCTATCGCCGGGCGCGTGATCTCAAAGGCATTAAAAAGATCCTTATCGCATCTGGTGTGCGCTATGACATCGCGGTGGAAGACCCACGCTACATCAAAGAACTGGCTACCCATCACGTGGGCGGCTATCTGAAGATTGCGCCAGAGCATACTGAAGAAGGCCCGCTGTCGAAGATGATGAAGCCGGGGATGGGCAGCTACGATCGCTTCAAGGAATTGTTCGATACCTACTCTAAACAGGCCGGTAAAGAGCAGTACCTGATCCCGTATTTTATCTCCGCACACCCGGGTACGCGTGATGAGGATATGGTGAATCTGGCGCTGTGGCTGAAACAACGTCGTTTCCGTCTGGATCAGGTGCAGAACTTCTATCCATCGCCGTTGGCGAACTCCACAACCATGTATTACACCGGGAAAAACCCGTTGGGTAAAATTGGTTATAAGAGTGAAGACGTGGTGGTGCCGAAAGGTGATAAGCAGCGTCGTCTGCATAAAGCCCTGTTGCGCTACCACGATCCAGCCAACTGGCCATTGATCCGCCAGGCGCTGGAAGATATGGGTAAAAAGCATCTGATCGGCGGGCGTCGCGAATGTCTGGTTCCGGCGCCTACGCTGGAAGAGATGCGCGAAGCGCGTCGCCAGAACCGTCATACTCGTCCGGCGCTGACCAAACACACGCCAGTGGCGCACCAGCGTCAGACGCCTGCCGCGAACAAAAAACGCGGGAAAGTGGCGGGACGTTAATCTGTCTTGCCCGGATAAGGTGCTTGCACCGCTATCGGGCAGAAGAGATCAGTATTTATGCCTCACGAATTCTGGCCGCTAATGCGGCCAGTTTTTCGTCATCAGCCCGTTCATGATCGTGTGACGACAGATATCCTTCATACTGCTCGAAAAATTTGTTCTGCCGCGATTCAATCGGTTTCCAGTGGGTTAAATCGCCAGTACCGTGCATGGGACTTAATTTACTGTGCACATGGTCTACGCCGAAACCTTCGAAGAACATTCCCGTACGACTAACATCCGGGAAAGCCTTATCCAGTTTCTTAGCCACTTTTTGGGTCGCCAGCATCAGGTCCGCTAACGCCTGCGGCGGCATATCGAAGGCATAGCTCGGGTAATGCTTTTTCGGGATCACCACGGTAAAACCGTCGGTGTTCGGGAAAATCGACAGAAAAGCCAGGTGGTGCTCGTCTTCCCATACCTTATGGCAGGGCGCTTTGCCTTCAACAATTTGACAGAAAATACAGGTCATTCCTTTTCTCCGCAGGTAAGGTATTCCTCAGAACGCAGTCAGTTTAGTACAGACCCAACACCTTCCACCACAACAGACCCACGGTAATAAAGACCGCCTGGTTAAACAGGCTGATTATAAATCCTGTGCGCCACCAGACGCCCGTTGGAACGTACCCTGCGCCAAACAGAATTGGACCGCGAGCATGAGTGTACTGGGTGAGCGAGCAGTACAAACTGCTGGTGAAGGCCAGCATTAGCGCCGTGGGGGCCGCGGGAATATTCAGATGCAGCCCGACGCCGAGGAAAACGGCATACAGCGCGGCAATCTGCGCATTTCCGCTGGCAAAAAAGTAGTGGGTATAGAAATAGGCGGCGTTCAGCAGTAGCAGGACGATCACCCAACTGGTCCCGTGCATAGTACTGCTCAGGCTATCGCCAATCAGATTGCCAAACCAGGTGGTGAAGCCCAGTTTTTTCAACTGATTCGCCATCATCAGTAGCGCGGCAAACCATATCAGCGTATCCCATGCCCCTTTCTCACTTTTGACGTCCTCCCAGCTCAGCACGCCGCTCAGCAATAAAATCGACAGCCCTACAAACGAGGCGGTGGTGGCGTCAACGCCCAGCGTATCGCCAAAAATCCACAGCACCAGCAGTACGCCGACGGTTGCCAGCATCAGCCATTCACCGCGTGACATGCGGCCCATTTCCGCCAGCTCTTTGCGCGCCAGGTTAGGGGCATCCGGCGTGTGTTTGATTTCCGGGCGCACCAGCCAGTAGACCAGTAGCGGAACGAGCAGCAAAGAGACCAGACAAGGTAGCAGCGCCGCCATAAACCAGCCGCCCCAGGTCAGCGTAACCCCGGCGTTGGCCGCCAGTTTTACTGCCAGCAGGTTGCCGGTATAGCCGGTCATAAACAGTGCTGCCGTCACGTCGTTGACGTTGCCAATACAGGTGATAAGAAAGGTGCCGATTTTACTGCGGGACTCATCTTCCGGGTTCGAATGGAAACTACGCGCCAGAGAGTCGGCAATCGGATAGATGACGCCGCCGCAGCGCGCCGTATTACTCGGCATAGCGGGAGAGAGGATCAGATCGGCAAAAGCCAGACCGTAGGCGAGTCCCAGCGTGCGCTTGCCGAGCAGGCGGATCATCTGCAATGCAATGCGTCGTCCGAGGCCGGTTTTGATAAACCCACGGGCAATCATAAAGGCCACGACGATAAGCCAGATAAGTGAGCTGTTCAGTTCGCTGAGTGCCGTGGTGATGGCGCCGCTGGCGGTTTTATCGCCGGCAGCATAGGCGAGCGCGAACACCGTAATACCAATAATGCCGACCGCGCCGATGGGTAAGACTTTCGCCACAATAGAGGCGATGGTGGCAACGAAGATAATTGCCGAATGCCAGGCTGGCGCACTTAACCCAGTGGGGGGAGTAAGCTGCCAGAGACCGGCAGAAATGAGTACTATAAGAATTAATGGGAGCTATTTGACACCATTACTTTTTTTATCAGCCACGATTACGCACCTATAGGTGTGGTAAATATATTCATTAGATGAATATATTTATTGAATAATTAACAGGTTATGTTGCGTAATGCTGCTCCAGCGACTGCAAGAAATACATCAATATATGTATGTTAATTGTTTCCTGATATTTCATTGCCAGCAAGGCCCGACGGGAGTGTCGGGCCGGAGAGAAGAGATTAACCGCCGAACTGGTCCGGGTCTGGTCCCAGCCGTCTGCCCTGATCGAGTTTCGCGATTTCGCCTAATTCTTCTTTATCCAGGCGGAAGTCCCAGACGTTAAAGTTTTCAGCGATACGGGCAGGCGTCACCGATTTCGGAATAACCACCAGACCGTTATCCAGATGCCAGCGGATGACAATCTGCGCTGGTGATTTACCATATTTCTCTGCGAGGTCACGGATGATCTTTTGGTCGAAGACGTCTTTCCCGCCCTGCGCCAATGGGCTCCAGGATTCGGTCTGGATCTTATGCGTGGCGTTCCAGGCATGAAGCTGGCGCTGCTGCATAAGTGGGTGCAGTTCTATCTGGTTGATCACGGGATGAACGCCAGTTTCATCGATCAGGCGCTGGAGATGATTGATCTGAAAGTTGCACACGCCGATGCTCTTAATCAGCCCTTCTTTTTGCAGATCGATCATGTTTTCCCACGCTTCAACGTAGTGATCGATCGCCGGAACAGGCCAGTGCATCAGGTAAAGATCGAGGTAATCGAGCTGGAGTTTCTCCATGCTTTCGAGTAAGGCTTCCCGGGCGCGTTTCTGATCATCATTCCACAGCTTGGTGGTGATGAATAACTCTTCCCGCGGCACGCCGGCATTACGTATCGCTTTGCCGACACCTTCTTCGTTTTTGTATGCGGCGGCGGTATCAATCGAACGATAACCCACTTCCAGTGCTTTATGGATAGCGGTAATGACTTCTTCGTTGCTTGCCTTCCAGACCCCCAGGCCCAGTTGCGGCATGACGTTACCATCCTGTAGCTTGATAATGGTTGGACCGGTCATAATTCCCCCCTGGATTACAGTCACCGGAGCAAGCTCCGGTGAGTTAGGTGTGACTTAAGTCTGGTATAAATACCCAAAAACGAAAGGCGGAGGTTAAAAAACCTTAGCGGGCAGCTTCGTAAATCCGACGGCTGACGTCGAGCGTAATGTCCTGATGTTCACCCAGTTTCGTACCGCCGTGCGCTTGCAGTTTTTCCAGCAGCGCCGGGATGGAGCTACCGTCCAGACCGTAGTCAGACAAGCGAGTTGGTACGCCCATTTGTTCGAAGAAAGCACGGGTAGCGGCAATGGCGGCATCGATACGCTGGTCTTCGGAACCTTCAGTGATATTCCAGATACGCTCTGCGTATTGCAGTAGTTTGGCACGCTTGGTATCGCGTTTTTCATTCCACAGCGCAGGCAGAACGATGGCCAGAGTTTGCGCATGATCCAGACCATGCATCGCGGTCAGTTCGTGGCCCAGCATATGGGTTGCCCAGTCCTGCGGTACGCCTGCGCCAATCAGGCCGTTCAGCGCCTGGGTTGCCGCCCACATCACGTTCGCACGCACGTTGTAGTTTTCCGGCTCCTGCAAGGCTTTCGGACCTTCTTCGATCAGCGTAAGCAGAATGCCTTCGGCAAAGCGATCCTGAATTTTCCCGTCGACCGGATAAGTTACGTACTGCTCAACGGTATGCACGAAGGCATCTACAACGCCGTTCGCAACCTGACGTGGCGGCAGGGTATAGGTGTAAACCGGATCCAGAACGGCAAATACCGGTTGTACAAACGGGGTCATAAAGGCCAGTTTGTCGCCGGTGGTTTTCCGCGAGATGACCGCGCCGGAGTTAGATTCAGAACCGGTGGCGGGCAGCGTTAATACGGAGCCCATCGGGATGGCGCTTTTTACGTCGTTGCCGTGAGTTTCCAGAATACGCCATGGGTCGATGCCGTCAGCGTACTGTGCTGCTGCCGCGATGAATTTGGTGCCGTCCAGTACCGAACCGCCGCCCACTGCCAGCAGGAACGTTACTTTTTCATCACGCACGAGCTTTACCGCATTCATTAGCGTTTCATAAGACGGGTTTGGCTCAATACCGCCAAACTCCAGCACGTCCAGGCCTTTCAGTGCATCCTGAACCTGTGCCAGGACACCGGTTTTTTTCACACTGCCGCCGCCGTAGGTAATCAGTACGCGGGCATCCTGAGGGATTTGGTCGCGCAGCTCTGCAATAGCGCCTTTACCGAACAGAATTCGGGTTGGGGTATGGAGATTAAAATTGTTCATTGCTCGTTCCCTTGTGTGGGTAAAAAAGAGGGCAGGAGAGTGTCTGCCGGATGATGAACATTGTGGTCGCCAGCCGCGCTGCTCTCAATGCTCATTTCTGCCGATGTCTTGCCCATTTCTACAGATTACTGGAGAAAACGGATAAATCTGCGCATTATGTCAGGGTCGCAAACCGATGATGAAATGGTGCTTTATGAACCGTGAAGAGATCTGCCTTCTGCTGACAGATAAAATTAAGCAGCTGAAAAACAATGAAAATAAACTCAGTGCATTGCTGCCAGATGTCCGCCTGCTGCACGGAACGGAGCCAGCGGCGCGCACACCGGTCATGTATCAGCCAGGCATCATATTTCTCTTCTCTGGACATAAAATTGGTTATATCAATGAACGTGTATTTCGTTATGACGCCAATGAATACTTGCTGCTAACCGTACCTTTACCCTTTGAATGTGAAACGTATGCGACACCGGAGGTTCCGTTGGCCGGAATTTATCTGAATGTCGATATCCTGCAATTGCAGGAGCTGTTGATGGACATTGGAGAAGATGAGCTGTTTCAGCCTGCCATGGCGGCCAGTGGAATTAACTCCGCGACGCTTTCAGACGAAATTCTCTGCGCCGCTGAGCGCCTGTTGGATGTGATGGAGCGCCCGTTGGATGCGCGTATTCTCGGCAAACAGATCATTCGCGAGATTCTCTACCATGTGCTGACCGGGCCGCGCGGCGGCGCGTTACTTGCGCTGGTCAGTCGTCAGACGCATTTCAGCTTGATAAGCCGGGTGCTGAAGCGGATTGAAACCAAATACACCGAAAATCTCAATGTAGAACAGCTGGCGGCAGAGGCGAACATGAGCGTGTCGGCGTTTCATCATAATTTTAAAGCGGTGACCAGCACGTCGCCGCTGCAATATCTTAAAAGCTATCGTCTGCATAAAGCGCGGATGATGATGATTCATGACGGGATGAAGGCCAGTGCGGCAGCCATGCGCGTCGGCTATGAGAGCGCATCGCAGTTTAGTCGGGAGTTCAAACGTTTCTTTGGCGTGACGCCGGGGGAAGATGCGGCCAGAATTCGGATGATGCAGGGGAGTTGATTTCTTGTCCGTCTGAAAGGTACACCGTAGGCCTTAAAGCTGCGCGCCATAAGGCAAAATGCCGGAGAGTATCCGGCCTACGGATGCGACTCAGGCGTTACAGTATTTTTTTTTAATCACCACGAACAGGGTTCCCAACAGACCTGCGGTTAACAGGGCAATCGGTAGGATCATTAAAAAGGTCATCACCTGATCTTCATGGCGTTTAACGAACGGGATCATGCTCAGCGCGTAGCCAAAGCTGGTGACGACGGTGACCCACAGCAGGCCGCTCAACCAGTTAAAAAACTGGAATCGACGGTTAGGCAACCCTGAAATTCCCGCCATGGTCGGCAGCAAGGTGCGTACGAACGCCAGGAAGCGCCCGGCCAGCAGCGCCATCAGGCCGTGTTGGTCAAACATGCAGGTGGCGCGCTGATGATATTTTTCAGGTAATTGCGCCAGCCAGCCTTTTACCGTTCGCGTGTTGCCCAGCCAGCGTCCCTGAATGTAACTGAGCCAGCAGCCCAGGCTGGCGGCGGCGGTCAGAATAGCTATGGTAGGTAAAAAACTCATCACGTCCTGGGCGATCAGCGCTCCAGCCAGTAATAACAGGCTGTCTCCGGGTAAAAAGGAGGCGGGCAGCAGGCCATTTTCTAAAAACAGTGTGGCGAACATGACGAAGTACACCACGCTCACAACGTGTGGATCCGCCAGCGCGGCAAAGTCGTGTTGCCAGAGCGCGGAGACAATATCTTGAATAACTACCATGGACTTTCCTGTGGAACAGCGTTTATGTGTGGATTGTACTCCTGAATTGTCCGGGATGCCTTGATCCCGGACGCAACAATTGCAGACTTTTCCACCAGAAGTGTCTGCATATATGTCCATCTATGGCAATGTTACTCGATTCGGGCAAATCCTGCGGCTAAATCGGCAATCAGATCGTCAACATTCTCTAAACCGATATGCAAACGGATAAGCGTTCCGCTGAAGTCCACCTCGCCTTGCGGACGGATTGCCGCAATGTGCTCCGGCTGGTTGGCGAGAATCAGCGACTCAAAACCGCCCCAGGAGTAGGCCATGCTGAACAGGCTGAAGTGATCCAGATACGCGGCCAGCTCTTCATTATTAAGCTTCTTATTCAATACAAAGGAGAATAGCCCGCTGCTGCCGGTAAAATCACGTTTCCAGAATTCATGGCCTTTACTGCCGGGTAGCGCCGGGTGATTAACACGAGCGACCTGTGGGTGGTTGGCCAGCCACTCGGCGACCTTTAAGCTGCTTTCATGATGCTGACGTAAGCGTACGCTCAGCGTGCGTAATCCACGGCTGGTCATATAGGCGGTGTCGGCGTCCAGCATTTGTCCCATCAGATAGGCATTTTCGCGCAGTTGGTCCCAGCAGCGGGCATTGGATACCGCTGTGCCGACCATGCCGTCGGAATGACCAATCAGGTATTTCGTACCTGCCTGAATCGAGATATCAATACCGAAATCCAGCGCGTTGAACAGCACGCCGGCAGCCCAGGTGTTATCAATCATGATGACAGCCTCAGGCGCAACGCTTCTGACGGCGGCAACAATTGCCGGTACATCATGTACCTCCATGGTGACGGAGCCGGGTGATTCCAGAAAGACAACTTTGGTGTTCGGCTGAATATGCTTCACTATATCGGCGCCAATCAACGGATCAAACCAGCCCGTTGAGACGCCAAGTTTACCGAGAATTTTGGTGCAGAAGTCCTGGCTGGGCTCATAGGCGGTATTGGTCATCAACACATGATCGCCTTGTTCAACAAAAGCAAGGATGGTGTTGGCAACAGCTGCCGCGCCGCAAGGGAACAACGCGCAGCCCGCGCCGCCTTCCAGTTCGCACATGGCTTCCTGCAGCGAAAAATGCGTCAGGGTTCCACGACGTCCGTAGAAAAGCGCACCGTTAGCACGGTTGCGCGTGGCCTGCTTTTTTGCCTCAACGCTGTCAAACACCAGCGAAGAAGCGCGCTGGATCACGCTATTTACCGAGCCCAGCGTGTACTTTTTACTCCGTCCTGCGTGCACGAGTTTGGTTTCAAGTTGTTTATCTGCCATGGTGTATTACCTGTTTTTATACGTCTGGATGTCTAAACTACCATGAATCAAAGATGACGCATCCTGCAGAAAGGTCATACAGTAGAAAATAATCTCAAAATGCTTCTGGTGACTTTTTTACTGCGTAAGCGCAAGGAAAAGAAACCAAAGGTGCGGCAATATGTAAATAGTAATGAGAACGACTATCAATTCGACGTTGTTTTGATATGATTACGCTTAGATTTTGTGATTTGCGTCCTGGAGATACAGAGTGGGTAATAATTTGATGCAGACGGACCTTTCCGTCTGGGGTATGTATCAGCACGCCGATATCGTGGTTAAGTGCGTGATGATTGGGCTGATTTTAGCGTCAGTGGTCACCTGGGCTATCTTCTTTAGTAAGAGCCTTGAGTTCTTTACTCAGAAACGCCGTCTTAAGCGTGAACAGCAACTGCTGGCGGATGCCCGCTCTTTAGACCAGGCAAACGAGATTGCCGCAGGATTCGATGCTAAAAGCCTTGGCGCACAGTTGATTTATGAAGCGCAGAACGAGCTGGAACTGTCGGAAGGCAGTGACGACAACGAAGGTATTAAAGAGCGCACCGGTTTCCGTCTGGAGCGTCGTGTGGCGGCAGTAGGTCGTCATATGGGACGCGGTAATGGATACCTGGCCACCATCGGGGCAATCTCGCCATTCGTGGGCCTGTTCGGTACGGTATGGGGCATCATGAACAGCTTCATCGGGATTGCACAAACCCAAACCACCAACCTGGCCGTTGTTGCGCCGGGCATTGCAGAAGCGCTGTTAGCGACCGCGATTGGTCTGGTTGCGGCGATTCCTGCGGTCGTCATCTACAATATTTTCGCACGTCAGATTGGCAGCTATAAAGCGATGCTGGGCGATGTCGCGGCGCAGGTGCTGTTGCTGCAAAGCCGCGATCTGGACCTGAATGCCAGCGCCTCCGCGCATCCGGTACGTGCTGCGCAGAAATTACGTGTAGGGTAATGTTCCATGGCAATGAGCTTTAATGAAAACCTGGACGATAACGGTGAAATGCATGAAATCAACGTGACGCCGTTTATCGACGTTATGTTGGTTTTATTGATCATCTTTATGGTGGCCGCGCCGCTGGCAACAGTGGATGTGAAGGTGAATCTCCCTGCCTCCACCAGTACGCCGCAGCCGCGTCCCGAAAAACCGGTTTATCTGTCAGTCAAAGCCGATAAGAGTATGTTTATCGGCAACAATCAGGTGACGGATGAAACCATGATTAGCGAGCTCAATACGCTGACAGAAGGGAAGAAAGACACCACAATTTTCTTCCGCGCGGATAAGACCGTCGATTATGAAACCATGATGAAGGTAATGGACTCGCTGCATCAGGCGGGTTTCCTGAAGATTGGTCTGGTCGGTGAAGAGACCGTGAAAGCGAAGTAACTTTCTCGCCGGGTAGTGGTTTTCACCTACCCGGCCTGCTTATCCTTATTCCACGCCCCACAAACCTGTTCTTATCTGTTTTCATCTAACGCGACCGTGGTTATCCTGGTCGGTTCGTAGCTGCCTTCGGACAGCTTGCGCGTCAGGCGTAAGGTGGCCGTTTCTCGCGCGAGTATATGCTGGTAGGTGCTCTCCAGCCGGGCCATGATTTTATCCCGCAGTTCGGGTTGTTGGGCTATGATGGCCTCAATCGCGGCGCCATAGATCTCTTCTTTCGCCTGTAGCGCATAAATTTCACGGCGATTTTGCCATTTCATCCGCACCAGCGCGGCGGGTATAGAAACCATTTCCTGGGCAACGCTTTCCAGTGTTGCGTTTTTATTGGCAATCAGGATGGCTAAATTCTGCTTTAAGACAAACTCATCACTTTTATGGTCATCTAAAGCCAAATAAACATTATTATCCTCAACATCTTTCATTTTATTTCTCTTCCAGAGAATAAAAAATAGGATCGCTGGATTCGCGGGTAATTAAATTAAGCCAAATTTTATTGCCTTGCTCATTAATGATGGCTGTTTTTTCGGTCAAAATTTCACTTAATTCTTGTGCATTAATGTCGCCTTCTGCTTGCAATGAATTGAGCAAGCGCGTGAATGACTCAATCTTTGCCGCGCAAAACAAACGCTCTTTTAAATGACGGTCGCTCTCTTCAAACAACATATTGCGCGCCTGGCCGGTCGCTGTAGCGCTGATCAAAATATCTGCTTCATAATCGCTTAATGTTCTCTTTCCCTGAGTCAAATTTTCACTGTTTTCTGTGGGGAAGGTATTAGTCGATGTTTGAGATAAATGATAATGCGCGGGAACAAGATGCTCGGGAAGCATGTTGAAATATCCTTTGATGCCAATACTGTATTGTTTTTAATATGTCAGGCTGCGTTGACAATAGCATGGCGTAATTTTAAAATCAAAGAAAATGGAGCCAGTATATGAACAGTATATTTTATTCTGTTATTACCCTGCTATTGCTTACCTGCGGGGTGCTTTTGTTGATGCGCAGCGCAAATAAAAACCGCTATGCAGAAAATGGTAACGCTGGACACCAGCCGGAAATCTTGAGTAAAGAAGAGGGTGAAGATCATTTTTCTGTATTGATGAATTCGATTACCCCGGTATGGTATTGGCGGGTTAATCACGAATATATCGATTTTATCCACTCGACGATCAAACGGATGACGATGGCGGAGCTGAATGAGACGCCTGGCTTATTTGATGCGCAGCGGCGCTGTAGCGACCTTAACTCTGCGGTGTATAAATATTACGACAATATAAAAAAACGCTGTCTCAGCGGCGAGAAGGTCCCGCATGCCGATCTGGATGTGCTCAACTTACGTCAGTGCTTCAGGGAGTTCAGCCTGGAGGCTTACCCTGCGCTCGTCGCGCTGGTGTGGCCGGAATACCAGCGTCCACAGCTCAAAGCAGAAGAAGTATAAGGTCATGGCGCGTTACCATGGCCGGGTAGATCTACATGGCTACCCGGCACGGAGTGACGAACGGCTATTTGTCAGATGAGGCTTGCCACAGGTTCAGCTCGCCATCAGCGACGTGTTTATCGATCTGCGCCAGTTCTTCGGCGCTGAACGTCAGATTAGCCAATGCCTGAACGTTTTCTTCCAGTTGCTCCGGTCGGCTGGCGCCAATTAATGCCGAAGTGACCCGGTTGTTTTTTAGCAGCCAGCTTAAAGCCATTTGCGCCATCGACTGTCCGCGCTGTTGCGCCATCTCATTGAGCAAACGCAGGCTGCTAAGGTTTTCTTCCGTCAGCATATTTTCTGTTAGCCCACGGACTTTTTTCCCTTCACGCTGCATACGTGAACCTTCCGGGATGCCGTTGAGGTATTTCCCCGTCAGCAGTCCCTGGGCCAGCGGCGTAAAGGCAATACAGCCCATGCCGTTAGCTTCCAGCGTATCCAGCAAGCCACTGCTGTCTACCCAGCGATTAAGCAGGTTGTAAGAGGGTTGGTGGATAAGAAGTGGAATTTTCCATTCCCGCAGCAGTTCGGCCATCTTTTGCGTTCGTTCCGGGGAATAGGATGAAATGCCGACATACAGCGCTTTACCGCTTTGCACCGCATGGGCCAGCGCTGAGGCGGTCTCTTCCATTGGCGTATTTTCGTCCACGCGGTGCGAGTAGAAGATATCGACATAGTCGAGACCCATGCGTTGCAGGCTCTGGTCGAGGCTGGCAAGCAAGTATTTACGCGAACCGCCAGAACCGTACGGCCCTGGCCACATGTCGTAGCCCGCCTTGGTGGAGATGATCAGCTCATCTCGGTATTGTGCAAAATCCTCGCGCAGTAAACGGCCAAAATTCTCTTCTGCGCTGCCTGGAGGCGGCCCATAGTTATTGGCCAAATCAAAATGGGTGATGCCTAAATCAAAGGCTTTACGCAGCAGGGCGCGCTGTGACTCCAGCGCCTGAACGTGCCCAAAACTGTGCCACAAACCCAGCGACAGCGCGGGTAAGCGTAAACCGCTGCGTCCACAGTAGCGATAGAGCATCTGCTCGTAACGTTCAGGATTGGCAAACCAGGCCATGAGATCTCCTTAGTGCAGGTGAATTTCGAAACAGCGTTTCTATTCTAGCGGGTTCTCGGTGAATATTCCGTTCACAGGTCACACTGGGATGAAAAACTGGGCAGAATTCGTTACGCGAGTTATTGAAGGAGACCCGCGTGTGAAGGCTATATATCTCCCTGCGTTAATCACGGCTTTCATAATGATCCGACCTCTCATTATGATAATACTGACTCTGATTTCTCTTGGGAGCGCACTCTTGCAGGGTTTAATAAATATTTACGATAAAAAACAAAGCATTATTAAATAATTTAGGTGAGTTATCTGAATAATAATGCTGGCTAATTTCATTAGCATTCATGTTGATATCATCTGGAGAGATATGGCCTGGACTTAAGAAAGTAAAAAAATAAAGAACGCATTATATCTTCTCTACCGCCTGCCGATAACAAGGATAAGTATCGCCTGATGGCGAATTCCTCATCAACGGCAAGGAAATTATTATGGGTTTGCTGAAAAACTTCACTATTCGTATTGTCATGTTGGCAATATTGGGACTTTTTTGCCTGCTGTGGTCGGGCGTGGGTTTATTCAGTCTTCATTCTTTATCAAAAATATCAGAAGGGAATGATATTGACAGTCATCTCGTCCATCAGATGACTGTTCTCAGCCAGGGTAACGATCAGTATTTTCGTTTTGTGACGCGGTTAAGTCGCGCAATGGATGTCAAAATGAGCGGCGGAACGCCGGATTTTGCGCCAGCGCAACAGTCCCTGGACAATATGAGTAAAAAACTCCAGGAGATGAAAACATTGTCTCCCGGCCCCATGGATCCGGAAGTCGCCGCGGCGGTGCTGACCAAGTGGCAGGCGTTGCTGGATAACGGCGTTATCCCACAAATGCAACTGGCTCAGCAGGGCACGCTCACGGCCTTTGCGGAGCATGCCAGCACCGTTACGCCAGCCTTGAGCCGTGAATTTGGCGCCAGTGCTGAGCGTTTTAACACCACTGCGGGTGAAAGGCTCGATACCACCCGCGTTATGGTCGATGGCAAAACGTCTATCATCCGGACGCTAATTATCACCGCCGTAATCCTCGGTATTGCGCTCCTGTTCTTTACCGACCGCTACCTCGTCGCCATGATGGTGAAACCTCTGGGACGTATTCGCCAACAATTTCAACAAATTGCGCAGGGCGATCTCAGCCATTCTATTGAAGATTTTGGTCGTAACTGCGTGGGCCAACTGGTGCCGTTACTGTGCGCGATGCAGGACAGCCTGCGCGAAGCCGTGAGTACCATTCGTTCTGGTAGTGACAATATCTGGCGAGGAGCGACGGAAATTTCCACCGGTAATAACGACCTCTCCTCACGTACTGAAGAGCAGGCTGCGGCGCTGGAAGAGACCGCAGCCAGCATGGAGCAACTGACCGCAACGGTAAAACTGAACGCCGAAAATGCGCGTGAGGCCAGCCAACTGGCCGATACGGCGACAGAAACGGCAGGTAAAGGCAGCTCGTTGGTTTCAGAAGTGGTTGAGACCATGGACGGCATTGCCGCCAGTTCTAAACAGATCGCGGAAATTACCTCTGTGATTAACAGCATTGCTTTCCAGACCAATATTCTGGCGCTTAACGCGGCGGTTGAAGCGGCCAGAGCGGGCGAGCAGGGGCGCGGTTTTGCCGTGGTTGCCGGTGAGGTGCGTAATCTTGCCAGCCGTAGCGCCGGAGCAGCCAAAGAGATTGAGACGCTGATCGGCGAATCGTCGCGTCGTGTCGATCAGGGTGCTCGTCTGGTTAAAGAGACTGGATTAACGATGGAGGCGATTCTGCGCGGCGCGACAGAAGTCACCACCATCATGAAACAAATCGCCTCTGCTTCGGAAGAACAGAACAAAGGCATCTCACAGGTAAGCGTGGCGATCACGCAGATGGACAGCGTTACGCAACAGAACGCCGCGCTGGTCGAACAGGTTTCCGCCGCGGCAGTCGCGCTGGAACGGCAAACGGAAGATCTGCAACGTTCGGTGCAACAGTTCCGTCTATCAGCTAACGACGTGCAATACGCTGCCACTGCGACCGCTTCCCCTTCAGCAGAACGCAAAACCTCTGCAACAGCTAAAACGGATGACTGGGTGTCGTTTTAAGCTGGCACAAAAAAGTCCCTGATACCTCTGGTCTTTGCTTAAAAAATCGCTATATAATTTATTATATAGCGATTGGGGGTTATGCATGGACAACCATTTTGGTAAAGGCCTGATGGCCGGATTAAACGCGGAAAATGCGGATAGCGCACGCTCGGTGGCGCATTTTTGCGCGGATTATAAACGCGGTTTTGTACTGGGGTTTTCACATCGAATGTTTGAAAAAACAGGCGATCGACAGCTCAGCGCGTGGGAAGCGGGCATCCTGACGCGTCGCTATGGACTGGATAAGGAGATGGTGATGGATTTCTTTAAAGAGAACCAGTCCAGTACAACAATTCGCTTTTTCATGGCCGGCTATCGGCTCGAAGCTTGATCCGAAAGGGGTATTATCTTGCTTTAATTAATTACACTATTGACCTACGCCTTCGTTTTGTTGCTCCGTCGAAGTATTATATCGCACATAACCATATAAAAAGTGTGGTAAATGGCGCGCCGATCGCAATATGCAACATGCGAATGGTGCAAAATAAAAAGCCAGGTCTTCGCAACGGAATAACTATAAAATGACTGGAGATAACTCTCTCATCAATTCGAGCGGCATCAATCGCCGCGATTTCATGAAGCTTTGTGCAGCACTGGCCGCCACCATGGGGCTCAGTAGCAAAGCCGCCGCAGAAATGGCCGAATCAGTTTCCCGCCCTCAGCGCCCACCGGTTATCTGGATTGGTGCTCAGGAGTGTACGGGTTGTACTGAATCGCTGCTTCGCGCGACACACCCTACAGTGGAAAACCTCGTCCTGGAGACAATCTCTCTGGAATACCATGAGGTACTCTCTGCCGCCTTCGGCCATCAGGTTGAAGAGAACAAACATAACGCTCTGGAGAAGTACAAAGGGCAATATGTTTTGGTTGTAGATGGTTCTATCCCACTGAAAGATAATGGTATTTACTGCATGGTTGCCGGTGAGCCGATCGTGGATCATATCCGCCGGGCCGCTGAAGGCGCAGCCGCTATCATTGCCATTGGCTCTTGCGCCGCGTGGGGTGGTGTTGCTGCCGCTGGCGTTAACCCAACGGGTGCAGTCGGCTTGCAGGAAGTTCTGCCAGGCAAAACCATCATCAACATTCCCGGCTGTCCGCCGAACCCGCATAACTTCCTGGCAACGGTCGCGCATATCATCACTTACGGTAAGCCGCCGAAGCTGGATACCAAAAACCGTCCAACATTCGCCTATGGCCGTTTGATTCACGAACATTGCGAGCGTCGCCCGCACTTCGATGCTGGCCGCTTTGCGAAAGAGTTTGGCGATGAAGGCCACCGTGAAGGCTGG
This sequence comes from Citrobacter sp. wls717, assembly GCF_005280955.1. Classification (NCBI taxonomy): domain Bacteria; kingdom Pseudomonadati; phylum Pseudomonadota; class Gammaproteobacteria; order Enterobacterales; family Enterobacteriaceae; genus Citrobacter; species Citrobacter sp. wls717. The sequence continues at coordinate 113,175 of NZ_SZWW01000032.1, forward strand.
TGTCTCTACCATCTGGGCTGTAAAGGACCCGAAACCTACGGCAACTGCTCAACGCTGCAATTCTGCGATGTTGGCGGCGTGTGGCCGGTGGCTATCGGCCACCCTTGCTACGGCTGTAACGAAGAAGGCGTTGGTTTCCATAAAGGTATTCACCAGCTTGCTCATGTGGAAAACCAAACCCCGCGCTCCGAGAAACCTGACGTCAACATGAAAGAAGGTGGCAATGTCTCTGCCGGCGCGATTGGGCTGCTTGGTGGCGTGGTAGGGCTGGTCGCCGGCGTCAGCGTGATGGCGGTTCGTGAACTGGGTCGTCAGCAGAAGAAAGATAACGCTGACTCACGGGGAGAATAACCGTGAACAGACGTAACTTTATTAAAGCAGCCTCCAGCGGGGCATTGCTGTTGGGCGCTGCGCCGTCCATCAGCCATGCGGCTGCAGAAAACCGTCCGCCGATCCCGGGTTCTCTTGGGATGCTCTATGACTCGACGCTATGCGTGGGCTGCCAGGCCTGTGTCACCAAGTGTCAGGACATCAACTTTCCGGCGCGTAACCCGGAAGGCGAGCAGACCTGGTCAAACAACGACAAGCTGTCGCCGTATACCAATAACATCATCCAGGTGTGGCGTAGCGGAACAGGCGTTAACAAAGACCAGGAAGAAAATGGCTACGCATATATTAAGAAACAGTGCATGCACTGTGTCGATCCGAACTGCGTCTCCGTTTGCCCGGTCTCCGCACTGAAGAAAGATCCGAAAACCGGCATCGTCCACTATGACAAAGATGTCTGCACAGGTTGCCGCTATTGCATGGTCGCCTGTCCGTACAACGTGCCTAAGTACGACTACAACAACCCGTTTGGCGCGCTTCACAAATGTGAACTGTGTAACCAGAAAGGTGTTGAGCGTCTGGATAAAGGCGGTTTACCGGGTTGTGTTGAAGTGTGTCCTGCCGGGGCGGTGATTTTTGGTACGCGTGAAGAGCTGATGGCTGAGGCGAAAAAACGTCTCGCGCTGAAGCCTGGCAGCGAATACCACTATCCGCGTCAGACGGTGAAAGCGGGCGATACCTATCTGCATACGGTACCGAAGTACTACCCACACCTGTACGGTGAGAAGGAAGGTGGTGGTACGCAGGTGATGGTGCTGACGGGTGTTCCTTACGAGGATTTGGATCTGCCAAAACTGGATGATCTTTCAACCGGTGCGCGTTCTGAACATGTTCAACATTCCCTGTATAAGGGCATGATATTACCCCTGGCTGCGCTGGCGGGCTTAACCGTGTTGGTTCGTCGTAACACGAAAAACGACCATCACGACGGAGGAGACGATCATGAGTCATGATCCTAAACCGCTGGGCGGAAAAATAATCAGCAAACCGGTCATTATTTTTGGGCCGTTAATCGTCCTGTGTATGCTCCTGATCGTGAAACGTCTGGTCTTCGGATTGGGTTCAGTCTCCGATCTGAACGGTGGTTTCCCATGGGGTGTATGGATCGCGTTTGACCTGTTGATTGGTACTGGCTTCGCGTGTGGCGGTTGGGCGCTGGCGTGGGCGGTGTATGTTTTCAACAGAGGGCAATACCATCCGTTGGTGCGTCCGGCGCTGCTGGCAAGCCTGTTTGGCTACTCGCTGGGTGGTCTGTCGATCACCATTGACGTCGGTCGTTACTGGAACCTGCCGTATTTCTACATTCCTGGTCACTTCAACGTGAACTCGGTATTGTTCGAAACGGCGGTCTGTATGACCATCTATATCGGCGTCATGGCGCTGGAATTTGCTCCGGCTCTGTTTGAACGTTTGGGGTGGAAAGTCTCCCTCAAGCGTTTGAATAAAGTGATGTTCTTTATTATCGCTCTCGGCGCGCTGCTGCCAACCATGCACCAGTCTTCAATGGGTTCATTGATGATTTCTGCGGGTTATAAGGTGCATCCGCTATGGCAAGCGTATGAAATGTTGCCGCTTTTCTCCGTATTAACCGCCTTTATTATGGGTTTCTCGATCGTCATCTTTGAAGGCTCACTGGTCCAAGCCGGTCTGAAAGGTAACGGTCCGGACGAGAAAAGCTTGTTCATCAAGCTGACGAATACCATCAGCATATTGCTGGCGATTTTCGTGGTTCTGCGCTTTGGCGAGTTGATCTATCGCGACAAACTGTCCTATGCGTTTGCAGGCGATCTTTACTCCGTAATGTTCTGGATTGAAGTCGTACTGATGGTCTTCCCGCTGGTGGTGCTGCGCGTCACTAAGCTGCGTAATGACTCACGCATGCTGTATCTGTCCGCGCTGAGCGCATTGCTGGGTTGTGCAACATGGCGTCTGTCCTATTCGCTGGTGGCGTTCAATCCTGGTGGTGGCTACCACTACTTCCCAACCTGGGAAGAACTGTTGATTTCTATTGGTTTTGTGGCTATTGAGATTTGTGCATACATCGTACTCATTCGTCTACTGCCGATACTTCCTCCTTTAAAACAAAACGATCAAAATCGTCATGAGGCGAGCAAAGCATGAGCCAGAGAATTACTATTGATCCGGTAACCCGTATTGAGGGTCATTTACGCATCGACTGCGAAATTGAAAATGGCGTGGTATCTAAAGCATGGGCTTCCGGTACCATGTGGCGCGGCATGGAAGAGATCGTGAAAAACCGCGATCCGCGCGATGCCTGGATGATTGTTCAGCGTATCTGTGGCGTTTGTACTACCACTCACGCTATCTCTTCCGTTCGTGCAGCAGAAAGCGCGCTGAATATTGATGTTCCGGTGAACGCACAGTACATCCGTAACATCATTCTGGCCGCGCACACCACGCATGACCACATTGTTCACTTCTATCAGCTCTCGGCGCTGGACTGGGTGGACATCACCTCGGCGCTGAAAGCCGATCCAGCGAAAGCGTCCGCGATGCTGAACGGTGTGTCCTCCTGGCACCTGAACAGCACGGAAGAGTTCACCAAGGTTCAGAATAAGATCAAAGATCTTGTCGCCAGCGGTCAGTTAGGCATTTTTGCCAACGGTTGCTGGGGTCATCCGGCAATGCAGTTGCCGCCGGAAGTGAACCTGATTGCGGTTGCACACTACCTGCAGGCGCTGGAATGCCAGCGTGATGCTAACCGCGTTGTCGCGCTGTTGGGCGGTAAAACGCCGCATATCCAGAACCTGGCGGTAGGTGGGGTTGCTAACCCAATTAACCTCGACGGCCTCGGTGTGCTGAACCTTGAGCGCCTGATGTACATCAAGTCCTTCATCGATAAGCTGAGCGACTTTGTTGAGCAGGTTTACAAAGTTGATACCGCGGTTATTGCTGCGTTCTACCCTGAGTGGCTGGAACGTGGTCAGGGTGCGGTTAACTACCTGAGCGCGCCGGAATTCCCGACTGACGGTAAAAACGGCAGCTTCCTGTTCCCGGGTGGTTACATCACCAATGAAGATCTGTCGACCTATCGTCCGATCACCTCTCACTCCGATGAGTACCTGATCAAAGGGATTCAGGAGAGTGCGAAACACGCGTGGTACAAAGACGAAGCGCCGCAGGCTCCGTGGGAAGGTACAACGGTTCCGGATTACACCGGCTGGTCTGATGACGGCAAATACTCCTGGGTTAAAGCGCCGACCTTCTACGGTAAAACGGTTGAAGTGGGTCCGCTGGCCAACATGCTGTGTAAACTGGCGGCCAAACGCGAGTCTACTCATGCCAAACTGAATGAAATCATCGCGATTTACACCAAGCTGACCGGCAAAACCATCGAAGTGTCGCAACTGCACTCAACGCTGGGCCGTATCATTGGCCGTACCGTTCACTGCTGTGAACTGCAGAACGTTCTGCAGGATCAGTACAACGCGCTGATTGTGAACATTGGTAAAGGCGACCACACCACCTTCGTGAAACCGGATATTCCGGCAACGGGCGAATTTAAAGGCGTTGGTTTCCTCGAAGCGCCGCGCGGTATGCTGTCTCACTGGATGGTGATTAAAGACGGTATTATCAGCAACTACCAGGCGGTTGTTCCGTCAACCTGGAACTCAGGCCCACGTAACTTCAACGATGAAGTCGGACCGTACGAGCGCTCGCTGGTAGGCACGCCAATCGCCGATCCAAACAAACCGCTGGAAGTGGTTCGTACCATTCACTCCTTCGACCCTTGTATGTCATGTGCGGTGCATGTGGTGGATGTTGACGGGAACGAAGTGGTCTCAGTTAAGGTTCTGTAATGCGGATATTAGTCTTAGGGGTCGGCAATATTTTGCTGACCGACGAAGCCATCGGGGTGCGTATCGTTGAGGCGTTAGAGCAACGGTACATCCTGCCAGACTTTGTTGATGTTCTGGACGGTGGTACGGCTGGGATGGAGCTTCTCGGCGATATGGCGAACAGGGATCATCTGATCATTGCTGACGCCATAGTGTCGAAGAAAAACACGCCGGGAACGATGATGGTCCTGCGGGATGAAGAGATTCCGGCGCTGTTTACGAACAAAATCTCACCGCACCAGCTTGGCCTGGCCGACGTATTGTCGGCCCTGCGTTTCACCGGCGAGTTTCCGAAAAAGCTGACGTTAGTCGGTGTTATTCCGGAATCGCTTGAACCGCATATCGGGCTAACGCCGACGGTTGAAGCCATGATTGAACCTGCGCTTGAGCAGGTTCTTGCCGCGCTTCGCGAATCAGGCGTTGAAGCGATCCCTCGGGAGGCGGCTCATGTCTGAGGAGTTTGTCGGTTTTCAGACGGCCCCGAAGACGCAAATTCAGGCGGCGTTTGAAGAGATTGCCCGGCGTTCAATGCACGATCTTTCCTTCCTGCATCCGAATATGCCGGTGTATGTCTCTGATTTTACGCTGTTTGAAGGTCAGTGGACGGGGTGTGTTATCACACCCTGGATGCTCAGCGCACTGATTTTCCCCGGACCGGACCAGATCTGGCCGGTGCGTAAAGTCAGCGAAAAAATCGGGTTGCGTCTGCCGTATGGCGAAATGACCTTTACCGTGGGTGAACTGGAGGGCGTATCGCAATACCTCTCTTGTTCGCTGATGTCGCCGCTTTCGCATAGCATGTCGGCACAAGAAGGTGTCCGTCTGACTGATGATTGCGCGCGCATGCTGTTATCGCTGCCGGTGAGCGATCCGAATGCGCCGCAGCTAAATCGCCGCGCGCTGCTGCTGGGTCGTCGGAACTGCGAAAATGCATGAGCTGTCCCTTTGTCAGAGCGCGGTTGAGATTGTTCAACAGCAGGCAGAGCAGCACGGTGTCAAACGCGTAACCGGCGTTTGGCTGGAAATTGGCGCACTCTCCTGCGTTGAGGAGAGTGCCGTCCGTTTCAGTTTCGACATCGTCTGTCAGGGGACGCTGGCACAGGGTTGTGAGCTGCATATTGATTACAAACCAGCCCAGGCGTGGTGCTGGGATTGCAGTCAGGTTGTGGAAATCACCCAGCATGATGCGCAGTGTCCACTATGTCAGGGCGATCGTCTGCGGGTTGATGCTGGCGATTCACTGAAAGTGAAAAGTATTGAAGTCGAATAACCCATAGGTTGCTATGGGGCGGAGTCAGATATGTGTATTGGAGTCCCTGGTCAGGTTCTGGCCGTTGGTGAAGATATTCACCAGCTTGCGCAGGTTGAAGTGTGCGGCATCAAACGTGATGTCAATATTGCCCTGATTTGTGAAGGTGATACAGCTGAGCTGGTCGGGCAATGGGTGCTGGTGCACGTAGGGTTCGCCATGAGCATCATTGATGAAGATGAAGCTAAAGCCACGTTAGACGCACTTCGCCGTATGGAGTACGACGTCACCAGCGCGTGATTTTATGCCGGATGGCGGCGCAAACGCCTTATCCGGCCTACGGCATGACATCTTTGTAGGCCTGATAAGACGCCCCGGCGTCGCCATCAGGCATTTTAAGCCTGGCGCTTATCTTCGGTATTGGTATCGAAGTCGCTGGCGTCATGGCGTTCATGAAGCTGTTCGTTCAGCGGCCCGTTGGTACGGTTTACAATACGGCCACGCTTAACCGCCGGACGCGCTGCAATCTCTTTTGCCCAGCGCTGCACGTGCTTGTAGCTTCCTGCGTCAAGGAACTCTGCCGCGTCGTACACGTTGCCCAGAACCACATTGCCAAACCACGGCCAGACCGCCATATCGGCAATAGTGTATTCATCTCCGGCCACAAACTGATGCTGCGCTAATTGCTTATCCAGCACGTCGAGCAGGCGCTTGGCTTCCATTGTGAAGCGATTAATAGCGTACTCAATTTTTACCGGCGCATAGTTATAGAAGTGACCAAAACCACCGCCAAGGAAGGGGGCCGCACCCTGTAGCCAGAACAACCAGTTCAGCGTTTCAGTACGTTTAGCCAAATCCTGCGGCAGGAAGTAACCATATTTTTCCGCCAGATAGAGCAGGATTGCGCCAGACTCGAAAACGCGAACCGGCGGATTTTGCGAGTGATCGCGCAGCGCAGGGATCTTCGAGTTCGGATTCACCTCAACAAAGCCGCTGGAAAACTGATCGCCATCGCCAATACGGATAATCCATGCATCGTATTCCGCGCCCTTGACGCCCTGCGCCAGCAGTTCCTCCAGCATAATCGTCACTTTCTGCCCGTTTGGTGTACCCAGCGAATAGAGCTGCAGCGGATGTTTGCCGACCGGCAGCGTTTTCTCATGGGTGGCGCCGGAAACCGGGCGGTTGATATTGGCGAATGCGCCGCCGTTCGATTTTTCCCACGTCCAGACTTTCGCGGGCTGATAGGTATTGTCTGACATGTTGACCTGCCTTCTGAGTGGTTGTGTTGATGCAGTGTAGCAGTTAGGTAGAACTCAATTTAACAGATTGGGACTTTATGTCGCTTTGTGCTGAAAGGGGAAGATAAATCTAACCCGTTCATTGTAGCCGGGCCGTACTCCATGAAGAGGAAATCAATGTTGGACGGAAATTGCTACCGTATTCACCATCAAAAATTGGCGGTGAATAAGCAGTAATAATGAAAAATGGTGTTCCAGGAGTAAGCGATTATCAGGGCCCGGCGGGTGGGTGGGGCGCGGTAAAAGCCGTCACTGCTTCGGTATTTTCGCAAAAGGCTATCGCCCGCGACATTATCGCAATGTTCAAAATGAACCAGGTGAAAGGGTTCGATTGTCCGGGTTGTGCGTGGCCGGACCCTGGACATCGTGCGCCAATCGAGCTGTGCGAAAATGGCGTGAAGGCGGTCTCCTGGGAGACAACCAGCAAGAAAGCGTCCCCGGAATTTTTCAGCCGTCATCCGGTTTCCACGCTCTGGCACTACAGCGATTATGAACTGGAAAACATTGGTCGTTTGACGCATCCAATGAAATACGATGCAGCGTCAGACACCTGGCAGGCGGTGGATTGGGATATCGCCTTCCACGAGATCGGTGAGCGTCTGCGCAGCTATGACTCAGCGGAACAGGTTGAGTTTTACACCTCCGGCAGAACCTCAAATGAGGCGGCATTTCTGTATCAGCTGTTTGCCCGCGAGTATGGCAGCAACAATTTCCCTGATTGCTCAAACATGTGCCACGGTCCTACCAGCACTGGATTAACGCAGGCCATTGGCCTTGGGAAAGGGACCGTTGAACTGGACGACTTTGACCACTGCGATCTGGTCATTTGTATCGGACATAACCCCGGCACTAACCATCCGCGCATGCTGACCACTTTACGCGAGGTTGCCAAACGCGGAGCCAAAATTATCTCCATCAATCCGCTGAACGAAAGGGGGCTTGAGCGCTTTAGCTTCCCGCAAAGCCCAAAAGAAATGTTTGGCGGCCAGGCCACGGAGCTAAGCAGCGATTACTATCAGGTTAAAATAGGCGGTGACGCCTCGCTGCTCAAAGGCATAATGAAAGCGCTGATCGAAATGGATGAAGCGAGGATCTTACTGGATCGACAGCCCTGCCTCGATCATGCTTTTATTCATCAGCATACCGAGGGTTATTCGGCGCTGTATGACGATTTACGCCAGTGTAGCTGGGCAGAACTGGAACAGGACTCCGGACTGACGCGCAGTCAGATGGAGGATCTGGCACACAGCTATAACAAATCCCGCGCCACCATTATTTGTTACGGGTTGGGGATTACTCAGCATAAAAACGGCACTGGGAACGTTCAGCAACTGGTAAACCTGCTGCTGCTGAAAGGCAATATGGGGAAACCGGGCGCGGGGATCTGCCCGTTGCGGGGCCATTCTAACGTGCAGGGCGATCGTTCCGTGGGTATCAATGAAGCGGCGTCCGAAGAGTTCCTGCAACGCCTTGAGGCGCATTTTGCTATCAGCGTGCCGCGCAAGCATGGCCGCTCCAGCGTGGAGAGTATCCGGGCCATCGAACGGGGAGAGGCAAAAGCGCTCATTTGCATGGGGGGTAATCTGGCGGTGGCGATGCCGCAGCCGCAGCGTACTTTTGCGGCGATGAAAAATCTGGATCTGCAGGTCCATGTTGCGACCAAGCTGAACAGATCGCATTTGCTGCTGGCAAAACATAACTACCTGCTGCCCGCGTTAGGGCGAACGGAACGTGACATTCAGGCGACGGGGATCCAGTCGGTGACCGTCGAAGACTCGATGTCGATGGTTCACGCCTCCTGCGGCGCGCTGAAACCGGCTTCCCGCTGGCTAAAATCGGAACCTGCTATTGTCGCTGGTATCGCTCGCGCCACGCTGCCTCTTTCACCAATCAACTGGGAAGCGTTAATCGGAGACTATGCGTTGATCCGTGACGCCATTGCCGCCGTGATCCCGGCGTTCCGTGATTATAACGCACGTATTGCCGAGCCGGGCGGATTTCGCATGGATACGCCCGCCTCGCGACGTGAATGGCGAACGCCGAATGGCAAAGCCAACTTTATCGTCAGCCATCAGCAAGCGGTGGAGCGGGAAAATCAACCTGCCGATGCGTTAGTTCTGGCGACGCTGCGTAGTCACGATCAGTACAACACCACTATCTATGGCATGAACGATCGCTATCGTGGCATTACCGGTCGGCGTGATGTGGTGTTTTTAAGCGCCGAAGAAGCGGCGGCTCGCGGTTTGAGCCAGGGCGATGTGGTCAACGTTCAGGCGCTGGACGACAACGGCCAGCCCTGTGCGGAACGTGTTATGCACGGTTTAACGGTGGTGATTTACAATATGGCGGCAGGCTCTGTTGGCGCTTATCTGCCTGAAGCGAATGTCCTGCTTTCGCTGGATGCGGTAGACACACAGAGTCTGACTCCGGCGTACAAAAGCGTACCGGTCACCCTGAAAAAAGCGTAGTTCCTGCTGTGAATTTTTCGCCTCTGAGCGCCAGCCGCTGCGTTGAGGTGTATGATGATGTCGACCTCTGTCCGGTTAGTGTCGCAGAGCAGGCAATCAGAGCGATAAATTCACGCCAACCTGCTCAGGCTGTATTGTTTTGAGGTAAGGTGCATGAGCAAAGGAACGACCAGTCAGGATGCCCCATTCGGGACATTATTGGGCTACGCCCCAGGCGGCGTAGCAATCTACTCTTCAGATTACAGCTCCCTCGACCCACGGGACTACGACGATGACGCGGCATTTCGCAGCTATATCGACGACGAATATATGGGCCACAAATGGCAGTGCGTAGAGTTTGCCCGCCGTTTTCTCTTCCTGAACTATGGCATGGTTTTCACCGATGTGGGCATGGCATGGGAGATCTTCTCCTTACGCTTCCTGCGTGAAGTGGTGAATGACAATATCCTGCCGTTACAGGCATTTCCGAATGGTTCGCCCCGTGCGCCGGTTGCAGGTGCTCTGCTTATCTGGCAGAAAGGCGGCGAATTTAAAGACACCGGCCATGTGGCGGTAGTCACCCAATTGCTGGAAAACAAAATCCGCATTGCCGAACAGAACGTGATCCACACGCCGCTGCCTCCCGGACAGCAGTGGACCCGCGAACTGGAAATGGTGGTTGAAAACGGTTGTTATACCCTGCGTGATACCTTTGACGACACCACCATTCTTGGTTGGATGATCCAGACCGATGATACCCGTGACAGCCTGCCGCAGCCGGAGATCGCCAATGACTCACTGAAAATTAGCGGCGCGCGACTGGAAAATAGTGGCCAGTTCGACGGTAAATGGCTGGATGAGCAGGATCCGCTGCAAAAAGCCTACGTGCTGGCGAACGGTCACGTCATTAATCAGGATCCGCATCAGTACTTCACCATTACCGAGAGCGCGGAGCAGGAGCTGATTAAAGCCACCAACGAACTGCACCTGATGTATCTACACGCGACCGACAAAGTGCTCAAAGACGACAACCTGCTCGCGCTTTTCGACATCCCGAAAATCCTCTGGCCGCGTCTGCGTCTTTCCTGGCAGCGTCGTCGGCATCACATGATCACCGGGCGTATGGATTTCTGTATGGATGAACGCGGACTGAAGGTGTATGAGTACAACGCCGATTCCGCATCCTGTCATACCGAAGCCGGTTTGATCCTCGAAAGATGGGCCGAGCGGGGCTACACAGGACAGGGACATAATCCGGCTGAAGGATTGATCAACGAACTGGCTGGCGCCTGGAAACACAGCCGCGCGCGTCCTTTTGTCCACATCATGCAGGATAAGGATATTGAGGAAAACTATCACGCGCAGTTTATGCAGCAGGCGCTGCGTCAGGCCGGGTTTGACAGCAAAATTCTGCGTGGCCTCGATGAGCTACGTTGGGATGACGCCGGTCAGTTGATTGACGGTGATGGTCGCCTGGTGAACTGCGTCTGGAAAACCTGGGCGTGGGAAACCGCGATAGAGCAGGTGCGAGAGGTCAGCGAAACGGAGTATGCCGCAGTGCCCATCCGTACCGGGCATACCAATCAGGAAGTGCGTTTGATAGACGTGCTACTACGCCCGGAAGTGCTGGTCTTCGAGCCTCTGTGGACGGTGATCCCTGGCAACAAAGCGATTCTGCCGATCCTGTGGCAATTGTTCCCGCACCATCGCTATCTGCTTGATACTGATTTCACTGTTAATGAAGAGCTGGCGCGAACCGGTTATGCAGTGAAACCTATTGCAGGACGTTGTGGCAGCAACATCGATCTGGTGAGCCACCAGGAAGAGCTCCTGGATAAAACCAGCGGTAAGTTTGCTGAACAGAAGAACATTTATCAGCAGCTTTGGTGTCTGCCGAAGGTTGCCGATAAATATATTCAGGTTTGTACCTTCACCGTAGGCGGTAACTACGGCGGAACCTGTCTGCGCGGCGACGAGTCGCTGGTAATTAAAAAAGAGAGCGATATAGAGCCGCTGATTGTGGTGAAGGAAGCGTAATCTTTCTTCATGTCCAGAAATGAGGTGCGAAAAGCCGGAGTATATCTTCGGCTTTTTTTATTTATAGTTAAATTGATTCTGATTATATTTTAATAAACACCGTGGCATATATTTATAATGATAATTATTTATTTTGGTAATGTTTCTTAATAAGAATACATTTATTCAGTGAATGCATTTAACATTAATTAATTCCTGTGACTTGTATTAGATAAAGAGCTTCTTGATCTCTTTTTTAAATAAATAATTATAATGTGTTATTTGGTTGATTGGTGATATTGATCATGTTTTCACTTGGATAATATATCGGATTACGTCGCTATACTAATTATAATCATTAATTGTCATTAACAGTCGTTGTTGGCTGCCCACAAAAATGACGTTGTATGAGACTCGTTGAGCGATTGGAAAATGCTCTGTTAGGAAACGCAAAACATCGGCAGGAATCGCCGGTCTGAGAGGGACGTATGGGTGACAGTTTTCAGAATGAAGTGCCAACGGCACGCGTTAATATCAAGTTAGATTTACATACCGGAGGCGTTCAGAAAAAAGTTGAATTGCCGTTAAAACTTTTAACCGTGGGTGATTTCAGTAATGGTAGAGAACAACGACCACTATCGGAACGCGAAAAGGTTGATATTAATAAAAATAATTTCAATGATGTGTTAGCTAAGTTCTCACCAGTAGTTAATCTGAGTGTTAAAAATACGTTAGCTGGCGATGATAGAAATGACGATATTAATCTTACCTTTAAAAACATCCGCGATTTTGAGCCTGAGCAGGTAGCCAGAAATATCCCACAATTACGCGTTCTGTTGGCTATGCGTAACTTACTTCGTGACCTGAAATCTAACTTACTCGATAACGCTGCTTTTCGCCGCGAGCTGGAAACCATCCTAAAGGATCCAGCCCTGAGTCAGGAACTGCGTAATGAACTGGCAACCATGATGCCAGAAGAGATTTAACGCTATACAGGGTTTCCTCCGCTTAATTGGCAGGAATAGTAAAGGACCATAAAAGGAATATGTTGATGTCTGTTCAGGAACATACCTCTTCAGTCGCGGCCACTACGACCAGTGAACGCAGCGTTTATCAATCCCTCTTTGACAAAATTAATCTTTCCCCGGTTTCGGCATTAAAAAATGTAGATGCGTGGCAGAGCGATGAAGCGCTTTCTGATGCCGCTCCGGCTGAACGCGTGACCGCCGCTATTCAGGTTCTGGTCTCATGTCTGGCGGACGCTGCACAGCCAGTAGAGCGCCTGGATAAAACGCTGCTTGATGAACAAATTGCTCGTCTTGATAAGCAGATTAGCGATCAGGTTAATGAAGTTATGCATCATGCTGAGTTTCAGAAGCAAGAATCGCTCTGGCGCGGTTTACATTCGATGATCACCGGCATCGATTTTCGTCGCAATGTCCGGGTAGAAATGATGGATATCAGCAAGGATGCGTTACGTGATGATTTTGACGATGCGCCGGAGCTTATCCAGAGCGGGTTATACCGCCATGTTTATATTGAAGAATATGATCAGCCTGGTGGCGAACCCATTGCGGCAATGATTTCAGCGTACGAATTTGATAACAGCCCGCAGGATATTGCACTGCTGCGCAATATTTCTGGCGTGTCGGCAGCCTGTCATATGCCGTTTATCGGTTCCGTTGGGCCGAAATTTTTCCTGAAAGAAAATATGGAAGAAGTCGCGGCCATAAAAGACATCAATGATTATTTCGAACGTGCTGAATACATCAAGTGGAAAGCATTTCGTGATAGCGACGATTCACGCTACATCGGGCTGACTATGCCGCGTGTATTGGGTCGTCTGCCGTATGGTCCTGATACCGTGCCGGTACGTAGCTTTAACTATGTTGAAGAGGTGAAGGGGCCGGATCACGAAAAATATCTGTGGACCAGCGCATCTTTCTCTTTCGCTGTGAACATGGTGAAAAGTTTTATCAAGAATGGCTGGTGCGTCCAGATCCGTGGGCCGCAGGCGGGCGGCGCAGTTAAAGACTTGCCTATCCATTTGTACGATCTGGGTACGGGTAATCAGGTGAAGATTCCATCTGAGGTGATGATTCCGGAAACCCGGGAGTTTGAATTCGCCAACCTTGGTTTTATTCCGCTTTCTTATTACAAGAATCGTGATTACGCCTGCTTCTTCTCCGCTAACTCGGCTCAGAAACCTGCGCAGTATGATACGCCGGAAGCGACGGCTAACAGTCGGATTAACTCTCGTTTGCCGTATATCTTCCTGCTTTCTCGTATTGCACATTACCTGAAAATACTGCAGCGAGAAAATATTGGTACGACCAAAGATCGCCGCCTGCTTGAGCTTGAGCTTAATAATTGGTTGCGCAGTCTGGTAACCGAAATGACCGATCCTGGCGATGATTTGCAGGCATCACACCCGCTGCGTGATGGGCGTGTCGTGGTGGAGGATATTGAGGATAATCCCGGTTTCTTCCGTGTACGCCTGTATGCCATTCCGCATTTCCAGGTTGAAGGTATGGACGTCAGCTTGTCGTTAGTTTCACAAATGCCTAAGTCGAAATCTTAACGACGCAGCGCACAGGAGGTGCGATGAAGATCTATCGTCCGTTATGGAGCGAGGGGGCCTTTCTGGCTCCCCAGCAGTTTCAGCAACAGACACGTTGGGATGCCTATGTCGCTGACGTTGTTGCTCACATGTCACTTTCATCACCGTGGGGTGTCATCAGCGCGGAGTTTGATGAAAGTGCGCTAACGGTTTCCCGTTTGAATCCCGTTAATCTGGTTGTGCGCTTTCCTGACGGCACGTTAGTGGATACAGGTATTTCAGATAACCTGCCTCCGGCGTGTGATTTATCGCATCTTACTGGTTACAGCAGTGTTGAGATCGTGCTGGCGTTGCCGCTGCTTTCGGCTAATGGCGGCAATCTTTCATCAGGCAACGGCGTTAGCCGTCCGTGTCGCTGGCAGCAGGAATGGCTGCCAGTACAGGATCTCTCAGGTCAGGAAAGAACTGATATGGCAGTGCTGCGGCATGCTATCACCCTCCGGTATAGCCATGACGATAACAGCGCTTACCTGACTTGTCCGGTAGCTTGCCTTATTCGTAATGCTCAGGGGCAATGGGAGCTGGGACGTGATTTTTTACCCCCAGCGCTTTCACTCTCAGCCAGCCCCTCATTAATCAATTCGCTTAGTGATTTGGTGCATCGTATCCAGGCTCGTTGTCGCCGCCTGATGGCCTTGCGCCGAGAAAGTAATGAACGAATGGCGGATTTTGCGGTAGCTGATGTTTCGTTGTTTTGGCTGCTGAATGCGCTTAATAGCTCAGAGCCTGTTCTGAAAGAAATGCTGCAAAACCCAGGCCGTCACCCCGAACTTTTGTGGCGTGAGCTGGCGCGGTTAGCAGGCAGCCTGCTGACTTTTTCATTAGACCATGATGTCAGCGTTGTACCTCCATACCAGCACGCAAATCCGCAGCAGGTATTCCCTCCGCTGTTTGCACTTTTGGTGGAACTGCTGGAAGCCAGCCTGCCATCTCGCGTTGTCGCTATTGAACTGACGCAAGAGCGACAGTTCTGGTATGGCGCTTTGTCGGATGCCCGACTGCGTGAAGGCGCTGATTTTTACCTTTCCGTTCGCTCGGATCTTCCTGCGCATGTCCTCCTTACGCAATTCCCACAGCTCTGTAAAGCAGGGAGCCGGGCAGATGTCTCTGATGTCGTCAATGTGGCACTGAGCGGTATTCCGTTAAAACCGCTAACGCATGTACCCGCAGCCATCCCGTTACGACTGGAAAATCAATACTTTGCTCTTGAGATTAATCATCCAGCAGCCCAGGCCATGCTGGATGCCGGTAATTGCGCTTTCTATGTGCCGGGAACGCTGGGAGAGATTCAACTTGAGCTTTTCGCAGTCTTAAGGGATTGAAATAAATGAATAAGGATATTGATCAGGTGTTTTGGCCAACCTGGCTTGCTGTCAGCCAGTTACGTGGCGGGGCGGAAGTCGATGATGGGGCAGCTTTTTATCGCCAGGCCTGTCAATGGGTTGATTCTGCGCGTGAGGCATTGCGTGAGATGGGGTACAGCGAACACAGCGTTGAGCACATGCTCTACACGCAATGTGCGTTACTGGATGAAAGCGTGTTGAACCGCAATCGGCAGGATAGCGGTTATACCACCTGGCTTGCGACCCCTTTACAGGCCCGCTATTTCAACACGACCAATGCAGGAGAAGAGCTCTGGGAGCGCATCCGTACCGTCCTGCGCGAGTCCGTTCCTGATACTGCCGTATTAACCTGCTTTTATCGTGCAATCACGCTCGGTTTTGTTGGGCGCTATCGTGAGCAAGGTGACGAGCGTCGTGAAGATGTTCTTGAAGCGCTGGCGACTCAGGCGATGCCTTTTAAGTTAAAGCACGATGCCCCAGTTATCATGCTGGCCTCTGGATTCTCAGGCGGTAAGCGCCGCTGGTGGTTGGCATGGATTGTCGGTGCGCTGGCGTTGGGCGCCCTGTGGCTGACATTTTCTCATGTCTTACAAGGGCAGGTAGCTCAGCTTATTGGGCAGGGATAAGGCATGGCTCAGTTGCGAGGGAGCGTTAACTCTGTGCTGGCGGCCGTGCTGGCTTTGTTGCTGGTCTGGGGATTTAGTCCGTTAAGTGCGGGTGTAAGGAGTGGGCTTACCGTCTTTATTTTACTGCTTTTCATTCCAGGGATGGTTTATGCCTGGCGTCAGTATGGTCGGTTGAAGTCTGCTCATTCTGCTCATGAAGTTCCGCTCCCTCCGGAGAGTTTCAGTGGGCCTGTTGTGCTGGTGTGTGGCGATAATGATCCCTTGTTTGCCGGACGCGGCGATTCTTGCGAGAGTTCACAGGGCTGGTATTTATCTGTCCAGTCCCCGGAGCATTATATTGCTCTGGTTCGTCAGTTAGCTACGCAGCGTCCGGGGCTTCTTATGCGCGTTTCCGTGATGCTGGCCTTGGCTCCAGAACGGCATAATGATGAAGGCGCGCTTAAGCACATGCTGCTCAGCTGGCGGCGTGTGGTGGCCCAAAGCCGGCGTTGGTTATCAGGTATACCGCCGTTTTGGCTGTGCTGTTGGCTGAATTCTCCTCAGTGCAATGAGAGTGTACGTTGGTTTATTCGTACGCCTCAGGATGCGGAAGTGCAGTCGGCTACGGGATTAGACGACTTTGCGGCTTTCTCTTCGCAAGAACGCCCGGCTCGTCATTTTCATCTTACACATGCAGTGTGGTTAGATAATTTACTGGGATGGCTGCAGAAGGTACAAGGCGACACCGAGCGCCATGCTCCGCCTCTTTTCTCTGCTTTACGGGTAGTGTGTTTCACCTCATTGGCGGTCTGCGAAAATAATCTGTGGCAACGGCATATCACGGCTCAAACAACGCTTCCTCCAGCCGCGTCAGCAGCGCCCGTACAGTTGCCTTTTCCTGATTTAGCATTGCCTTTTTTATCACACCGCCGGGCGCTGACTGCTTTTCAACGAGCGGTGGGCGTAAGTGGTCTTCTGTGCGGCCTTTTTGTCGGGCTGGCAATGACATGCAGCTTTATCAATAACCAACATCTCATCAGGATCACCAACGATCATTTGACGGTATACCGCCATCTTAGCGGTAATCCTGTCGAGCCAAAGATTCAGGCTCAGGATCAACTTCGTCGGGATGCGCAGCGGCTGGATCGCTGGTATCAGCGAGGTGAACCCCTTTCTCTTTCAATGGGATTGTATCAGGGGATGAGATTGATCCCGCCTTTGCTAGCCGCCATCAGCGACTGGCTACCACCTGAAAAACCGAAAGTGACCTCACCGCAAACCGTACGTCTGGACAGTATGTCGCTGTTTGATACGGGCAAATGGGCGTTAAAGGCCGGTTCAACAAAAGTACTCATTAGGGCTTTGGTCAATATCAAAGCTAAACCCGGTTGGCTGATCGTCATCGCCGGACATACCGATGATGTGGGTGACGATAAATCTAATCAGCAGCTTTCTCTCAAACGTGCGGAATCTGTTCGCGACTGGATGCGCGATACCGGCGATGTTGCGGAGAGCTGTTTTGCCGTTCAGGGCTATGGCGAATTACGTCCCTACAAAAGCAACGATACGCCTGAGGGGCGGGCAGCTAACCGCCGTGTAGAGATCAGTCTGGTACCGCAGGCTGATGCCTGTCAGGTGCCGGGCATGAAGGAACCGTCACCGCAAGGCGGTGACGCATTAGCGAAGTAAAAAATGGAGAAAGAGTTATGGCAATTCCAGTCTACCTTTGGCTGAAAGACGACGGCGGCGCGGATATTAAAGGCTCTGTTGATGTGAAAGACCGTGTGGGCAGTATCGAAGTCGTGGCCCAGGAACATAATCTGTACATCCCTACGGATAACAACACCGGTAAGTTGACCGGGACGCGCATCCATACCCCGTTCCTTTTCACTAAGGAAATCGATGCCTCCAGCCCGTATCTGTACAAGGCTGTAACCACCGGTCAGACCCTGCGTCAGGCAGAGTTCAAATGGTATCGCATCAATGATGCGGGTCAGGAAGTGGAATACTTCAACACCACACTGCACAACGTGAAAGTGGTGAAAGTAAACCCGGTGATGTACGACATTAAAGATCCCGCTAAAGAGAAGCATAACCACCTGGAACAGATTGAACTGCGCTACGAGAAGATCGTCTGGACCTATAAGGATGGCAACATCATCCATTCTGACGCCTGGAACGAGCGTACTACCGCGTAATGCACTAACGGATGAGGATTTCCTCATCCGTTTTTTTATGCCCTCTGCTGAGCGTCCCGGGCGGGGTTCAGCAGAGAGTATCAACATCACTATTACCTTATGGGCATTGGATTACGGCCACGGGCGGTAGCGTGCCTGAATACAGGGAGTCAGGAAGCAAATGGAACACCAGTCAGCAGTGTTATTACGACGTCTCAACCCCTATTGTGCTCAGACGCTTGAAGCAGCGGCATCGTTATGCCAGACGCGCGCGCATGCAGAAATCACGCCCGAACACTGGTTACTAAAGCTGCTGGAGCAGGGAGAGGGCGATATTACGGTCATTGCTCGTCGTTATGAATGGGATATCGACAATCTCTGGCAGTCACTGCTGGCGCATCTGGATGTTCAGCCTCGTTCCGTGAAAAGTCGCCCGCAGTTGTCTGATGCGCTCCTTTCTTTAATGCAACAAGCGTGGCTGTGTGCCGCAACGGATGAAAATTCGCAGATACGTGGCGTACATCTGCTGATGGCACTGGTAGGAAAGCCTTCACTATTGCAGTGTGACGGCCTGTGGCCTCTTTTGAGCGCCGGACATATTCAACTGGAACGGCTTCTGCCGCTATTAAATGTCCAGTCGGATGAACGTCCGGAAAGGCAGCAAGAAGCCGCTCTGACGCAGGTTTCCCCAGATGACGAAGTGCGTCCAGGACTGGCTCAGTCGACGTTGTCGCCAGCATTACAAGGCGTGCTCGAGAAATTTACGCTGGACGTGACCGCGAAAGCGCGTGCTGGCGATATCGACCCGATATTTGGTCGCGATAATGAAATCCGGCAAATGGTGGATGTGCTGTCCCGTCGGCGAAAAAATAATCCCATTCTGGTCGGGGAACCTGGCGTCGGCAAGACCGCTCTGGTGGAGGGGCTGGCGCTGCGTATTGCTGAAGGTAATGTGCCTGATAGCCTGAAATCAGTAACGCTACGCACGCTGGATCTTGGGCTGTTACAAGCCGGTGCTGGAGTGAAAGGTGAGTTTGAGCAGCGGTTAAAAAATATCATTGATGCCGTTCAGCAATCGCCAACGCCTGTTCTGCTCTTTATTGATGAAGCCCATACCATCATCGGGGCTGGTAATCAGGCGGGGGGCGCAGACGCAGCCAACCTGCTAAAACCCGCTCTGGCCAGAGGTGAACTACGAACCATCGCGGCGACCACATGGAGCGAATATAAACAGTATTTTGAGCGTGATGCTGCGCTGGAGCGGCGTTTTCAGATGGTTAAAGTTGATGAGCCGGATGATGACACTGCCTGTTTAATGCTGCGTGGTCTGAAATCACGCTATGCAGAACATCATGGCGTTCACATCACCGACGAAGCGGTTAAAGCCGCCGTTACGCTCTCTCGCCGCTATCTTACCGGGCGGCAATTACCCGACAAAGCCGTCGATCTGCTGGATACCGCAGGTGCAAGAGTGCGGATGAGCCTTGATACCGTTCCTGAACCACTGACGCGTTTGAAGTCGGAGATCACCGCGCTTGAAATTGAAAAGCAGGCATTGCTTGCAGACCTCGCGGTAGGAAATGGCCAGCATGGTGAAAGGCTGGCCAGTATTGAACAGCGGGAAAATCGTCTGCTTGTCGAACTGGATGAACGCGAAACCCAGTACGGCCAGGAATTAACGCTCACTGAGCAACTGCTGGCCAGCCGCCGTGATATTTCTCGTCAGGCGGAAACGGTTGAATTGCAGCAGCAGCTTAGTGTGCTTCAGCAGGGCCATCCGTTACTGTTTCCGGATGTAGACGCACGTACCGTTGCTACGGTGATCGCCGACTGGACCGGTGTACCTTTGTCTTCATTAATGAAGGATTCCCAGGCGGATTTACTGACGCTTGAAACCCAGATGGGAAACCGCGTTATCGGACAGGATTACGCGCTGAATACAATCGCACAGCGGTTGCGGGCATCAAAAACAGGGCTTACGCCGGAAAACGGCCCACAGGGCGTGTTTCTGCTTACCGGGCCAAGCGGAACCGGCAAAACAGAGACTGCGCTGGCCCTGGCTGACATTCTCTTTGGCGGTGAAAAATCGCTGATCACGATTAATCTGTCTGAGTATCAGGAGCCGCATACCGTGAGCCAGCTAAAGGGCTCACCTCCGGGATACGTGGGTTATGGACAGGGAGGGATCCTGACCGAAGCGGTGCGAAAACGCCCCTATAGCGTGGTACTACTGGATGAAGTAGAAAAAGCGCATCGCGACGTCATGAACCTGTTTTACCAGGTATTTGACCGTGGTTTCATGCGTGACGGCGAAGGTCGTGAAATTGATTTTCGCAATACCGTTATTTTGATGACTTCCAATCTTGGCGGCGACGCAGTGATGCAACTGCTGGAAGAGCAACCGGAAACCACAGAGTCAGAGTTGCACGAACTGCTGCGCCCACTGTTGCGCGATCATTTCCAGCCGGCGCTGCTGGCCCGCTTCCAGACAATTATCTACCATCCGCTCAGTGAATCTGCGTTACGTACGATTATACAGATGAAACTGGAGCAGGTTAGCCAGCGATTACTGCGTCACTACGGCATCACCACAATAATATCCGAGAACCTTTTTGATGCCCTGACCGCCGCTTGCCTGCTACCGGATACGGGAGCGAGGAATATTGATAGTCTGCTGAATCAACAAATCTTACCTGTGCTCAGTCAGCAGTTGTTAACGTATCTTTCCCGGCAGCAAAAACCTCAGCAACTCACTTTAAGTTGGAATGATGAAGAGGGAATGATGCTGGAGTTTAATGATGAGTAAACGTGACGATATTATTGAACCTTCCGAGTGGACCTTGGATCGTAAAACAGGGCTTGTTTACAGCGAAATATTGGGATGGATAGATATAGGCCATGCACAGGGAAGTGATATTAAAAACCTACTGTTAGATATAAA
The DNA here is from genome assembly GCF_005280955.1 of Citrobacter sp. wls717. NCBI lineage: Bacteria > Pseudomonadati > Pseudomonadota > Gammaproteobacteria > Enterobacterales > Enterobacteriaceae > Citrobacter > Citrobacter sp. wls717. The sequence continues at coordinate 134,121 of NZ_SZWW01000032.1, forward strand.
ACGAGGTGAATCAAGTCGTGATGGTTATTATGACGTCACCTATAGCCAAAAGATGTTTGTATATCATCGCCAGTTTGGTACAGGAAAGTTTGTTAAGTGGCGTATCAAACAAGGTTTATCTACATGTGAGAAAAACAGCGTTGCGTTAGCCATGATGATGATGACGGCGCGCTTGTTTGAACGTTTGCAATCTAATTGGTGTTTTAGTTGGTATACCGACAGTGGATTTAGCGGAGAGGATCTTACCTCCGATCTTTTAGGCTTCTACCGGGCAATCCTTCCCTCAGACTACCCGTCAAGACTGAGCTTAGTCAGTAAAGAGCGGGCACTGAGTAGATGGGATTTTTATGGGCCGATAGGCAATTATAAGAATAAAGGATTTTTACCATTACTGTTTCCAGACCCCCAGGATAACTGTGCTGTCCATAAACCTTATAAAGGGCGCCTGCCTTCATTTATGACATGGGTGCAACCGTGGAGTGATTTCACTTCTGGTCGGGTAGAAATTATCACCGGGGATGGCGGTTATTATTCATTTTTGTCGAGGTGAATGATAATGAGCTACTATAAAATAATACTGGTGACGATTGCTTTGATTTTCTTGTCACCGCTGTTAATAGCCTGGCCAGATAAATTAGAATATCGGGAAAGCGATCTTTTTGACTACTATTTCTATACTGATGTTGATATCAAGCAGGCTCCAAGGATATCAAATAATTATCGCTTTGAATATATTTCTCCTGATGGAAGTACACGAGAAACAAATCTTGTTATTTTTCACGGTGGTGATGTGGGAATTATTCGTGATTATCTAACAGGTCTTGGCTTTCATCTTTATGATTATAGTGATAATGGAAGAGAAGAACTTTGGATATCAAATGATAATCATCGATTTACTTTTTCTATTGTCACTAACAAGAAAAAAGATTTGGTCAGTTTAATAAAAACAATGCGTTGAGGGTAAGTTTTTGTTCTGGAAGTGGCTCTTTATAAATTTACAGGGGTTAAATATATGGGAATGGATGAATCACTTGGCGGCGGGATGTCATTTATATCTGAAAATACGCTGAATCGTTATCAATTGTATATCCCTTCATGCAAGTCTGTACTGGATGTTATTAACTTTAATGGTACAGAGGAAATGAGTTCGCTGTATCGATACGTAGTACATTTTTCCAGCCAGGATAAAGATATTGCGGTCGAATCAATACTCAGAAAATCAACGACATTGACTATGGGAATGGGGGAGTTAAGTGAGTTAACTGCCCGCAAAATCGTACATGGTATTGTGACATCTTTCCATCGTATCAGTGGTTCAAAAGACCAGACTATCTACCAGATAATCATTGAACCTTTTGTCGCGTTGCTGAAAAACCAATTTCGCACACACCGTTTCTTTATTAATATGTCAGTTCCTGAAGTGGTTACTCAAATTTTACAGGAGCATGGTTTAAAAGACTGGGAATATAATTTTGATTTGGTAATGGAATATCCCAAAAGAGAGCAAATTAATCAGTATCAGGAGAGCGATCTGGTTTTTATTGAACGCCTGCTCTCTGAAGTTGGAATATTCTTCTTCTTCCGACTTCAGCCTGATGCTGGCACAGAGGTGATCTATTTTGCTGACAAACAAAGCGCATGGGAGTTTGGTAAAACATTACCGCTGAATAGTCCCTCCGGAATGAATGACAATGGAGTCGACTCAGTCTGGGATATTCAGTTCCAAGAGTCTACGGTGCAGGCATCGGTTACAGCCGGGGATTATAACCATCGCCAGGCTCAGAAAATATTATTTTCTGCACAAGCCGATATGACTTACGGTGAAGGTGACGGGGTGACTTACGGGGATGTTTACCACTATCGCCCACGCCATCTTGAAACGGGTGATCAGGTTTCGCCGGCGCCTGAGACAGGGAATTATTGGGCGCGACTGGAACATGAACGTTATCTCTCCTCACAAGCGACAATCACTGGATTATCAACCGATGTGAGCCTCCGCCCGGCTCAGGTCCTGAATATTACGGAATCGACACCTGTCCCAACGCTTCCTGCCAGTGTGCGTAACAGCTTGCTGGTTACGGCGGTTTCATTCAGCGCAAGCCGAAAGGAAGCGCTACAAGTGGTGTTGATGGCGACCATTTACAGTGAAACGCGCTGTTGGAGACCTCCACTCAAACCGCGGCCAGTGATTAGCGGCACGCTAATGGCACGTGTTTCAAGCCCGAAAAAGAATGATGAATATGCTCATTTAAATCAGAGCGGGCTTTATTGGGTTAAGTTTGATGCGGACCGCGATGCGAAACAGCAGGGCTACGAAAGTATGCCAGTACGCCTTGCCAGACCCTACGGTGGTGACACCTACGGTATTCACTTCCCGCTGATACAGGGCACAGAAGTGGCGGTGGCGTTCCATGAAGGTGACCCGGACCGGCCCTATATCGCCCATGTGCTGCATGACTCCCGGCATCCTGACCACGTGACACAGGCAAACCATACCCGTAACGTCATCCGCACGCCCGCGAACAACAAGCTGCGCATGGAGGACAAACGGGGTGAGGAGCACGTCAAGCTCAGTACCGATTACGGCGGGAAAACGCAACTTAATCTGGGGCATAACGTGGATGCACAGCGTGCGCTGCGGGGAGAGGGGGCAGAGCTGCGCACCGACGACTGGGTGGCGGTACGCGGCGGTAAAGGGGTTCTGATAACGGCAGAGATGCAGGCGGAAGCCGTGGACCGGATGCTGGAGATGGAATGTGTGATACGTCAGCTTGAGCAGGCGCTGTCACTGGCAAGGAGTCTGCAGCGGTCAGCGGAGACGGCAAAGGCAACGGCGGGAGACACAGCGAGCCAGCAGACGCTCAATGATGCGCTGGAGGAACTGGCTCAGCCGGGGCTTATTCTGCATGCGCCAGCGGGTGTAGGGATGATGAGTGCGAAGGCCGTACGGGTGTCCTCGGGAACGGACAGCGTGGGAATAATGTCGGCGCACAATACGGATATTAGTACCGGCCGGTCATTTACGGTGGCGGCGAGCGATACGGTAAGCCTGTATGCGCAGGGACAGGGGATGCAGCTGTATGCGGCAAAGGGAAAAGTGGATATTCAGGCCCAGGACGATGAAATGGGCATGACTGCGAAGAATGATATTACGGTAAGCAGCACAGAGGGGAAAATCACCGTGAATGCGAGCGAGGAGCTTTTGCTGAGCTGTGGTGGGGCGTATATCCGGTTGAAAGAGGGGAATATCGAACTGGGATGTCCGAATAATATCCTGCTGAAGTCAATGAATGTGCAGAAATTAGGGGCTACAAGTTTGAATACTCCAGTAGAGGAGCTGCCTCGAGGTTATAAAGGTGGTTTCACAATCACTAGTGAAAAGACCGGAGAAATAATGCCTTATGTTAGTTATCGAATGACGACTGCTGAAGGTGATGTATATGAAGGGATATCAGATGAGAATGGTCAGACGATACCAGTATACACAGCAATACCCTCCTCCGTAAAAATTGAGTTTCCGGACAGTAAAACCAGTGATAAGGAATAATCCCTGTGAGTGAAACCAAAACCTCAAATTCTGGTGAGTTTGGCAGTGCAACTGCGCCAGAACAAAAGAAAAATTGGATCGAAATACAGCTTATTGATGAACAGAGAAAACCCGTAGCGAATATGCCTTATATGGCAGATAACGATTCCACGCATAGAGGTGAAAAACCAGCTTCTTATCATGGGGTAAGTGATGCGAATGGTATTATTCGTATTGAAGAAATTCCCCGTTGCACACTGATCCTAAAGATTCAAGCCCAGCCATTGGCTGATGAAATGGAACAGCGCCCGCTAAACACTGAACAAAGAATGAGCTCCGAAACTAGAAAAATGAATGGATTCGGAATTGATGAAGAGACGGGATGTATTATCTATCACGTTGTTATCGGTAATCTTTGCGACAAAGTACCCGCCATGCCCTGGTGGGATGAACAGTATAAACAACATAACAAATATGTATGGGGAAAGGAGGGGGATTCAAATGAATATCAAGATGAGCAAGAAAGACAATACCAGGAGTTACATAAGTTAGCTCAGTATCCAGAATACCATTTTCCCGACCCTGAGTTTTCTGGGCTGAAAATTGCGGCACTTCATTTTAATGCCAGAGTATTAGTGGAAATTTGTCCGTTTAGAGCGTGGAATTTATTACTGCATAATACCAAAAATTATTCAATGGTGAACGCTTATAATCAGGGGTTGATGGCTAATTTGACCTATTCAAATAGCGATGATTTTTTCAAATTCTTTAATGGTTTCATGGATCTATCATCGATTCCTAATCTTGGAAATGGTCGTCAATTGTTTTATCCCGTCGTAATTGATGTACCTTTTAGCAAGAGTTACAAAGGTGCTGTATTTCTCGATACCGCAGAATTGCTAAAAGATACCCCTCAGAGCGAGGGGGTAGTTTTTTTTACCGAAGATAATAAATGTATGGAGTTTGCCGATACGCAAATATTTTATATCTATGGTGATGATGATGTGATCGTGGGCTGGCGTGGTTCACAGGAATTTCAGGACTGGTTAAGTGATTTTACGTTCAGACCCATAGTGACCAGCACCCGGATAGATGATAGCAAAGTGCCTCAACAACTGCTGCCAGAGGGGTTTGTCCATAAAGGCTTTTGGGATGCGTTCAGTATTGCGAAATATGTTTTTAGTAGAGAATTTAAATTTCTTATTGATCAGATTAATAAAACCGATTCTGGACATAAAACACTATATATCTGCGGCCACAGTTTAGGCGGTGCACTATCTCTGATTCATGCCACAGAGCTAAAAGCGTGGAATCCAATCCTTTATACCTATGGAATGCCCAGAACGTTTACCGTCAGTGCCATAAAGAATATGGCGGAGATAGTGCATTACCGGCATGTCAATGACGCCGATATGGTTACTTTTGTCCCGCCGGAAGCGAAGCTGGATAACGATTTATATGACTATTTTGGTACTTTTTTTGGCTTTATTGCGTCCCTAACACAGTGGGCCTATTCAAAGGGTGTGGATGACAGCGAGTGTTTTTTACATCATGGCAATGTGGTAGTTTTCTTCAGAGCGGAACAGCACTATACCTGTATGGGGCCTACTTTAGATAGCGATGGAGGGGTCTACAGAAAGACACAATATGTTAAAGCACTGTATGACAGCAGCAAGTTCTATCTTGTTCCGGTATTAGACTCAGGAGCATATTCTCAGGCTGAGAAACTCCAGTCTCAATACATCAGGCTGTTTCCACCGAACGCTAACCCGGACCAGGATTCGTTTATTAACCCGATGCATCACCTGATGGGGGATAAATATATCCCATTCTTAAATAATCAGTTGCTTGAATTATGCGATCCAGGCAGAGAAATGCAGAGAAAAAGAAAGAGAGAAAGGTTTATTAGCCGCATTGAACCCTACAAAGGTCCGGCAACGGTCTGTGAGAATGAAAGACAGAGGAATTTGCTTTTTAGTAAAATGCAAGAAGAAATGTCAGGCACATTATTAATATCAGAATCTGTGGAGGGCGGGAAAAATGCACTATTGCGATTTAAAACATTCGCTGATGAGGATGAAGAACTCTAAGCTTCTCTTGTCTCCTTTACTATTCTTGGTTCTTTCCGGATGTGACGGCAGTTTCTTTTCATCTGATGTCAGAAAAGTCACCATAGCAATGGATACGCCGGACCTTCTTGAGAAACCGTGGTTCTCCGTAACCTACCGTTCACATAAATGCCAGCGTACCCGGCGTGATGGTGATTTTAAAAAACACTACGAAGATGATTCCAGTGTCACTACCTATGAACCGGAGCGGGAAAAGAACAGTAATATTTATAGCGTCACGGTGCCGGTTGAAAAAGGCTGGTACTGTGACTGGAAACTGAGTAATGTTGAATTTAAACTAAAGTATAAAAAGGGGAGCGAAATTCTTGAGGGAATTGATGACACAATCTTTGAAAGAATCACGTTTGTGTTTGATGAACAT
>NZ_SZWW01000033.1:0-89088 GCF_005280955.1 Citrobacter sp. wls717
TCAGGCTGACAAGGGGAAATTTAAAATAATTTTCCGAGTGATTATTTTTTATTCTTTGCGCTTATTTTGGCAACGTTTTGTGGGTTAATTGGGCAATTTCCCGTGCAAAACCCGCGACCTGTTCCCAATCGGTATACACCACTTCTTTATGCGTATCCGTTTCACCGCCTGACATCTTCATTATCAGTTGGATCATCACACGGTCATACCAGCGATAGCGGGGATACAGCAAAGCGCCGGCAATAACCGCACTGCGATCCGGCCGCCACGGCGAACTCATCAGGAACTTACGCGCATAGCTGTTGGTTTGCGGCGTACGCTTCTCCGGTTTACGGGCAACCAGGTTAACGGAGTAGAACGCACTCGGCATCGCATTCAGCCGCGTGGCATGCTTTTTCACAAACTCCTGAAATGCGGCATGGTAATGACCATAGCGAATCGAGGCGCCAATCACCACGCTGTCATAATTTTGCCAGTCAGGCTCCGCGGTGCGATGCAAATTAACAACATCCGTCCAAACGCCCAGCTCTTTGAGTTCAGAAGCCAGATACTCGGCGATTTCACGCGTTTGCCCGTCCCGGGAAGAAAAAAGAATCAGTGTTTTCACGTGTTACTCCATTATTCACGCCAGAAAGTAGGGGTAAAGAGTACCAGCAGAGTAAAGACCTCCAGACGACCAAACAGCATATTGGCAATCAGGATCCACTTCGCCACGGGGTTCATACTGGCAAAGTTGTCGGCGACAACGCCCAGCCCTGGCCCGAGGTTATTCAGCGTCGCCACCACGGAGGCAAACGCGGAGAAGTCATCAACACCGGTCGCAATAATCGCCAGCATACTGATAATAAAGACCAGTGCATAGGCAGAAAAGAATCCCCAGACGGCTTCAAGAATTCGCTCCGGCAGCGCACGGTTACCCAGCTTGATACTGTAAACAGCATTCGGGTGAACCAGACGTTTCAACTCGCGGTTACCTTGCTTAAACAGCAACAGGATACGAATCACTTTCAAGCCACCGCCCGTAGACCCGGCACAGCCGCCGATAAAGGCAGAACACAACAACAACACCGGCAGGAACAGCGGCCAGCGGGCAATGCTGTCGGTGGTAAATCCGGCGGTCGTCGCCATTGATACCACCTGGAAAAAGGCCTGGTTGATGGTCGTGAGCGCTGAACCGTAGGTATTGTGTATCCACAGTACCAGCGTACAGACAGCCACTAGCGTCAACTGCACGCCGATGAACATGCGAAATTCCGGATCGCGCCAGTAGACCTTCAGGCTACGGCCGCTTAATAAAGAGAAGTGCAGGCCATAGTTACAGCCGGAGATCAGCAAGAAGATAGCAATGATGGTGTTGATCGTGGGACTGTCGAAATATCCCACGCTGGCATCGTGCGTGGAAAAGCCGCCAATCGCAATCGTGGCAAAGCTGTGCCCAATGGCGTCAAACGCTGGCATCCCGGCAAACCATAGCGCCAGTGCACATGCCACCGTCAGCAATACATAGATAAGCCACAGGGTTTTCGCCGTTTCGGCAATACGCGGGCGCATTTTATTATCTTTCAGCGGCCCCGGCATTTCTGCCCGGTAGAGCTGCATCCCCCCGACGCCAAGAATAGGCAGAATAGCCACCGCCAGCACGATGATCCCCATCCCGCCGAACCATTGCAGCATCTGCCGATAAAAGAGGATAGCGTGTGGCAATGAATCCAGCCCCACCAGCGTTGTTGCCCCGGTGGTGGTCAATCCGGAAAAGGATTCAAAAAATGCATCGGTAATCGTCAGGTTAGGGCTTTCCGCAAAGATGAACGGCAGCGCACCCACGCTACCCAGCACGGTCCAGAACAAGACGACAATCAGAAAACCTTCGCGAGATTTCAGCTCGCCTTTCTCTTTGCGGTTCGGCCACCACAGCATGGAGCCGATCGCCAGAGCAACGAAGAAAGTTTGGGTAAATGCACGCCCTGCCCCATCGCGATAGATGAGAGCCACCAGTCCGGGGATAATCATTGTTCCCGAGAATAAGATGACCAGTAGTCCAACGATTCGGGTAATGGCGCGAAAATGCATCTCTACCGCTTCCTTAGTTCTTTAAAATGAGGTGGGGATTATTCTTCAATCGCTAACAATTGCAATGAACCACGACTAAAATCCGCCAGTTTTGCCGAAAATTCATCCACTTTGGCATAAGGAAGCGCCACCCTGAGCCGAACAAAAGCCTGGTAATCACTGGCAACGACTTTACCGTCAAACTGACCCAGCAAAGCTTCTATGCCTGCCAACTGACCGTACTCACACTGCAAAGTATATTCGGTTAATGGCGTCTTGCGCTGTGTCGTTAACTGACGCAACGCCTGATTCACACCGCCACCGTAGGCTTTTACCAGCCCCCCCGTACCGAGAAGGATACCGCCGTAGTAGCGCACCACCACCGCGGTAATCTCACCGACACCGCTGCCCATCAGTTGCGCGAGCATCGGCTTGCCTGCCGTTCCCCTGAAAAGCCCAACTGCTGCGAGTCATTCGGCGCACCGGCCACCCATGCCACACAATGGTGGCGGGCGTCCGGGTGTTCCGCTTTGACGGACTCAACGAATGCTTTCGCCGCTTCTACGCCGTCCGTATGGGCGAGCAGCGTAATGAAGCGGCTTTTTTTGATCTCTTCAACGACGCTAACCGGCGCCGCAGGGATTAACCAACTGTCCATTACGCCAGTTTTAAATCCCGCGTCATGTTCTCGATATTGTTCTCGTGGACCACCACGTTGTCTTCAATACGAATACCGCCGAACGGTTTCAGAGCTTCAATTTTCTGCCAGTTGAAGTGTTTGCTGAACTGCCCTTCACGCCACGGCGCCAGCAGCGATTCAATAAAGTAGATGCCCGGTTCGATGGTCAGTACCATGCCCGGCTGCAGAACACGGGTGCAGCGCAGGTAAGGATACTTCGACGGGGCAGCAAGGTGGGTACCGCTGTCATCCTGCATAAAGCCAGCGACATCATGCACCTGCAGACCCAACGGGTGACCAATACCGTGCGGCATAAACGGTCCAGTAAGATCGTTTTCCACCATCGCCTCTTCACTCATATCGGTGATGATTTGATGCTTACGCAGCAGCTTCGCGATGCGCTGATGGAACTGAATGTGGTAATCCACGTAGCTGGTACCCGCTTTCATGGTAGCAATAAGCGCCAGCTCTTCGTCGTTAACATCTTTCACCAGATGCGCATAGTCGTTGTCGCTTTTCGCCGACCAGGTACGCGTCAGGTCTGCCGCATAGCCGTTATATTCCGCACCAGCGTCCAGCAGGAAGCTGCGAATTTCAGACGGCGCCTGATGATCCAGTTTGGTGTAATGAAGAACCGACGCATGCTCATTAAGCGCAACGATGTTGCTGTATGGCACGTCGGTGTCGCGGTGACCGGTCGCGGTCAGATAAGCCAGGTTGATGTCAAATTCGCTCATCCCGGAACGGAACGCTTCTTCCGCGGCACGGTGTCCATTCACCGCCATTTTCTGCGCTTCGCGCATACAGGCCAGTTCGTAATCCGTTTTAAAGGCGCGGTAATAATGCAGGTAGTCGATCACCCCTTTCGGGTTGATGTTGCTGGCCGCGATGTCCAGTTGCAACGCACGTTCCGGAACCGGACCGATATAACCGATATTGCCGCGAGCAGCTGGCAGTTGGCTACCGATACCGTCCGCTTTTGGCAGCGCGATGATCTCGATTTCTTCTGTCCAGAAGGAGGTCGGCAGCGGCTCAACGTTATGCCAGTAGTCGACCGGCAGATAGAACCACAATTTTGGCTTATTCACACCATCCACCAGCAACCAGCAGTTAGGGACCTGCGTTACGGGTACCCAAGCTTTGAATTGCGGATTGACCTTAAACGGGTACGGATGGTCGTCAAGAAAGACGTTAACAAGTTCGCCAGAGTGAATAAGTAACGCATCCAGCTTGAAGCGTTCCAGCGCGTCGCGCGCCCGCTCTTGTAAGGTAACGATATGATTTTTATAGAGTGCGGCCAGTGATTCCATTTTCTATCCTTCTGTTTTTGACCTCAAGACTCCGCATCTTAGCACATCGCTTTGTGAGTGCGTGATTTCTGCCGAGCGTGATCAAATCGTCATTTCTTTAATCATTCATTTGCATTTTTTTAACATAAAACACACACTTCGATTCATCTGGTATGACCAGATCACCTTGCGGATTCAGGAGACTGACATGCTTTACAAAGGCGACACCCTGTACCTCGACTGGCTGGAAGATGGCATCGCCGAACTGGTGTTCGATGCCCCTGGTTCGGTCAATAAACTCGACACGGCCACCGTTGCCAGCCTGGGCCATGCGCTTGACGTGCTGGAAAAACAACCGAATTTAAAAGGGCTGCTGCTGCGCTCTAACAAAGCAGCCTTTATTGTCGGTGCCGATATCACCGAATTCCTTTCATTGTTCCTCGTGCCTGAAGAACAGTTGAGCCAGTGGCTGCATTTTGCCAACAGCGTCTTTAATCGTCTGGAAGATCTACCTGTTCCGACCCTCTCAGCGGTAAATGGCTATGCGCTGGGCGGCGGCTGCGAGTGTGTGCTGGCGACCGATTACCGTCTGGCAACGCCGGACCTGCGCATCGGCCTGCCGGAAACCAAGCTGGGCATTATGCCGGGCTTTGGCGGATCCGTACGTATGCCACGTATGCTGGGTGCGGACAGCGCGCTGGAAATCATTGCTGCGGGTAAAGATGTTGGTGCTGAGCAGGCGCTGAAAATCGGCCTGGTCGATGGCGTCGTGAAACACGAGAAACTGCTTGATGGCGCGATCGCCATATTACGTCAGGCGATTAACGGCGATCTCGACTGGAAAGCCAAACGCCAGCCGAAGCTGGAACCGTTGAAACTCAGCAAAATTGAAGCGGCGATGAGCTTTACTATCGCCAAAGGTATGGTGGCGCAGACGGCCGGGAAGCATTATCCCGCACCAATCACTGCCGTGAAAACGATTGAGGCGGCAGCCCGTTTTGGCCGTGAAGAAGCGCTGAACCTGGAAAATAAAAGTTTTGTTCCACTGGCGCACACCAGTGAAGCTCGCGCATTGGTTGGGATCTTCCTTAACGATCAGTTCGTGAAAGCCAAAGCCAAAAAGCTCACCAAAAATATTGAAGCGCCAAAGCAAGCGGCGGTGCTGGGCGCGGGCATTATGGGCGGCGGTATCGCTTACCAGTCGGCCTGGAAAGGCGTGCCGGTTGTGATGAAAGATATCAACGACAAATCATTAACGCTGGGCATGACCGAAGCGGCCAAGCTGCTGAACAAACAGCTCGAGCGCGGCAAAATTGACGGCCTGAAAATGGCGGGCGTGATTTCCACTATCCATCCAACCCTCGACTATAGCGGTTTCGAGCGTGTGGACGTAGTAGTCGAAGCGGTTGTGGAAAACCCGAAAGTGAAAAAAGCGGTACTGGCGGAAACCGAAGATAAGGTACGCCCGGACACCGTACTGGCTTCGAACACCTCAACCATTCCAATCAACGAACTGGCCAGCGTGCTCAAACGCCCGGAAAACTTCTGTGGCATGCACTTCTTTAACCCGGTGCACCGCATGCCGTTGGTTGAGATCATTCGCGGCGAAAAAAGCTCAGATGAAACCATCGCTAAGGTTGTCGCCTGGGCAAGCCAGATGGGCAAAACGCCAATTGTGGTCAACGACTGCCCTGGTTTCTTCGTCAACCGCGTGCTGTTCCCCTATTTTGCCGGTTTCAGCCAGTTGCTGCGCGACGGAGCGGATTTCCGCAAAGTCGACAAAGTGATGGAAAAACAGTTTGGCTGGCCTATGGGCCCGGCTTATCTGTTGGACGTGGTGGGGATCGATACCGCGCATCACGCACAGGCGGTGATGTCTGCGGGCTTCCCACAGCGTATGCAGAAAGATTATCGCGATGCGATCGATGCCCTGTTTGATGCTAACCGTTTCGGACAGAAAAACGGTCTCGGGTTCTGGCGTTATAAAGAAGACAACAAGGGCAAGCCGAAGAAAGAAGAAGATGCCGCCGTTGATGGTCTGCTGGCAGAGGTCAGCCAACCGAAACGCGACTTCAGCGATGACGAGATTATCGCCCGCATGATGATCCCAATGGTCAACGAAGTGGTGCGTTGTCTGGAAGAAGGCATTATCGCCAGCCCGGCAGAAGCCGATATGGCGCTGGTTTATGGCCTGGGCTTCCCTCCGTTCCACGGCGGCGCGTTCCGCTGGCTGGATACGCTCGGCAGCGCGAAGTATCTCGATATGGCCCAACAGTATCAGCACCTAGGCCCACTGTATGAAGTTCCGGCCGGTCTGCGTGATAAAGCGCGCCATAACGAACCGTATTATCCCCAGGTTGAGCCTGCCCGCCCGGTTGGCAGCCTGAAAACGGCTTAAGGAGTCACAATGGAACAGGTTGTAATTGTTGATGCGATCCGTACCCCGATGGGCCGTTCAAAAGGGGGAGCGTTTCGTAACGTGCGGGCAGAAGACCTCTCCGCACATTTAATGCGTAGCCTGCTGGCGCGTAATCCGGCGCTGGAGCCATCCGCGCTTGATGATATTTACTGGGGCTGCGTGCAGCAAACGCTGGAGCAGGGTTTCAATATCGCTCGTAACGCGTCACTACTGGCGGAAATCCCACATTCAGTACCGGCAGTGACCGTTAACCGTCTGTGTGGTTCATCCATGCAGGCGCTGCATGATGCAGCACGCATGATCATGACCGGCGATGCTCAGGCGTGCCTGATTGGCGGCGTGGAACATATGGGGCATGTGCCGATGAGTCACGGCGTTGATTTCCACCCGGGTATGAGCCGCAACGTGGCGAAAGCCGCGGGGATGATGGGCCTGACGGCGGAAATGCTCTCCCGCATGCACGGTATTAGCCGTGAAATGCAGGATGCCTTCGCCGCACGTTCACACGCTCGCGCCTGGGCTGCTACACAGTCTGGCGCATTTAAAAATGAAATCATCCCGACTGGCGGTCATGATGCAGACGGCGTGCTGAAGCAGTTTAACTACGATGAAGTTATCCGCCCGGAGACCACGGTTGAAGCGCTTTCTACCCTGCGCCCGGCATTCGATCCAGTTAGCGGCACGGTGACGGCCGGTACCTCTTCCGCGCTTTCCGATGGTGCTGCCGCGATGCTGGTCATGAGCGAAAGCCGTGCCCGTGAGCTGGGTCTGACGCCACGTGCCCGAATTCGTTCAATGGCCGTTGTCGGCTGCGACCCTTCTATCATGGGTTACGGTCCGGTTCCGGCTTCAAAGCTGGCGCTGAAAAAAGCGGGACTCTCCACCAGCGACATCGGCTTGTTTGAGATGAATGAAGCTTTTGCCGCCCAGATCCTGCCGTGTATTAAAGATCTGGGGCTGATGGAGCAGATCGACGAGAAGATCAACCTCAACGGCGGGGCGATCGCATTGGGTCACCCGCTGGGTTGTTCCGGTGCGCGTATCAGCACTACCCTGCTCAATCTGATGGAACGCAAAGACGTACAGTTTGGTCTGGCGACGATGTGTATCGGGTTAGGTCAGGGTATCGCGACGGTATTTGAGCGAGTTTAATCAAGGCACGCCGGGGGCGCTTCGCTTGCCCGGCCTACGAAATGTTATCTCAAAGCCATTGGTGCCAGAACAAGGCGGCAAGTGAATGAATCCCGATGAGCTTACGTGTAGTAAGTGATTCGGGTGAATGAGCGCAGCCAACACAGTTATGGTGCTAATGGCGAAGAGAGAAAATTTAGTTGCCGTTCTTCCCGCCTGTCAGGGGCGGGTTTTTTATTTCCCTGAACTACCACGTACCACTAACTGCACCGGCAGCAGCAGATTCTCTTCCTGCTTCTCTTCCAACAGTAAACGCAGCGCTTCCCGACCCAGCTGTTGCTTATCAACCGCGATAGTGCTCAGCGGCGGATGTGACCAGGCTGCAGCATCAATATCATCAAACCCTACCAGCGCAAGGTCTTCCGGGATACGTATGCCCTGCTGCGCGCACACTCTTTGAACAACCATCGCTGCCGCATCGTTATAGGCAAAAATGGCATCGGGTGGCTCCGGCAGCCTGAGCAGTTCATTAACCGCCTCTACCAAAGATTGCTCGGTATCCAGCAACGGCGGCGCGATGGCTTCGTACTCTGGCGGCATCAGCAACCGGGCTTCATACAATGCCTGACGATAGCCCTTCTCACGCTGACGAATACTGTAGTGAGAAAGTGTACTGGCAAGAAACGCGATGCGGTTGCGACCTTGTGCAATCAGGTGTTGCGTGGCCAGATAGCCGCCCTGGGTATTGTCCGGATTGACACAAGGCAGGCCAGGCGCCCAGAGATCCACCAGCACCAGCGGCAGTTTCATCTGTTGCAGCAGCCCAAGCAATTCAGGCTCAAAAAATCCGGCGCAGATCAGCGCATCCGGCTGGTGCAGCATCACCTGCTCACTCACCGTATCACCCGGACCGATAGACAGAAAGCTCAGCGCAATACCATTCTCGCGACAAAGATCTTCTATACCTAACAACAGTTGGGAGTAAAACGGTAATGCGCGGCTGATATTGTGCTGACGATGCAGCAAAAACAGGACGCGTTTGATCTTGTCGCTGCGCAAGCGGGAAAAATCATAACCCTGCTGCTGCGCCACAGAAATAATGCGCAACCGGGTATCTTCACGCAGCCCCGGCTGCCCTTTTAGGGCGCGGGAAACAGCGCCAACTGAGACCCCACATGCTTCGGCAATGTCTCTGATACGTACAGGTTTCGTCATTTCACTCTCATTGATTCTACGCAGGCTCGTTGCGCCCCCAGCCAGGCGGCACCACGCACGCCGCTGCTGTCGCCGTGTCTGGCCGGAACGATCGGTGTACGGCACTGTTTACCAAATACGTACTGTGCTACTCGCGCCTGCAAGCCAGAATACAGTAAATCGATATTAGATACCCCGCCCCCCAACACAATCACATCGGGATCGAGCGTATTCACCACGCTTGCCAACGCCCGCGCCAGTTGATCGCAATAGCGTTCCCATAACAAACAGGCATCTGCATCACCCGATTCTACCTGTCGCATAATTTGTGGCACACCCGCATGTTGCGCGGTGTGGTTCAAATACTGGCGTTCCAGGCCGCTGCCGGAAATAAAGCTTTCGATACAGTTCAACTGTCCGCAATAGCATGTCACTGCGGCCCCATCCCGGGATTCATGATAACGCGGCAAGGCATTATGCCCCCACTCGCCTGCGCAGGCGTTAGGGCCGGAAATCAGGCGGTTATCGATACACACACCGCCGCCGCAACCGGTACCGAGGATGACGCCAAAAACGACGCTGTGTCCATATCCGCTGCCGTCCATCGCCTCTGACAGCGTAAAGCAGTTAGCATCGTTGGTGACGGGCACAGCCATCCCTAACGCTTGCTCAAGATCTTGCGCAAAGCTCTGCTGATTCAGCACCAGAATGTTGGAGTTTTTGATTAACCCTTCGCTATCCACCGCACCGGGCACCCCAACGCCAACCGAGAAAGACTGATTAACGGCCTGCCTGGCCTTAGCAATCATCTCCGTTACGGCGTGGAAAAAATCGCCATAGCTCTGCTTTGGGGTTGCGCATCGCTCGCGATAAACAATTTCCCCCGTATTATCAATCACTACCGCTTCGATTTTAGTCCCGCCAATATCCAGACCAAGCCTCATGATTTTCCCTCGTTTGCGCCTTGTAATGTGATGCTGCATAGCTTGCCAACTTTGTTTACTAAACAAAAAGAGTTCCGTCACAAAAGCTTGTTTTTATGATTAATAGATAGCCAAAAAATGTTTACTAAAAACTGGTGAGGAAAGAAAGGCAACGAGACCGGGCTTGCACCCTGTTAGTAGAAGTAAGGTGAGTAATGAATGCGCCGGAAGGGCTCCGGCGCACAGCGCTTAAATAAACGCGAACGCGTCGCCAAACAGGCGGTCTTCACGCGCACTGCGTTCATTGCAGAACAGATCGCGCGCGATTTTAGCCATTTCAAAACGTCCGGCAATGTAGATATCGTGTTCCGCCAGGGTACCGTAATCCTGTAATACTGCCGTTAATACGGTGCCCGTACGGCCACGCCAGCCTTCTTCAGGCTGTTCTACCACTGGCTCAACGCGCAGATTCGGGTGATTTACTGACAGCGCTTCCAGCTCAGAGAGATCGTAGAGATGCTTCTCTTCGCGCCCGCCCCAGTAAATAGTGATATCGCGATTTGGATTGCGCGCCAGCGCGGTAAGCAGAATGGAACGCGCGTATGAGAATCCCGTCCCGCCGGCAATCAGGAGCAACGGTCGTTCGTCCTCATCACGTAGCCAGGCTTCGCCATGCGGAATGTCGACCTTAATTTCCCGGTCTTTCAGAATGCGGTCCATCACGGCCATGGCGTACAGATTTAGCTCAGAAGCGCCAACGTGCAGTTCAATGAACCCCTGCTCGTCCGGCGTAGATGCCATGGAGAACGGGCGCTTATCTCGTTCGTCCATCACGACCATTAAATACTGGCCGGCACGAAAGGAAAACGCCGCGTCTGGCACTAAACGAACGCGATATACGGTGTCAGTGATAGCTTCTACCGAGGTCACTTTACAGCTTAAGGTTGTCATGCGCTCTCTCTGTCGGATCAATAGGCAAAACGATCGCGCCTCAGGCGCTTTTGCCGTCATTAAAGATGGCCAGTTCATCCCAAATTGCGTCAATACGTGCAGTGACTTCAGGATCTTTTTTTATCGGACGTCCCCATTCGCGTTGGGTTTCGCCCGGCCATTTATTGGTGGCATCCAGCCCCATTTTTGAACCAAGACCGGAAACCGGCGAGGCAAAATCCAGGTAATCAATGGGTGTATTCTCTACCAGTACAGTATCCCGGGCGGGGTCCATACGCGTCGTAATCGCCCAAATCACATCATTCCAGTCGCGTGCGTTGACGTCATCATCGCAGACAATAACAAATTTGGTGTACATAAACTGACGCAAAAACGACCAGACACCCATCATGACGCGTTTGGCATGACCGGCGTACTGTTTTTTTATCGTCACTACGGCCAGACGATATGAACAGCCTTCCGGAGGCAGGTAAAAGTCGACGATTTCCGGAAACTGCTTTTGCAGAATAGGCACGAAGACTTCATTCAGCGCCACGCCAAGCACTGCGGGCTCATCCGGCGGGCGTCCGGTGTAGGTAGAGTGATAAATTGCATCTTCACGCTGAGTAACGTGCGTGACGGTAAAGACCGGGAAGCTATCTACTTCATTGTAGTAACCAGTATGATCGCCATATGGTCCTTCCGGGGCCATTTCACCCGGTTCGATATAGCCTTCCAGCACAATTTCAGCGCTGGCAGGCACTTCCAGATCGTTGGAAATACATTTGACCACTTCAGTTTTGGTGCCACGCAACAGCCCGGCAAATGCGTACTCAGATAATGTATCCGGGACAGGGGTAACAGCGCCCAGAATTGTTGCCGGGTCTGCTCCCAAGGCCACAGAAACCGGGAACCGTTCACCAGGATGCGCCGCGCACCACTCCTGATAATCAAGCGCGCCGCCGCGATGGGAAAGCCAGCGCATAATGAGCTTGTTTTTGCCAATCAGCTGCTGACGATAGATACCGAGATTCTGCCGCTCTTTATGCGGGCCGCGCGTAACGGTCAGCCCCCAGGTAATCAGCGGCGCAGCATCCTCTGGCCAGCAGGTCATAATCGGAATACGGTTTAAGTCGACTTCATCGCCTGAATAGATTTTTTGCTGGCAAGGCGCGCCGCGTAACCGCTTAGTCGGCATGTTCAACACCTGCTTAAACTGCGGCAGCTTATCGAACAGATCGCGAAATCCTTTCGGTGGCTCAGGCTCTTTCAAAAACGCCAACAGCTTACCAACTTCCCGTAGCGCCGAGACATCTTCTTGCCCCATCCCCATCGCCACACGCTTCGGTGTGCCAAACAGGTTACACAGCACCGGCATTGTATAGCCTTTAGGATTTTCAAACAGTAACGCAGGCCCACCGGCACGCAAGGTGCGATCGGCAATTTCAGTGATCTCCAGATGGGGATCCACCTCAAGCGAAATGCGTTTGAGCTCGCCCTGCTGTTCAAGCAGCGTCAGGAAGTCGCGTAAATCGTGATATTTCATGGCGTCCATTGTGGCCTCTTCGTAAGCGCTTCATTATACGGCGTTCATCATTGTGATGCTGTATTTTTGTTAAATTAGCGTGAACTCTGGCGATACATATCAGGCCTGGGAGTATATACCCATTGGGTTTCAGCCTGCTTTGCGGCGGGTATAATTAACTTAACTCATGGCTTTTGCTATGCTGGCGCTCAGAACAAGCGGATAAGAGTTATTATGCAATCCTGGTATTTACTGTACTGCAAACGTGGGCAACTTCAGCGAGCCCAGGAACATCTGGAAAGACAGGCGGTGAACTGCCTGACGCCTATGATCACCCTGGAAAAAATGGTGCGCGGTAAACGGACCACAGTCAGTGAACCCCTATTCCCTAATTATATGTTTGTCGAGTTCGACCCGGAAGTGATCCACACCACCACCATCAATGCCACGCGTGGTGTCAGCCATTTCGTCCGTTTCGGTGCGACGCCGGCGACCGTTCCTTCTCCCGTCATTCATCAACTTTCCATCTATAAACCTGAAGGTATTGTTGACCCTGAAACCCCTCATCCGGGGGACAGTGTGATTATTACCGAAGGTGCGTTTGAGGGGTTGAAAGCGATCTTTACCGAACCTGATGGCGAAGCGCGTTCCATGCTGCTGCTTAACCTATTGAATAAAGAGGTTAAGCAGAGCGTGAAAAACACTGGCTTTCGAAAAATTTAAGTCGCCTTAGAAAGTCACTTCAAACAGCGTTCTGACGTTCGCATCAATGGTTGCTGACAACCATTGAGGATCCTCGCCGCGCCAATGGGCAATACGCTCAAGAATATGGGGTAGGTGTGCAGGTTCATTGCGCCGTGACGCTGGTTTAGGCGTTAAATCCCGGGGAAGTAAGTAGGGCGCATCGGTTTCGATCAGCAATCTCTCAACCGGGATAAAGGGCAGCAGCTCACGCAGTTCCATGCCCCGGCGCTCATCACACACCCACCCGGTGATACCAATGTAAAGACCGCGATCTACACAGTCCTGCATCTCCTGGCGCGAGCCTGTAAAGCAGTGCAGCACCGCACCGGGCAGGCTGTCCAGCCATGGCTCCAGTAACGTCAGAAAACGCTCATGGGCGTCCCGACAATGCATGAAAACCGGCATCTGCAGTTCAGCAGCAATGCGCAGTTGTGCCACAAAAGCACGCTCCTGCTCCTGCGGCGTGGAGAAATTGCGATTGAAATCCAGGCCGCACTCACCAATAGCGACCACCTGTGAATGGTTTGCCAGCGCAACAATTTCTGCTTCTGTTGAGGACTGCCATTGGCTGCTGTCATGCGGGTGCACGCCAGCCGTGGACCAGCAATGCGGATAATGCTGCGCCAACGTTAAAGCCTGCTGGCTTTCGTGCAGGTTTGTTCCGGTCAGAAGCATACCGTTTACGCCCGCAGCAAAGGCGCGCGCCACGACCTCATCCCGGTCTTTCGCAAATTGTGAACTGGTTAAATTAACGCCAATATCAAACATGCTTCCTCCCATATGACAACCGCCCTGACGGGCGGTTGCGTTTATTCTTCAGTTTTCTCGGTGGCTTCAGCTTCTTTTGCTTCTTCAGCCTCGTTATCCTCATCTCGCGTACGTCGCTTACCGAC
Organism: Citrobacter sp. wls717; assembly: GCF_005280955.1. Classification (NCBI taxonomy): domain Bacteria; kingdom Pseudomonadati; phylum Pseudomonadota; class Gammaproteobacteria; order Enterobacterales; family Enterobacteriaceae; genus Citrobacter; species Citrobacter sp. wls717. The sequence continues at coordinate 13,777 of NZ_SZWW01000033.1, forward strand.
ATAGAATCGAGAGAAGAACACACCCACCTCGAACAGGCAGTACATCGGTATCGCCAACAGCGTTTGCGAGAAGACATCAGGCGGGGTCAATAGCATCCCGACGACAAATGCGCCCACTACAACGTAAGGGCGTTTCTTGCGTAAGTCTTCAGGCGTCGTAATGCCCATCCAGCATAGCAGCACAATGGCGACAGGGACCTCAAAAGAGACACCGAAAGCCATAAACAGCGCCATTACGAAACTGAGATAGCTGGCAATGTCTGTCGATACCTGTACGCCTTGCGGAGCCGTATTGGCAAGGAAACCAAACGCCAACGGGAAGACGACAAAATAGGCAAATGCCATACCGATGTAGAACAATAACGAACTGGAGACCAGCAACGGCACAACCAGGCGACGTTCATGTTTGTACAAAGCAGGCGCAATGAATGCCCAGACCTGATAGAGGATCACTGGCGCTGACAGAATCAGCGACACCATGAAGGTTAACTTTATCGGGGTAAAGAATGGCGAGGCCACATCGGTGGCGATCATCGTTGCGCCCTGCGGCATCTGTTTGATCAACGGCGCCGCAACCATATGGTAAATGTCGTTGGCAAAGTACACCAATGCCAGAAAGATCACGAACACAGCAATAATGCAGTTCAGGAGTCGCTTACGCAGCTCAATAAGATGCGTGATGAGCGGTTGGGTATCTTCTACAGCCATGTTTACGGTTTATCACTCGACGAGGGGGAGGATTCGACAACAGGTGCGGCAGCTTTCTTTTCTGCATCCATCAACGTGGCGGAAGTGTTTTCCGTCGGCTCTGGCGTTTTAGCACCCGTGGATTCCGGTTTTTGCTCCGGCGAACTGGCCTGGTTTTCAGCGGCAGCTGGGGTGACCCCTTCTCGCTGCGCTTCACCGTCTTTCACCACCGGATTATGGATAGTGTGCGCTTCATCGCTGGCTTTCTCAGGATCGTGCACGCTATAAGAACGCTTCATCGACTCCGCCGCTTCACGCAGCTCATCCATTGATGCTTTCAGCTCCGGGGTCAGATTTGTCAGGCTCGCTTTCTCTACTTTCTTCAGGCTGTCCTGGAATTCCTGAAGCTTAAGCTCCTGGGTCAGTTCGTTCTGAACAGTAGTTGCAAGGGAACGCAAAGCGCGAACCCAGCCAGCAACCGTTTTTACCGCCACGGGTAATCGTTGCGGCCCCAGGACAATGAGGCCGATCACGAATACCAATAACAGTTCGCTAAAACCGATATCAAACACGGATTATACCTGCTCTTTATCTTGGCTTTTGGCGTCTTCCTTTTTCACTTCGCCCTGCTTATCGGTAATGGATTTAGCAGTAAAATCAGCGTCCTGGCTGGTTTTATCTTGCTTAGGTTCATCATCACCCATCGCTTTTTTGAAGCCTTTAATAGACGCGCCAAGATCGGAACCGATGGAGCCGAGTTTCTTGGTGCCAAATAGCAGTACAACGATGACGGCAATGATCAACAACTGCCAAATACTGATACCACCCATACATGTTCCTCTGTCATAGATGATGAATTAATAAGGCCGTAGTATACGTTACACGGCCTGCCTTGGGCGATGAAAAATTCAGCGCATTTTGCGCCAGCCAATTATCCAGGCTATGACGCCTCCCGCCATTAACCAGCCCGGCATAAGCCCCCACTCAGGGCGGCTTACCAGCAGGAATGTTCCACTTAGCAACAATGTTGCGCCAATGCCCAATAAATAACGGGATTGTCCCTGACGCACATGATTCGCGTGAAGCTCGCGGGCAATCTTATCAACACTGTGCTGTAAATATTTGCCCTGGCGCAAACTGTCATACACCAGTTCAGGTATTTCTGGCATTTTTTCGACCCAGAACGGAGCTTTTTCTTTAAATGCCCTGACGAGCGCAGGAATACCGACCTGATCTTTAATCCAGGATTCGAGAAACGGCTTGGCCGTTTTCCACAAATCTAACTGCGGATAGAGTTGTCGTCCGACACCTTCAACGTACAGTAGCGTCTTCTGGAGCAAAACCAACTGAGGCTGGACTTCCATATTGAATCGACGCGCGGTGTTAAACAGATTCAACAGCACGTGGCCAAAGGAAATCTCCGCCAGCGGTTTTTCGAATATCGGCTCGCACACGGTACGGATTGCAAACTCAAACTCTTCAACGTTGGTATCAGGCGGAACCCAACCTGAATCCACGTGCAGTTCGGCAACTTTGCGGTAGTCTCGGTTAAAGAACGCAATAAAGTTTTCAGCAAGATAGCGCTTATCTTCTTTATTTAAAGAACCCACAATCCCGCAATCAATACCAATGTATTTCGGGTTTTCAGGGTGCTCATAACTCACGAAAATATTCCCAGGATGCATGTCCGCATGGAAAAAACTGTCGCGAAATACCTGAGTAAAGAAGACCTGCACGCCGCGTTCAGCCAACAACTTCATGTTGGTGCCATTCTTCTCAAGCGTTGCGACATCAGATACGGGGATACCATATATGCGCTCCATCACCATCATGTTCTGACTGCAATAGTCGGAATACACTTCCGGGATGTACAGCATCGGGCTATCTTCAAAATTACGTCGCAGCTGAATTGCGTTCGCCGATTCGCGCAGCAGGTTCAGCTCATCAATCAACGTTTTTTCATACTCGCGGACCACTTCTGTTGGCCGTAGACGACGACCATCCGGTAGCAGACGAGGAACCCAGCGCGCAAGGCGGTAAATCAGTTTTAAATCCGCTTTAATGACCGGCAGTATGTCCGGGCGGATAACTTTGATCACCACCTCTTTACCATTGGACTTCAGTCGTGCGGTATGGACCTGAGCAATAGACGCGGATGCCAGCGGCGTGATCTCAAAATCATCAAACCACTCCTCGACGGGCAGCCCGCCCATGGCTTCTTCGATTTGTTCTTTCGCTCGCTGCCCATCGAATGGGGCAACGCGATCCTGCAATAGCGCAAGCTGATCGGCGATGTGCGGTGGGAAAAGGTCACGACGGGTAGAGAGCATTTGCCCAAATTTGATCCACACCGGGCCGAGCTCCTGTAAAGCCAGTCTCAGCCTTTCTCCCAGCGGTTTGTCTTTATGTTGGTTGGGCATCCAGAACAGCGAGTAACGCCACAACCGAAGCGGCAGCGTGATACGCATTTTAGGGATGAGTTCATCAAGACCGTAGCTTAAAAAAGTGCGAATGATGAAATAAAGGCGCCGTACTTCACCTGGCGTCATTTGGCCTCCAGTTTTTCCAGCCGTTTGGCCAGAGATTCGACCGCACGTTCAACGGCTGCCGTTTCTTCTGCAAACCATGCAACCTCGAGCGAGCCGGGAGCCATACGCCACTCTTCGGTGATCGCTTCGGCTACATAGCGCTGCTGGCGCTGAATGTTATGGCGCAAGAACTTCGCGCCGCCACGCAAGACTTTGCTGACTCCCTCCGCGACGATATCGCCGGTATAGGGCGCTAACAGTTCTGCGGGATCAAACTCAGCCAGATCGGCCAGCGCCACAAAGTTCTGCACCACCTGGATATCACCCTGAACCTCCAGCTCACCGCTGCGAATAAGCGTGGTAAGTTGCTGGCGGTCGCGTAATTTCGGCAACACGCTGGCATGTGTGATTACTGTGCAATCGGCTTCGCCTTCCCATGCCCCCAGCACATCGACCTGGCGCTCACTAAACACCAGGACTAAGGGTGTTGAAAATCCTTTAAGATCAACACGCAGCACCTTGCTCTGTAAACGCGTTCGGGCTGATTTCAGCGCAGGAGAACGATACAGAAAGGTATTGAGCAGATTTTCAACGCCTGCGGTCACTAAGGGTTTTAAAGGCATCCCCAATCTCCTGTCAGAACTTGTAACCACGATGCAGCGCAACGACACCAGCCGTCAGGTTGTAGTAATCAACGCTTTCGAACCCGGCATCTTGCATCATTGCTTTTAGCGTGTCCTGATCGGGATGCATACGAATGGATTCCGCCAAATAGCGGTAACTGTCCGCATCGCTTGCGACCATGGAACCGATGCGCGGCAGAACATGGAAAGAATAAGCATCGTAGGCCTTGCTCAGCGGTTCGATAATCGGCTTGGAGAACTCCAGCACCAGTAAACGTCCGCCCGGCTTCAACACGCGATACATGGATCGTAAAGCTTTGTCTTTATCCGTTACGTTGCGCAGACCGAAAGAAATGGTAATGCAGTCAAACGTGTTGTCAGGGAAAGGCAGTACTTCCGCGTTCGCCTGAACGTACTCAACGTTACCTACTACGCCGATATTACGCAGCTTTTCGCGACCCATTTTGAGCATTGAGTCATTGATATCCGCCAGTACGACTTTACCGGTTTCACCCACCATGCGAGAGAATTTCGCCGTCAGGTCGCCCGTACCGCCCGCCAAATCCAGAACGGTTTGACCGCGACGCACGCCACTGCAATCAATGGTGAAGCGCTTCCACAAACGATGAATGCCAAATGACATTAAGTCATTCATAACGTCATATTTCGAGGCCACAGAATGAAAAACGTGGGCCACCATGTCAGCTTTCTGCTCTTTAGCGACGGTCTGAAAGCCAAAGTGCGTCGTTTCTTGTGAATTATCCACCATCTCAGTGCCTGCTCATTCAAAAAATGTTCAAGAAGTGTAACAGATTGGGCCAATTTGCCCTACCCTTCTGCCCCGTTCAACTACCCCAAACGGACTAGTTTGATTGCTGATTTACCGCTTCGTCATCAGGGTAAGGCGCATCCTGTTGCGTCTCAGGGACCGAGCGCAAGCGGTACTCTTCATCCTGCGTAGTGGCTTGTTCAGCCAGCTCAGGATTTATCTCGCGCTTAATTTCCACACCTAAACTGCGAAACGCCTCTGCCTGTGACAGGACGTTTCCACGGCCTGAAGAGAGTTTTTTCATCGCTTGTCGGTAGTTGTCCTGGGCTTTATCCAGACTTTGGCCAATCGCCGACATATCATCCACAAACAAGCGCATCTTGTCATAAAGTTTACTGGCCCGATCGGCAATTTGTTGCGCATTACGGCTCTGATGCTCGTAGCGCCACAGGTTGGCGATCGTGCGCAATGCCACTAACAACGTGGTGGGGCTGACCAGCATAATGTTATTTTTAAGCGCCTCGGTTATCAGTTCAGGTTGCCTGTCCAGCGCCAGCAAAAAAGCAGGCTCGACGGGAATAAACATCAGCACGTAGTCAAGCGAACGCAGCCCGGGAAGCTGTTGATAATCTTTTCGGCCCAGCAGACGAATATGGTTTCGCACTGAGGCGATGTGCTCCTGCAACGCGCTCTCGCGGGTATATTCATCTTCCGCGTTAAAATAGCGCTCATAGGCAACCAACGTCATTTTTGCGTCGATCACCACATCTTTCCCCTGGGGTAGCCGGACAATGACATCGGGCTGCATACGCGAACGGGCATCGTTTTCAATGCTAACCTGAGTTTCGTATTCATAACCTTCACGCAGACCGGAGGCTTCAAGCACCCGCGTGAGTACCACCTCCCCCCAGTTGCCCTGCGTTTTGTTATCGCCTTTTAACGCCCGCGTCAGGTTTACCGCTTCCTGCGCCATCTGCGCGTTCAGTTGCTGAAGATTACGAATTTCATGCGCCAGAGTATGACGTTCCTGCGCCTCTTTGCCGAAGCTATCCTGAACCTGACGACGAAAACCGTCCAGCTGTTCACGAAGCGGCGCCAGCAGGCTGTTCAGGCTTTGGCGGTTTTGCTCATCGACGCGGCGGTTGCTGTGCTCAAAAATGCGGTTCGCCAGGTTTTCAAACTGTTCACTCAGGCGCTGTTCGCTGTTGATCATCTGGCGGATTTTATCTTCCGCATGCTGCTGCGTCGCTTCCAGCCGGGTAGTGACTTCACGGAGATCGGCTTCCAGAGAGGTGTTGATGCTGTGCAGGCTGCGTAATTCGTTATTGAGTAGCTCGCACTCGTCGCGCCAGTGGGCTTCCTGTGCGAGTTGTTGGCGGGCAGCGCTTAACGCAATATCCAGTTCACGTCGCTCTTCGATGAGGTCGGCACGGATCTGATCGGCCCGCGCTTTTGTCGTCAGCCACCCCACCAGCAGCCCTGCGGCTAACGCCAACACAGCACTCATCATAATTGAAATATCCACAACGCCCCCTTACAGCAACGGCTTACCCGCACAAAATAGAATTGTGCTGTATAAACGTCCAGTTTAAAAGGAATTTCCTGCGAGGCACTACGCAAAATAAAAAGGCCGAACACGTCGGCCTTTTTGAACAGAAGTGAGAATTACAGTAAACGGCGGGCAGCTTCCACCACGATTTTCACCGCGTGGCTTTCCGTTTGTTTCATCGTTTCCGCATTGGGGATCTCTTGCTGAGTACGGTTCACGATAACACCAGCAACCATACCGGCACGCAGGCCCTGGCTGGCACACATGGTCAGCAACGTTGCGGATTCCATTTCGTAGTTCATGACCCCCATGGACTGCCACTCTTCCATCGAGCCTTTGAAACGGCTCACTACGCGACCAGAGAAGGTGTCATAACGCTCCTGGCCCGGGTAGAAGGTGTCAGATGACGCGGTGACGCCCACGTGGGTAGTCGCACCGATAGATTTCGCCGCTTCCACCAGCGCAGTGGTGCACTCGAAGTCGGCAACGGCCGGGAATTCCATTGGCGCGAAGTGCAGGCTTGCACCATCCAGACGGACAGACGCAGTGGTGACCAGCACGTCGCCAACATTGATGTGCGGCTGAATTGCGCCAGTCGTACCGATACGCAGGAAGGTACGAATGCCCAGTTGCGCCAGTTCTTCTACGGCAATAGAGGTGGACGGGCCGCCGATACCGGTAGAGCAAACGATCACGGCTTTACCATCCAGCTCAGCACGCCAGGTCGTGAACTCGCGATGGGATGCCAGCTTAACCGGCTTATCCATCAGCGCGGCGATCTTTTCCACACGCTCCGGGTCGCCAGGGACGATAGCGAGCTGGGCCCCTTGTAAATCGTTCTTAGTGAGGCCGAGATGAAAAACATCAGACTTAGACATAAAAACTCCTCTGTGAATCGGTTTTGTCAGAAGAAGCAAAAACACACTTTACCGAAGGCATAAACAAATTTTCGTGACAGACATCACCATGATGTAAATCAATTGCATTCTATTACCATGAAATAGTGATGAACATCACATAAATGACGTGATGTAAGGACGCCTTGCACAAAAGATAGACCGTTTAAGGCAATGTGGTTCGTTGCATATGTCTATAGTTAATAATGCGCTTTTTGGCTGAATATTTAAGGGTACGGAGAATACCATGACCACACGACAATCTGGCTTTGCACCTGCTGTATCTCCACCGACGTCTACTACGGTTCACACACCGGATAACGCAATTATCGCCGGTGTAACGTCCATACCTTCACAAGGCGATGATATGCCAGCGTATCACGCACGACCAAAACAGACCGATGGCCCCCTGCCCGTGGTCATTGTCGTGCAGGAGATTTTTGGCATTCATGAACACATTCGTGACGTTTGCCGCCGTCTGGCCCTGGAAGGGTATCTGGCTATCGCGCCAGAGCTCTATTTCCGCGAAGGCGATCCCAATGACTTTGCCGATATCCCCACGCTGCTCAGCGGCCTTGTCGCCAAAGTGCCTGACGCTCAGGTACTAGCCGATCTGGACCACGTCGCCAGTTGGGCCTCCCGCAACGGCGGTGACGCGCATCGATTAATGATCACAGGTTTTTGCTGGGGTGGACGCATCACCTGGCTGTATGCAGCGCACAATCCGCAGTTAAAAGCAGCGGTAGCGTGGTATGGCAAACTGGTAGGCGATAAGACCCTCAACTCGCCGAAACATCCCGTTGATATCGCCACCGATCTTAACGCTCCTGTTCTGGGGCTTTATGGTGGTCAGGACACCAGTATTCCTCAGGTTACCGTCGAAACTATGCGTCAGGCGCTACGCGCCGCTAATGCAAAAGCGGAAATTGTGGTTTATCCCGATGCCGGGCATGCATTTAATGCCGATTACCGCCCGAGCTACCACGAAGAGTCCGCCAAAGATGGCTGGCAGAGAATGCTGGAGTGGTTCGCGCAATACGGCGAGAAGAAATAAGTATCGCCAGGTAAACCGATCATCAAAACGGAGGCGTTAGCCTCCGTTTTGTTTTTAAGCCTGACGCAAGTTCTGCGCGGCCTTCACCATATTCGCCAGTGCGGCACGGGTTTCCGGCCAGCCTCGGGTTTTCAGGCCGCAGTCCGGGTTCACCCACAGCCGCTCCGCCGGAATACGCTGCTCCGCCTTCTTCAGCAGGGCCTCAATCCACTCCACGCTCGGGACGTTCGGCGAGTGAATATCGTAGACACCCGGCCCAATTTCATTCGGATAGTCGAACTCTTCAAACGATTCCAGCAACTCCATGTCGGAGCGTGAGGTCTCAATGGTGATCACATCCGCGTCCAGCGCCGCAATGGAATCCATGATGTCGTTGAACTCGCAGTAACACATGTGGGTGTGGATCTGAGTTTCATCCTTCGCCACCGCCGCGTTAATGCGGAAGGCTTCTACCCCCCACGCCAGATACGCGGCCCAGTCGCTGCGACGTAGCGGCAGACCTTCGCGCAGCGCCGGTTCATCAATCTGAATAATACCGATACCCGCCGCTTCCAGATCCGCCACTTCATCACGCAGCGCCAGCGCAATCTGCTTGGCGATGGTTTCACGCGTCACGTCTTCACGCGGGAATGACCAGCAAAGAATGGTCACCGGACCGGTCAACATACCTTTTACCGGCTTGTCGGTAAGCGACTGCGCGTACTTCGCCCACTCCACGGTGATCGCTTCCGGGCGGCTGACGTCGCCAATTACCACCGGCGGCTTCACGCAGCGAGAACCATAGCTCTGCACCCAACCGTTCTGGGTAAAGACAAAACCATCCAGATGCTCGCCAAAGTATTCCACCATGTCATTACGCTCGGCTTCACCGTGCACCAGCACATCGAGGCCCAGACGTTCCTGTTCAACGATCGCCTGTTTTATATGTTCGGCGATACCGGTACGGTAGTGACCAGCATCCAGGTTGCCCTTTTTGAAATCCAGCCGCAGACCGCGAATTTCGGTGGTTTGCGGGAATGAACCGATCGTAGTGGTCGGCCATGCCGGTAGATTAAAGCGGGCACGCTGCGCCTCGGCGCGAACCGGGTAAGCGTTGGCGCGCTGGCTGTCTTGCGCGGTGATCGCCGCCAGACGTTTTTCCACTGCGGCGTTGTGTACGCGGGTAGAGTGACGACGCGCCTGGATCGGTGCGCTCCATTCCACAATTGCCGCCGTATCGCCGCTGTTCAGGGCATCGCGCAGCAGCGCCAGCTCGCCGCACTTTTGCAGCGCGAAGGCAAACCAGCTCTTCACTTCGGCATCAAGGCGGGTTTCCACACTGAGATCGATTGGGCTGTGCAGCAGAGAGCAGGAAGAAGCCACCCACAGAGCACGTTTCCCGACGATGTCTTTACTTTGTGCATATTTTTCGCTGAGATCGGCGCGCCAGACGTTACGACCGTTTACCAAACCGGCTGACAGCAGCCAGTCGGCAGGCAGGCGTTGGTGCAGCTCGGCAACGTCATCTTTGCCATGAACGAAATCAACGTGCAGACCCTGCACCGGCAGCGCGGTAATGGTATCCAGGTTCGGCGTTACGCCTTCAAAATAAGTGGTCAGCAGTAATTTTACCTGCCCTGCCAGCGCGTCATACGCGGGTTTGAAGGCGTTCAGCCAAACCTGCGGCAGCTCCAGTACCAGCGCGGGTTCATCAATCTGTACCCACTCAATACCGCGTTTCGCCAGCTCGGCCAGCACCTGCTGGTAAACCGGCAGAATGTCGTTGAGCAGGGTCAGGCGGTCAAACTGTTCGCCCTTCACTTTCCCCAGCCACAGGTAAGTTACCGGCCCAAGCAGTACAGGCTTCACCTTGTGGCCGAGCGCCAGCGCTTCGTCCACTTCATCCAGCAGTTGGGTCCAGGTCAGTTTGAACTGCTGACCTTTGGTGAACTCCGGCACCATGTAGTGATAGTTGGTGTTAAACCATTTGGTCATTTCTGCCGCCGCCGCTGGCTCACCCGTCGGGGCGCGACCACGACCAATGCGGAATAAGGTATCGATATCAACCGAGCCGTCTTTATTTTGATGACGCGCCGGAACGTTACCGAGCAGCAGGCTGGTGGTTAGCACGTGATCGTACCAGGCAAAATCGCCCACCGGCAGCAGGTCAATGCCCGCCTGCTTCTGCTGATCCCAGTGGCGGGCGCGCAGCTCGCGGCCAACGGCCAGCAATTCCTCACGGGAAGAATTTCCCGCCCAGTAGCTTTCTTGCGCTTTTTTCAGCTCGCGACGCAGGCCAACGCGAGGGAAACCGAGGGTGTGATTCAATATTGTCATTTTTCTTCCTCTAATTATATGTAAATCCTATGGATTTTGAATTTAGGGAAGGCGGCAAGTTTGCTCATCCCAGGAGCTTACTGAAGTAAGTGACTGGGGTGGGGAAACGAAGCCAACGCACCATAAATTTAAAAGACGAAGGATTTTAGCCATCCAGATGTTTACACATCCATAATTGGCGGTTACTGTATATTCCTCAAGCGCAATTTGTTCATGCCGAAGTGAAGGACTTTCATGATCGAGATTAAACACCTGAAAACGCTCCAGGCGTTGCGGAATAGTGGTTCGCTGGCAGCCGCAGCGGCGACGTTGCATCAGACCCAATCCGCCCTTTCTCACCAGTTCAGCGATCTGGAGCAACGCCTCGGCTTTCGTCTTTTTATCCGTAAAAGTCAGCCTCTGCGCTTTACGCCGCAGGGCGAAATTTTGCTGCAGCTGGCAAACCAGGTGTTGCCGCAAATCGGTCGCGCGCTGCAGGCCTGCAACGAACCGCAGCAAACCCGGCTACGCATCGCGATTGAATGCCACAGCTGTATCCAATGGCTGACGCCCGCGCTGGAGAATTTTCGTGCCAACTGGCCGCAGGTGGAAATGGACTTTAAATCCGGCGTGACGTTCGATCCGCAACCTGCGCTACAGCAGGATGAATTGGATCTGGTGTTGACCTCCGACATTCTGCCGCGCAGCGGATTGCACTACTCGCCGATGTTTGATTTTGAAGTACGCCTGGTCCTGGCGCCGGACCATCCGCTGGCCAGCAAAACGCAAATCACCCCGGAGGATTTAGCCAGCGAGACGCTGCTTATTTATCCGGTACAACGGAGTCGGCTGGATGTCTGGCGGCATTTCCTGCAGCCTGCGGGCGTTAGCCCGTCGCTGAAGAGCGTGGATAACACCCTGCTGCTGATTCAGATGGTTGCAGCCAAAATGGGTATCGCGGCTTTACCACACTGGGTGGTGGAGAGTTTTGAGCGCCAGGGTCTGGTGGTAACCAAAACCCTGGGTGATGGATTGTGGAGCCGACTGTACGCCGCCGTGCGCGATGGCGAACAGCGACAGCCGGTCACGGAAGCGTTTATTCGCTCAGCGCGGAATCACGCCTGCGATCACCTGCCGTTTGTGCGGAGTGCGGAACGACCCACTTTCGATGTACCCACAGTGAGGCCACTATCACAGCCGCACCAATGATGAAGCTCGGCCAGTGAGGCTGTTGATGCCAGATAGCCAGGTTAACCAGCAGCCCGGCCGGCACATGCATATTGTTCATGATGCCCAGCGTACCCGCATCCACCTGCGTCGCGCCATAGTTCCACATAAAGTAACCGATGCCGGACGCCGCCACGCCAAGAAACACCAGGATGCCCCACTGTAGCGTAGTTGCAGGCATTTTCTGCGCGTTACCCAGCATGAACCAGGCCACTATCGCCACCATAAATGCCCCCATGTAAAACCAGGCGAAGGCGTTGTGCTGCGGCATTGGCCGTGTTTCCATCAGACGCTTGTAGCCCACCATGCCAATGGCAAAGCTGATATTGGACAACTGTACCAGCAGCAGGCCGGTCCAGAAGTGGCTGGTCACCTGGTCGTAACGAATGATCCCCGCACCGATCACCGCCAGCAACGCACTGAAGGCGTAGCTCCAGCGCAGACGACGTCCGCTCATGAGATCATAAATCAGCGTAATGTAGAGCGGCGTCAGTACGGTAAAGAGCAGCAGTTCTGAAACCGTCAGGTACAGATAGGCGTGAAAACTCAGCATATACATAATGCCAAGCTGCATGGCCCCTACCAGCATATACAGCGCGATCGTTTTTACGCTGTGCCCACGGGTGCGTAAAAATGGCAGGAACACCAGCGCCGCCAGCCCAACACGCACCAGCACCGCAAAATAGCTATCGACATGACCGGCAAGGTACTCGCCAAACAGGCTAAAGGAAAAGGCCCACAGAATTGTGGTAATGATGAGTAACGCCACAATGGATGTCTCTTAACAAAAGGTACACCCATTGTAGCGAAGTTTTTAGTTGACAACTGGTCAACTAACGAACGATGACGTTACTGCAAAAAGAGCTTACGCAGATAGTGCGGCACGGCATCATCGGCGTTGAGTCCAATCACGTCCAGTTCCGGATGAAGATCTTTCAGGCGTTGGTGCGCGTTGCCCATGATGCAGCCTTTACCAGCCATGGAGAGCATTTCCGCATCGTTCATGCCATCGCCGAAAGCGATGCAGTCCTGCAGGCTGTAGCCCATCGCTTTCGCCACTGCTTCCAGCGCATGACCTTTCGACACGCCGCCAGCCATAACTTCCAGACAGGTAAGCGTAGAGAAGCTGACGTTGACGCGATCGCCCCAGCGGGCGTTAATCGCCTGCTCCAGCGGCAGCAGCCTTTCATGAGAATCGGTGGTAAAAAACACTTTGCTGACGCCTTCAGGCTCCAGTAGCGCAGGTTCAAACAGAGAATAGTTAAATACCGCTTCTTTAAAGAAGCGCATTTCGTCCGGGCGATGGCGATTCATAAACCATTCATCATCACGATAAACGTTGGTTACGATGTCCGGATTTGCATTTACCACGCCGAACAGGTCGCTGGCAATGTCGCGATCCAGGTTATGGGTAAACACCAGATTCCCGGCAGAATCGTGCACGCGCGCGCCGTTGGATGTGATCATGTAGGTTTTAATGCCAAGGTTATCGCGAATTTGCCCCACATCAACATGATGACGGCCAGTCGCAAACACGAAGTTAACGCCACGTGCGGTCAATAATTTCAGTGTCTCTTTGGCATAAGGGGACAACGTATGGTCGGGGGAAAGCAGCGTACCGTCTAAATCAGACGCAACAACCTGATACATAAGAAAATTAAACCTCTAGGCAAAGCGGTTTCCGCTGGATGAGTTATGCTTGTCGAAAAATTCGACAATAGCGTTAAGCGCGACTGAGCGCATTGCGTCCTTTTCAAAAAGGATCTCATGGTACGCGCCTTTGATGACAAGCGGCTGGCCTCCCTCTACTGGATGGCCCGCTGCAGCGCGGAGTTCACAAAAGCGATCGTGCATACGGTTATCAACCAAACGCTCTTCTTCGGCCTGGATAAGCAATGTTGGCGTCGCGTCATCTCCCGCCCCGGCCAGGACCTGTTCACCCGCCAGAATGCCTTCACGTACCCAGTGGTAAGTGGGACCGCCCACGCGCAGCCGAGGTTCATCGGCATAGAAACGCAGATTGCGCCGATAGCGCTGTCGACTGTGGGTTACCGCATTCATCCCGAATGGCAGCGCCCGCCAGCGCCCGGTCCCCATGGCATAACCCTCGCGGATCCGTGGATGCCCTTCAGCCCAGTCCAGAATTTGACGCACCATCCAGTCGGGAAAGCGCATCACAATACCAAACATCGGCGCGCAAAGCGCAATGGCATCACACTGATTCGGGTGACGCTGCAGAAACAACGTGGCAATCGCCCCGCCCATAGAATGCGCCAGTATATAGCGTTTTCTCCACGGACCGGGTGACACTTCCTGCTGCCAGAAAGCGGTTAAATCGTCGACATAGTCATTAAAGTTATCCACATGACCGCGATGCGGATCCGAAAGCATACGGCCGGAACGCCCCTGGCCACGGTGATCGATAATGAGAACGTCAAAACCAGAATGAAACAGGTCGTACGCCAGTTCAGCGTATTTTACATAGCTTTCAATGCGTCCAGGACAGACGACGATGACGCGATCGTTTTTCTCTGCGTGAAAGCGCACAAAATGTACGGGGACATTATCTACGCCCGTAAACTCCGCTTCTTCCCGCTGACGCCAGAAATCTGTCAGTGGTCCCATGGAAAAAGCAGCAAACGCGTTTTCTCTTGTTTCCCAGTCTTTTTGCTGCTGAAACATCGGGTATCCAGCCTCGTTGACCAAGTAAAATCGTTTTTTTTGCCATGTCTGATACAACGTACCGACAGTAGCGTATTGTGGCATAAAAATAGACAATCCGGGAGTTTCTCATGACCTTTGAATGGTGGTTCGCCTACCTGCTGACCTCTATTATTTTGAGCCTGTCTCCAGGCTCTGGCGCAATCAACACCATGACCACCGCCATCAGCCACGGTTATCGCGGTGCCAGCGCATCGATTGCGGGTCTACAGACCGGACTGGGCATTCATATCGTTTTGGTTGGCGTAGGGCTGGGAACGCTATTTTCACGTTCAGCGATCGCGTTTGAAGTGCTGAAGTGGGCGGGCGCGGCTTACCTGATTTGGCTAGGAATTCAGCAATGGCGGGCGGCGGGCGCTATCGATCTGAACACCATGGCGAATACGCAATCGCGCAGCCGCCTGTTCAAACGCGCGGTCTTTGTTAATCTGACCAACCCCAAAAGCATTGTTTTTCTTGCCGCCCTGTTCCCGCAGTTTATCCTGCCGCAGGAACCGCAGTTGATGCAGTATGTGGTGCTTGGCATCACGACCATTGTGGTCGATATTATTGTGATGATCGGTTACGCGACGCTGGCTACGCGCATTGCTGGCTGGATTAAGGGGCCAAAGCAAATGAAAGCGCTGAACAAAGTGTTTGGTTCGCTGTTTATGCTGATAGGCGCCCTGCTGGCATCGGCAAGGCATGCCTGATAACGGTGCCGGATGGCGTTAGCGCTTATCCGGCATGAAGGAAGCTTAGCGCGAAATGATCAGATGGATACCGAAACCCGCGAACAGCGCGCCGGCAAAGCCATCGATCCACTTCGCCAGACGTTGATAGCCGCGACGCATTTTCGGTAATGCAAACAGGCTGGCAACCACGGTAAACCACGCCAGCGTTTCCACGATGATCAGCGCGAAAATGCCCCAACGCGCGCCCGTTCCTACACTATCGCCAACAAACAATGAGAACACGGAGCCAAAATAGATAATCGCTTTCGGGTTGGCGAGGTTGGTCAACAGGCCTTTTAAAAAGCTGCGTCCGCTCTGCGCCAGTTCAACCTGTGGGGCAGGGGCCGCTACGTCCTGTTTTTTAAACGCGCCGCGCAGCATCTGGTAACCCATCCAGCACAGATACAGGCCGCCGCCCACCATGATAATGGTGTGCAGCCAGGCCATTTTTTCGATAATCAGATGCAGGCCAAGCAGCGCCACGCCAGCCCAGACCATGACGCCACAGGTAATACCCAGCACGCCCATCATGGCTTCTTTGCGCGAACGGCTAACGGCCGTTTGAGAAACAAAGAAGAAATCGGGACCGGGACTCATCAGCGCAACGATATGCACCAACGCAACGGTAAAAAATAGCGTTAACATAAAAATGACTCGCGGGGAAATAGTTCAGTGAGTCACCATCCTGGCACTTTTTTGCCTGGCTGACTACTCTTCGTCGTCACCATCGACGTGGGCGCGAATAAGTGCCATAAACTCTTTGCCAAAACGTTCAAGTTTACGCATTCCCACGCCGTTGACGCTCAGCATTTCGCTCGGCGAAACCGGCATCTGCTCGGCCATTTCAATCAACGTGGCGTCGTTGAACACCACATACGGCGGGATATTCTCTTCATCGGCAATGGCTTTACGCAGCTTACGCAATTTGGCAAACAGTTTGCGATCGTAATTGCCGCCGAAGGATTTCTGCATAGCGCGCGGTTTCAGCGCCACGATTCGCGGTACCGCAAGCTGCAACGGGACTTCGCCGCGCAGAACCGGACGCGCGGCATCGGTCATCTGCAGTGCGGAATGCTGCGCGATATTTTGCGTCACCAGCCCAAGATGGATAAGTTGGCGAATTACGCTCACCCAGTGTTCATGGCTTTTATCGCGCCCCATGCCATAAACCTTGAGTTTATCGTGTCCCAACTCGCGGATACGCTGATTATTCGCTCCGCGCAGAACCTCCACCACATATCCCATACCAAAGCGCTGATTGACCCGGCCAATCGTGGAAAGCGCAATCTGCGCATCGTTTAAGCCGTCGTATTGTTTTGGCGGATCGAGACAGATATCGCAGTTACCACACGGCTCCTGACGCCCCTCGCCAAAATAATTCAGCAGAACCAGACGACGACAGGTTTGCGCCTCGGCAAACGCCCCCATCGCATTGAGCTTATGGCGTTCGATATCCAGCAGTTGTCCGGCAGGTTTCTCTTCGAGGCAACGGCGGAGCCACGCCATATCAGCCGGATCGTAAAACAGCATCGCTTCCGCCGGCAGGCCATCACGCCCGGCACGACCGGTTTCCTGATAATAGGACTCAATGTTGCGCGGGATATCAAAATGCACCACGAAGCGCACGTTAGGTTTGTTGATCCCCATGCCGAACGCTACGGTCGCCACCACAATTTGCAGGTCATCGCGCTGGAATTTTTCCTGCACCTCGGCGCGCACGCTGTTTTCCAGCCCGGCATGATAAGCCCCGGCGCTGATGCCGCGGCTTTGCAGGCGCGCAGCGGTGTCTTCGACTTTGGCGCGGCTGTTACAGTAAATAATGCCGGATTTACCGCGTTGTTCTTGCACGTAGCGCATCAGTTGATCGAGCGGCTTAAACTTCTCCATCAGCATGTAGCGAATATTCGGCCGATCAAAGCTGCTGATCTGAATTAACGGATCGTTGAGGCCCAGCAGGCGCACGATATCCAGCCGGGTGGTTTCATCCGCGGTCGCGGTTAACGCCACAAACGGCAGCGTTGGGAAACGCTGACGCAGTTGGCCCAGCGCGGCGTATTCAGGGCGGAAGTCATGCCCCCACTGCGAAATACAGTGCGCTTCATCCACCGCCAGCAGCACCGGATTCCAGTGCCCAAGATGCTCAAGGAAGTTATCCAGCATCAGGCGTTCAGGGGCAATATACAGCAAGCGAACCTGCCCGCTGCGACAGCCGGCCATCACCTCAAGCTGCTGCTCACGACTTTGGGTGGAGTTCAGGCACGCCGCCGCCACGCCGTTGGCCAGCAGTTGATCGACCTGGTCTTTCATCAGGGAAATCAGCGGCGAAACAACAACGGTGAGTCCGTTGAGTAATAATGCGGGAATTTGATAGCACAGGGATTTGCCGCCACCGGTGGGCATAACGACCAGGCAGTCGCGACCAGAGAGCACGGTGTCGATAATTTCTTCCTGGCCTGGGCGAAACTGTTGGTAGCCAAAGGTTTCCTGCAAAACCTGTTTAGCGCCCATTTCCAGATTCAACACTTCCGCCTGCGCCACATTAACCCCATTAACCTGAAATAAAAACAGGCGCTATTTTCAGCGCCTGAGAAAGAAACTGCAATGATTAAAATACTCTCAATATCTGTCAGAAGATATCGTTAAGCATTACACCCACGCCAACACGGGTCTGATTGAAGTTGTAGTCAATCAGCGATTCTCCGTAACCACTGTAGACCTGGGTGTAGAGACGAACATGCTTCGTAATAGGATAGCTTGCCCCTAACTCTGCGCCGCCGTAGCCGGTGTTCCAGTTGTACTGACCTTTCACGCTGATAACGGCGTCGCCCAGGTGATACCCCATTTTCAGCTGATAATAGCCCATGTATTTGGTGATGTCGGGGTTATCATCGGTACTGCCAATGACGTACCACGGCTTTACTTCCACCAGCCAGTTGCCGTTTTCTGCCATCAGGCGGGTATACAGGCGGTTCCAGCTACGTGAAGTGGGGTCGGAGCGCCCGTTGGAATCATGGTTATAACCCATTTCGACATCACGTAGCGTCCACCCGGCAAAGCGATAGTCGGTGGCGAAACCAAGGAACAACTGCGGCTCGTAGTTGGTTTCGCGAAACGGTGAAGATTCTTCACTGTTCGAAAGCTGCCACCAGGATTTCTGCGTATAGGAACCGCCAAGAACCGAGTTCGGACCCAATATTCCTCGCCAAAGGGGAAACGCCAGGCTTAGCTGAAACTTCACCTCATCTTTGCGCGCATTGTCCGACCAGCTATAGCTGCTGATCGCCTCTTTGTTCATGTCGCTGGTATTGGTGTAGATAAGGTAGTTGGTGTCATAAGGGTAAAGCGTGAAAGGGTTGTCATGCTCTTGCAGCATATTAGCGATGATACTGCCCCGAACTGCTGGTGCATCATGAATCTCTTTTACTGTCGCTTCCTGCGCATACGCGGTCAACGGCAGCATGACTGCTGGTAGTAACCATCCCAGAATCGCCCGCATCGGTAATGTTCTCCTGAACCAAAATATTGATGAATTGTATAATTTTCTGACAAGCATTCTACATACTTAGCTCGTTCCTCGTTAGTTATCCCGTCCTAAAGTAGAAAACAACAAATAATAAGCATAATATCAACATTTCATTAACCAATAAGGTATTAAGATCGTATGTCTGCTGTACTGACCGCTGAAGAAGCCCTGAAGTTAGTGGGTGAAATGTTTGTTTATCATATGCCGTTTAACCGTGCGCTGGGGCTGGAACTGGAACGCTATGAAAAAGAATTTGCGCAATTAGCGTTTAATAATCAACCGATGATGGTCGGTAACTGGGCGCAAAGCATTCTGCATGGCGGAGTGATCGCCTCAGCACTCGACGTCGCCGCCGGACTGGTGTGTGTAGGCAGCACGTTGACCCGTCACGAAACGATCAGTGAGGACGAACTGCGTCAGCGCATGTCACGTATGGGCACCATCGATTTACGCGTTGATTACCTGCGCCCGGGGAGAGGGAATCGCTTTACCGCTACCAGCAGCCTGCTGCGGGCGGGTAATAAAGTAGCCGTTGCGCGCGTGGAACTGCATAACGAAGAACAGCTCTATATCGCCAGCGCAACCGCCACTTATATGGTGGGGTAAGCGCTTAAAAAAAGGTAAACTGCTGTTACATTTCTGCAATGAGTTTTCCCGATGGATGCTAAACAAACGCGGCAGGGCGTGTTACTCGCTCTGGCTGCCTATTTTATTTGGGGTATCGCTCCCGCCTACTTCAAGCTGATTTACTATGTCCCGGCGGATGAGATCCTGACGCACCGCGTCATCTGGTCATTTTTCTTTATGGTGGTGCTGATGAGCATCAGCCGCCAGTGGTCGGGTGTTAAAACGCTGCTACAAACGCCAAAGAAGATCTTCCTGCTGGCGCTCTCTGCGGTGCTCATCGGCGGAAACTGGCTGCTGTTCATTTGGGCGGTCAATAATCACCATATGCTGGAAGCCAGTCTCGGCTATTTTATTAACCCGCTAGTGAATATCGTGCTGGGGATGCTTTTCCTCGGCGAGCGCTTTCGTCGCATGCAGTGGTTGGCGGTACTGTTAGCCGCCTGCGGCGTACTGGTACAGCTGTGGACCTTCGGCTCATTGCCGATAATCGCGCTGGGACTGGCGTTCAGCTTTGCTTTTTATGGTCTGGTGCGTAAGAAGATTGCCGTTGAAGCGCAAACCGGCATGTTGATTGAAACCCTGTGGCTCTTACCCGTTGCCGCTATCTACCTGTTTGGCATTGCGGATAGCCCAACCAGCCATATGGGGCAAAACCCGATATCACTCAATCTGCTACTGATTGCCGCCGGTATCGTGACCACCATTCCGTTGCTGTGCTTTACCGGCGCAGCGACACGTCTGCGTCTTTCCACACTGGGTTTCTTCCAGTATATCGGACCCACGTTGATGTTCCTGCTGGCGATCACCTTTTACGGTGAAGTGCCGGGAGCGGATAAAATGGTGACGTTCGCCTTTATCTGGGTGGCGCTGGCGATTTTCGTGATGGATGCGATTTATACGCAACGCAGAACGCGTATGGGGATGTGAAGGCTTTTTGCCTGATGGCGCTACGCTTATCAGGCCTACGGGAGCTGTAGGCCTGATAAGACACCGCCATTAAAGCCAGTTCTTACGTTTAAAGTACAGATACGGCGCCAAACCTGCGAGCATCATAAAGACAATCGCGCCAGGATAACCGAAGCTCCAGTGCAGTTCCGGCATGAATTCAAAGTTCATGCCGTAGCTGGAAGCCACCAGCGTCGGCGGCAGAAATACCACCGAGACCACCGAGAAGATCTTGATGATGCGGTTCTGCTCAATATTGATAAAGCCCATCGCCGCCTGCATCAGGAAGTTAACCTTCTGGAACAGCGATTCGTTATGCGGCAGCAGAGACTCGATATCGCGCAGGATCTCACGCGCCTGCTCCAGTTGACCACCCGGCAGACGCGCTTTACGCACCAGAAAGTTCAGTGCGCGCTGGGTATCCATCAGACACAGGCGTACCTTCCAGCCGATATCTTCCTGTTCCGCCAGCGTGGAAAGCGCTTCGTCATACTCATCGCCCTGACGCCCTTCCATGATCACACGGCTGAGTTTTTCCAGGTCGCTATAGATGTTTTCAATCTCATCCGCCAACTGTTCAATTTTGGTTTCGAACAGATCGAGTAGCAGCTCGTAGGCGTTACCATCCACCATCGCCTGGTTACGCGCACGCATGCGATACAGACGAAACGCCGGCAGTTCGCGTTCGCGCAGGGTAAACAGGCGGCCTTCGCGAATGGTAAATGCGACGGTTGAGTTACCCGCGTGATCGTCGGCGTCTTCATAGAAGAAGAAGGAGTGAATGTGCAGTCCATCCTCGTCTTCAAAAAAACGTGCGGATGCTTCGATGTCTTCCAGTTCAGGGCGCGTGGCCAGATTCTGGCCCAAGTCCTTTTGCACACGGTTTCGTTCTTCGTCATCCGGCTCGACTAAATCGACCCAAACCGAACTGGCCAGGTGCTCGATCTCGTCTGCCTCAAGGCGAGTTAAACGATTGTTTTCCAGTTGAAATGCGCTCAGCATGACCGGGACTCCCAATGCAAAAAATTATCGGACAGTTCGGAGGGCACACAGAAACAAATTGGGTTTCAGACCATTAAACAGCCTGACTCAGCGCGACGGGAAAAAACAGAAGGTCGCTGACAACCGCGAAGGCTATCAGCAAAAAGGGATAGCCTTAGGAGTTGATCCTGGATGACAGGATAATGAGCCAGTATCTACTGGGTGTGTCCAAGGCGAATGTCCTCTTAGCGTAATCGTGCGCGCATGTTACGCCAGCAAAATTTTGACGTCAACACGCAACGGATGGCGAAAAAGTAATAATTTCCCCTTATACAGAAAGGTTAGCAGAGGGGAATTATTTATCTATGATTTCAGAATATTAACCGGCAGATAGCCGAATGGCGGCTTCGCCTTATCCGGCCTACAAATCAAAATGTTACCCGGTCAGTAGATCTGATACGCGCAACGACATCAGGCGATCACACCGTTTCCAGTCTGGCGTAAGCCGCCACCAGCCATTTAATGCCCTGCCCCTGGAACGCGACCTGCAAACGACTGTGCTCACCGCTACCTTCGAGGTTGACGATGGTACCCTCGCCGAACTTCGCGTGGCGTACCCGCTGGCCAAGTTTGTAGCCGGTATCGTTTTCCGCCATTGGCGTGCCCATCCGCTGATGGCTCACCGGACGGCTAACCGTGGCGCGCAGACGCACCTCTTCAACGCACGCTTCCGGCAGTTCGCCGATAAAGCGCGACGGACGATGGTAAACCTCTTTACCGTACAAACGACGCGTTTCGGCGTAGGTGAGCGTCAGTTTCTGCATCGCGCGGGTGACGCCAACATAGGCCAGGCGACGTTCTTCTTCGAGACGGCCGCCTTCATCCAGCGACATCTGGCTCGGGAACATGCCTTCTTCCATACCCACGATAAATACCTGCGGGAACTCCAGCCCTTTCGCCGAGTGCAGGGTCATCAGCTGTACCGCGTCCTGCCAGGTATCCGCTTGCCCTTCGCCTGCTTCCAGCGCGGCGTGGGAGAGGAACGCCTGCAGCGGCATTAAGTCTTCGTCTTCTTCGTTGTAGCTGAACTGGCGCGTTGCCGTCACCAGTTCGTCTAAGTTTTCGATACGCGTCTGACCCTTCTCGCCTTTTTCCTGCTCGTACATCATGCGCAGACCGGAATCTTTAATCACCCGGTCAGTCTGCACGTGCAGCGGCATATCGGCAGTCTCTTGCGCCAGCGCGTCAATCAATTCCATAAAGCGCTGTAAGGCGCTGGCGGCGCGACCGGCCAGGGCTTTTTCCTGCAGCAGTTCACGACAGGCCTGCCACAACGTTAGCTGGCGGTCACGGGAAGTCTGGCGTACGACATCTAAAGTACGATCGCCAATCCCGCGCGTTGGCGTATTCACCACACGCTCAAACGCGGCATCGTCATTGCGATTAGCGATCAGACGCAGGTAGGAGAGCGCGTCTTTAATTTCCTGACGTTCAAAGAAGCGCATACCGCCATAGATACGATACGGCATGCTGGCCTGTAGTAAGGCTTCTTCCAACACGCGTGACTGGGCGTTGCTACGATACAGAATCGCGCACTGTTCCAGCGCGCCGCCGTTGTCCTGCCAGGTTTTAATGCGATTGACCACGAAGCGCGCTTCATCAAGTTCGTTGAAGGCGCAATACAGCGAGATCGGCTCGCCGTCGACGCCGTCGGTCCACAGTTTTTTACCCAGGCGCCCGTTGTTATTTTCAATCAGGGCGTTAGCTGCGCTAAGAATATTGTTGGTCGAACGGTAGTTCTGCTCCAGACGAATGGTTTCTGCGCCCGGGAAATCGTTGAGGAAGCGCTGAATGTTCTCCACCTGCGCGCCGCGCCAGCCGTAGATCGACTGGTCATCATCGCCCACGATCATCACCTTGCCGGTGTCGCCCGCCAGCAGACGGATCCAGGCGTACTGAATGTTGTTGGTATCCTGGAATTCGTCCACCAGGATATTGGTAAAGCGTTCGCGGTAGTGCTGCAGAATGTGCGGCTTGTTGAGCCACAATTCATGTGCGCGCAGCAGCAGTTCGGCGAAATCCACCAGCCCCGCGCGATCGCAGGCTTCCTGATAAGCCTGATAGACCTTCTGCCAGGTCTGTTCGACCGGGTTGCCGTAGCTTTGCAGATGGTGCGGGCGCAGCCCTTCATCTTTCTGGCTGTTGATAAACCACATTGCCTGACGCGGTGGCCACTGCTTTTCGTCAAGGTTCATCGCTTTGATCAGGCGCTTGAGCAGACGCAGTTGGTCCTCGCTGTCGAGGATCTGGAAATCCTGCGGCAGATTCGCATCCATATGGTGCGCGCGCAACAGACGGTGCGCCAGGCCGTGAAAGGTCCCCACCCACATTCCGCCCTGGCTGGTTCCCATGATCTGACCAATACGGTGGCGCATTTCCGCCGCCGCTTTGTTGGTAAAGGTCACCGCCATAATGGAGTACGGCGAGTTGTTCTCTACCGTCAGTAACCAGGCGATACGGTGCACCAGTACGCGAGTTTTACCACTCCCCGCGCCTGCCAGAACCAGCATGTTGCTGCGTGGCGCGGCCACCGCTTCACGCTGTTTATCATTAAGGCTGTCGAGCAGGTAAGAAACGTCCATTGGCACCGCCGCGTAAAAGTATGTAAGGCGGAGAAGCGTAGCGCCATCCGCCAAAAAGCTGGGTATATATACAGAGTTCTGCTGGTGATTATATCAGCGAGGTCAGAGATGCCAACTGTGAAATTTCAATATGCGGCAGCAAACGGCTGTCTGCGGTTTGCATCAGGTCGGCATTTTCCGGTTTGATCCAGCAAGCCTGCATACCACAACGAATAGCGCCTGCAACGTCTGTCGTCAGGTCATCACCCACATGCAGAATTTCACCTACCGGCATTTTCAGTTTTTCCGCCGCCAGCGCGTACATGTCGCTGAACGGTTTTGAGCGCCCGTCGGGACCGGCGCGCAGCACAAACTCAAAATAATCACCCAGACCAAACAGTTCCGGCTGCGCGTTACCATTGGTGATCGCCACCAGCGGCCATTTGCGGGCCAGCGCCTTCAGCGTGTCATGCGTCGCCTGCGGAACATCAATGCGGCTACGCCATTTGGCGAAATTCATCATCGCCGCATTCGCCCCCATCAAGGCTTCTGCCGCTGACAGACCAGCCTCAAGCATAGCGCGCTCTACGGCGCGGTGACGCCATTGGGTAACGTCGTGGTAGATTTCCGGCTCGGCGTCACGAACGGCCTGACGTAAGCGCTGCAGGTCGCTATTTTGCAGCGAATTCAACGCCGGATGATAATTCTGTACAAACGCGAGCGCTTCCTGCTCTGTGCGTGTGATAACGGGACGGTTATCGTAAAGGGTGTCATCAAGGTCAAAGGTGAGCGCAGAAATACGCCCCAAAGGCCGGTAAAAACGCATTATTTCCCCCGTTTGGCGCGCGGATGCGCCGCATCGTACACTGAAGCCAGGTGTTGAAAATCAAGATGGGTATAGATTTGAGTAGTGGAGAGATTGGCATGACCCAATAACTCCTGCACTCCGCGTAGATCGCCGCTCGACTCCAGCATATGCGTCGCAAAAGAGTGGCGCAATTTGTGGGGATGGACGTGGCTGTTCAGCCCCTGTTTGATACCCCATTCCGCAAAGCGTTTCTGCACGTTACGCGCAGAGATGCGCTTGCCCAGTTTAGACAGGAACAACGCATCGTCATCCCCGCCAAATAAACCGCGCAGATCCAGCCAGTGCTCAATCCACGCCACCGCATTGCGGCCGATCGGCAGACGACGTTCTTTACTGCCCTTGCCCATCACCCACACTTCGCCGGTGTCGAGATTGAGATGTTTAATATCCAGCCCAACCAGTTCAGATAAACGCAGTCCCGCGCCGTACATCACTTCCAGCATCGCCCGGTCGCGCACGGCAAGGGGATCGTTGAGATCGATATCCAGCAGACGATTAACATCATCGACGTCGATATTTTTAGGTAAGTGGCGTGGCGCTTTCGGCGCGGAAACGCTTTTTGCCGGGTTGGCTTTCAGCTCGCCCTGATTAACCAGCCAGTCGAAGAAACTGCGTAGTGCGGAGAGACGCAATGCCAGACTCGCCGCTCCCAGCCCTTTACGACGGCTGCGCACAGCAAAGCTGCGTACCATTGCAGCGTCACATTGTTGCCAGCTTTGCAGACCGGTTTCTCCGGCTAACGCGATGATGGCATCAAGCTGACGCTGATAATTGAGTAGCGTGATCGGGCTAAGCTGGCGCTCAACGCCCAGATAGCGCAAAAAGCGCGCCACATCCTGAGAAAGGGGTGAATCGGTCATACGCGTTCAATCCAGCGCTCCAGCAGCTCCGGCAACATCAGCGAGATTTCTTGCAGTAATTGTGTACCTTGCCCCTGCTGGTAATGGTTAACGTCACGGCTGCTGAATAGCATCACGCCCAGGGAACCATCTTGCCCCAGCATCGACATCGCCACCGAGCCTATCGCTTTCGCCTCCGGCATCATAACCAGCAATTCCGGACCATTGAGTGGCCCAAGATAGTGCTGCGACTGCCCCAGACGCTGAATACGCAACGGTTCAAAGGCCTGACGGCTTAATGCCAGATGCGTAAATTTGGATGGCGCGCCAAGTCGCCACCGGTCCGGAAACAGACGCACCGTCGCGCCGGCCAGCCCCAGCTCACGCGCCCAGCGATGAAATCGCATCAGCATATCGTCAAGACTGCTGGCCGACACCAGGCGACTTTGCAGATTTAGCAGACGATAGAACAGGCTTTCATTGGCGTTGGCTTGTTCCATCAATAACGCCATGTTCTCTTCAAGCACATTAATATGATTACGTGCCCGCGCCATATGCCATTCAACTAAAGAGATCGTGCCCCGCACAGGGTGTGGGACGCGCATCGCTTCAACTGCCCGGGCATTACGGATAAAAAACTCAGGATTACGTTGCAGGTAATCGACGACCGCCCGATCGTCGAGCTCCATGAGCGTTTCCTGTAGTTCTTCCCCTGGTTGCTTCATAAGTGAATAAATCCGTCGTAGACATGTGCCGCCGGGCCAGTCATATACAGCGGATGACCCGGACCTTTCCAGGCGATATCAAGTCGACCGCCAGGTAACTCCACCCTCACCTCTTCTGCCAGCAGGCCCTGCTGAATACCTACCGCAACAGCGGCGCACGCTCCGCTGCCGCAGGCCTGCGTTTCACCCGCCCCGCGTTCATAGACGCGCAGCCGGATATGCTCGCGCTTTACCACCTGCATAAAGCCGATGTTGGCGCGTTCAGGAAAGCGTTCGTGGCTTTCCAGCACCGGTCCCAGCGTTTCCACCGTGGCCGTATCAACATCATCAACCTGAATCACGCAGTGTGGGTTCCCCATTGAAACCACGCCGCACAATATTGTCTGTTCGGCCGCGCGCATAATATAGGTCTTCTCTGCTTTGTTGGCGCGAAACGGAACCTGCGAAGGTTCAAAGTTGGGTTCCCCCATATTCACCCGCACCAGTTCGTCGTCGGTTACGGTTAACACCATACGACCATTCGCGGTACTGACGCGAATATCACGTTTATTGGTCAGCCCTTTCAGGCGAACAAAGCGAGCAAAACAACGGGCGCCATTGCCACACTGTGACACTTCACTGCCGTCGGCATTAAAAATACGGTAGTGGAAATCCAGCTCCGGATCATACGGAGGTTCAACCACCAGCAACTGATCAAACCCAACGCCGAGATGCCTGTCGGACAGGCGGCGGATCAGCTCTGGTGAGAAAAAGACATTCTGCGTTACCGCGTCGACGACCATAAAATCGTTGCCAAGGCCATGCATTTTAGAGAATTGCATCATTCACTCCGTTCACGCGGGTACAGAAATGTAAATCTATTCCTGCCGTCAGTAATTCACCTGAGAAGGGCCGTCGCTGATCCCACGATCGTTTTTCTCAGGCGTGGTGGATTGCGATTGCGGCTGAACGCTCTTGGTCGGAGGCGGCGCGGTTTTATCTGCTGGCGGGAAATAGAGCGGGCCTTTTAGCCCGCAGCCCGTCAGGCTGAACAGAGTTAAAATGACAGCGAGTGGCTTTAACACGTTTTTCATTATGGATTGCCTGTAAAGTTCATGCTTTCTGTTTTCTATCATCGCAGGAGAAGGCGTAAAAGCAAGAGTTAGCCTGTAATCTGCAACGCGTTTTGTTTCAGGTTATACTGCCGTCATCACGAAAAACAGGATAAGAAAATGAACGACAGTGAATTTCATCGCCTTGCCGACACCCTGTGGATGACCATTGAGGAGCGTCTGGATGACTGGGACGGCGACAGCGATATCGATTGTGAGATCAACGGCGGCGTGCTGACCATCAGCTTCGAAAACGGCAGCAAAATCATTATTAACCGTCAGGAGCCGCTGCACCAGGTGTGGCTGGCAACCAAACAAGGCGGCTACCACTTTGACCTGAAAGGCGACGAGTGGATCTGCGACCGTAGCGGCGAAACGTTCTGGGATTTGCTGGAGCAGGCGGCAACGCAGCAGTCGGGTGAAGAGGTGAGCTTCCGTTGATTTTTTGCCGGATACGCTTTGCTTATCCGGCCTACAGTAGGCCCGGTAAGGCGTAGCCGCCACCGGGCGAAAAGCCTCAGGAGAAATACTGCTGCAACATCGGCGTGTCGTTATCCTGATTAGCTGGCGGGACTGGGTTGAGCGGCTGGGTACGGAACGGAATCACCTGCGCACGTCCGTCGGTTTTCACAATCTGATAGAACTGCGGCAGGTTAAAGTTGATGAAGCTGGAGCCGTAGGTAAAGCGATCGTGCGACGATGAATAGAAGCGGCTGACATCACGTACCAGCTCTTCTTTGCTTCCCTCGCAGTGGTGATACACCTCCGCACGGTTACTCTCATCCAGTATATAAATATTAAAGCCCTGCTCATCGCCCGTTTCTTCGAAAAAGAACTGAATGATCCCTTCACTGGCAAAACCGTCCACCACCGACGGGAGTTTCACGTGGTTCGTTTCAACCTGGACGGAAAGGCCGTGCAGTTTGTTGTGTGAAATCGCCCCATAGAATTCGATGGCGTTTTCCAGTTTCTGTACCGATACGTTCAGACGCTCGAAGAACAGTCCCCACGTCTGACCAGACACGCGCAGCGCTTTGAAACGCCCGGTTTCCTGGCGGGTACTGGAAAGGCGCAGCTCGATACACTCAGAAACCAGTTGCTGCACGCGGGTACGGATTAACCCACGCAGATGCTGGCTGTAGCAGAACACTTCGACGCTATCCGGCGGCGCGGCATCCTGGTGCATTTTGCCCAGAATCGTTTTTAACGCTTCAATCATCGCCTGCTCGCCGTTGAAGTGCAGCGTACGTACTTCATTCCACGAGTTGCGGTACAGCAGGTCGACGCTCCCTACCAGGCAATTTTGCTCTTCGCCAAAGCTGAAGACGTCCAGCTTACGGAAATCAAAATGCACCACCTGATTACGGAATGCGGTCGTCGGGTCATATTCAAGGTTAACGATAATCGCCAGATGGCGAATTTCGCACGGGCTGTAGAGCGCTTTCGGCGTTGGTGCCGGCAGGCGCAGCGGGAAGTGGTGCGATACATCGGCGACCATTTCCTGCAGCTTCGGCAAATCAACAATACCGTTGCCCTTAATAAACAAATGCGTACGCGATGTCAGCAGACCGTTGAACCAGGCCCACGCCACCAGCTTGTTGAGGTAGCGGTTATATTCCAGCGGCTGATGGCTAATGATCGAATCCATATTTGGCGCGCGGTTGTAGAGATACCAACCCGAACGATTGGCGCGGCCCGGCGGCACATGGATAAAGGTCAGGTTCGGTTCTGAGAGGTCCGGAGATATTTGCGGGTTCACCAGCGTTACCTTACCCGGCAACGCTTCAAACGCGGCATACAGCTTACGGGTCAGCACGCCGATATCCTGCGGACTGGCGCTAACGCTGAGGTTATTGCGCCGCGCAAAGCGGATCAGATTACGATAGCTCTGCATCATCGCATCAAGCAGTTCGTTATGCGCTTCACGTACCTGATCAATCTTCCAGTTAGCGCGGTTATCCAGCATTGTCAGACGGGCTTCGTCCCAGCCCCATTCTTGCACTAACTGACTTAATACTTCACGACGCCAGCCCACGCAGGCGCGCTCGCGGCTCAGTTTCTCACACACTTTTAAGTAGAAACATCGACGCACTAAATCCAGGCGCGTCGGGTCTTCGATCGCCGTGAGATATTCGGTCACACGCTCCAGCATCATGCAGTAGGGATCGAGACCAAAAGAGACGATCTCGCCATCGTGCAGGCGCTGTTTAATGTCTTTCGCCAACAGGCGAGGATTGGGATATTCCCAGGAGTAGGCTTCCAGCAGCAGCGTCTTCAGCACCGCTTTGTACGGGGAATCGATACTTTTATATAACTGCCAGAGGCTGGCGCCAAAGTACTCTTCGGCGGAGAGCGAACTGAGTCCGCCGAGATCCAGCCATTCGTTTGGCGTTAATACGCCCTGCGCGTAGAGCTTCATGACGTAATCGTCGTAATGCTCTTCTTCGTCGCCCGGCACCATATTCCACAGAATACGTTTGCCCGCGAGGCGCACAGCGGTGCGATAGAATTCATCAAGCAACAGGATATGCTGCGTCGAGCCACAGTCTTCACCACCAAGACTGCCGCTTTCATTGTGACGGAAACGGTTTTCATCAATCAGGAAGAAACTGACTTCCACGCCCAGCGAAGCGGCCCAGCTTTCGAGCAGGCTACATTTACGCTGCAACAGCTGGCGCTCTTCGCTATCCAGCCAGGATTGGTGGCAGACCCAGATATCGAGGTCGGAAGAACAGCTTTGCCCTACCGAAGAGGTGCTGCCCATTGAGTAGACGCCGGTGATCGGCAGTTCGCCCTTGGGAGGTTCCTGCGGTGACATACCGCGGTACAGTTCGAGTTCGTTAAGGTAGTGGCGTTGGGTTTCATCAGGCGTGTAAAAGCATATGCCTTTGGGAACGTTACCATCGAGGTAACCCGGCATCAGAGGGTGGTGGTAGTGCAATAATGTCGGCAGCAGACTGTATACCTGCTGGAAAGCAGGTCCCATGGCAGCAAGCGCGCGATCCACACGCAGTTGATTTATGGCATCCAGTCTCTGTTTCAGAGTCTCAATATAGAGGTACAAGACGTATCGCCTGATGTTGCTATCCGTCATGCTGTCGATTGCTGCGGCGCAAGCGCTCACAATAATCGACATCAATTCGGATAAACCGTATGTCAAAAATAACCGTTACCTGTTTTTCGTCCGTATTTTTTTGTGCGGTACAGCCGAAAAAATGGTCTAAAACGTGATCAATTTAACACCTTGCTCATTGACCGTAAAGAAAGATGCGCTACATACAAGTGTAGCACCGTTCGTTACGTGTAAATTCCTTCATACGGTCGGAAGGTTTCTCGTCATTATTCACTGCCACTGATGATGCAGCAGCTTTTCCTCTCACTTACGTTTGAGCGTAACGCTGACATCCCTTTGATAAGGATGTTAGGATGGTCAATGATTGATAATGACGGTAACAAGCATGTTAGACAATGTTTTGAGAATTGCCACACGCCAAAGCCCCCTTGCGCTCTGGCAGGCACATTATGTCAAAGACGCCTTAATGGCAAATCACCCCGGTCTGATCGTGGAACTGGTTCCTATGGTAACCCGTGGCGATGTGATCCTTGATACCCCGCTGGCAAAGGTCGGAGGGAAAGGGTTGTTTGTTAAAGAGCTGGAAGTCGCGCTGCTGGAAAAACGCGCCGATATCGCCGTGCATTCCATGAAGGATGTGCCGGTTGAATTCCCTGACGGTCTTGGACTGGTCACCATTTGCGAGCGAGAGGATCCGCGTGATGCTTTCGTCTCAAATAAGTACAACACGTTGGATGACCTTCCCGCAGGTAGTATTGTCGGGACATCCAGTTTGCGTCGCCAGTGCCAGTTGGCAAAGCGTCGCCCGGATCTCGTCATCCGTTCGCTGCGCGGCAACGTCGGTACGCGTCTCGGCAAATTGGATAACGGCGATTACGACGCCATTATCCTGGCGGTCGCCGGGTTAAAACGTTTAGGGCTTGAATCGCGAGTCCGTACCGCACTGCCGCCGGAAGTCTCCCTGCCCGCTGTCGGGCAAGGCGCCGTCGGCATAGAGTGCCGACTGGACGATATGCGTACTCAGGCGTTGTTAGCGCCGCTCAACCACGAAGAGACCGCGCTACGCGTAACAGCCGAACGCGCCATGAACACTCGCCTCGAAGGGGGATGTCAGGTGCCTATCGGCAGTTATGCCGAACTCATCAACGGTGAGATTTGGCTACGCGCGCTGGTCGGCGCGCCTGACGGATCGCAGATGGTATGCGGGGAACGTCGCGGTGCCGCGCTGGATGCTGAACAGATGGGCATCTCTCTGGCAGAAGAGCTCCTGGAGAATGGTGCGCGCGCCATTCTGGCTGAAGTTTATAACGGAGAAGCACCCGCATGAGTATTCTGGTCACCCGCCCGTCTCCCGCAGGGGAAGAGTTAGTGAGCCGTCTGCGCACACTGGGGCAGGTGGCCTGGAGTTTTCCGCTCATCGAGTTTTCCCCGGGTCGGGAACTGGCAACACTCGCCTCCCGACTGTCGGCGCTGACGGATAACGATCTGGTTTTTGCCCTCTCGCAGCACGCTGTCACCTTTGCCGATGCCGAACTTCAGCAACAAGGGAAAAGCTGGCCTTCCCTTCCGCATTATTTTGCCATTGGTCGTACAACGGCGCTGGCACTGCATACTGTTAGCGGCTGCAATATTCACTATCCTCTGGATCGGGAAATCAGCGAAGTCTTGCTACAATTACCTGAATTACAAAATATTGCGGGAAAACGCGCGCTTATTTTACGCGGCAACGGCGGTCGGGAACTGATAGGTGAAACCCTGACGGCGCGTGGAGCCGATGTTGATTTTTGTGAATGTTATCAACGCAGTGCAAAAAATTACGATGGTGCGGAAGAAGCAATGCGCTGGCAATCTCGCGGCGTGACCACGGTGGTGGTCACCAGCGGTGAGATGTTACAACAGCTCTGGTCGCTCATTCCGCAGTGGTATCGTGAGCACTGGTTACTACGCTGTCGGCTGCTGGTCGTCAGTGAGCGTCTGGCGCACCTCGCCCGGGAACTGGGCTGGCAAGATATTAAGGTCGCTGATAACGCCGACAACGATGCGCTACTACGCGCATTACAATAACTCTCATAATGGGATGCCATAATGACGGAACAAGAAAAATCCTCCGCCGTGGTTGAAGAGACCAGGGAGGCCGTGGAAACCACAGCACAGCCAGTCAATACTGAAAAAAAGGGTAACAACAGCACGGCGCTGATTCTGAGCGCGGTGGCGATTGCTATTGCGCTGGCAGCAGGTGTGGGTCTGTATGGCTGGGGGAAACAGCAGGCAACAACGCAGACGGCAACCAGCGATGCGCTGGCGAACCAGCTGACGGCGCTGCAAAAAGCGCAAGAAAGCCAAAAAGCTGAGCTGGAAGGCATCATTAAACAGCAGGCAACGCAGCTTGATGAAGCCACTCGCCAGCAAGCCGCGCTGGTCAAACAGCTTGATGAAGTGCAGCAAAAAGTCGCCACTATCTCCGGCAGCGATGCTGGGACATGGCTGCTGGCGCAGGCTGATTTTCTGGTAAAACTGGCTGGTCGTAAATTATGGAGCGATCAGGACGTTACCACCGCCGCGGCGCTGCTGAAAAGCGCCGACGCCAGTCTGGCGGATATGAACGACCCGAGCTTAATTGCCGCCCGTCGCGCGATTACTGACGACATCGCGAGCCTCTCCGCGGTAACTCAGGTCGACTATGACGGCATTATCCTGAAAGTGAATCAGCTCTCTAACCAGATTGATAACCTGCGTCTGGCCGACAACGACACCGACGATTCACCGATGGACTCCGACAGCAGCGAGCTGTCCAGCTCAATTAGTGAATGGCGCGTCAACCTGCAAAAAAGCTGGCAGAATTTTATGGACAGCTTTATCACTGTTCGCCGTCGAGATGAAACCGCCGTCCCGCTGCTGGCGCCGAACCAGGACGTTTACTTACGTGAGAACATTCGTTCTCGCCTGTTAGTAGCCGCCCAGGCCGTACCGCGTCATCAGGAAGAGACATACCGCCAGGCGCTGGAAAATGTCTCTACCTGGGTACGCGCCTACTACGACACCGACGATGCAACCACCAAAGCTTTCCTGGAAGAGGTAGACCAGCTGAGCCAACAAAGCATCAGTATGGATGTGCCAGAAACACTGCAGAGCCAGGCTATTCTCGACAAATTAATGCAGACCCGCGTGCGTAATTTACTGGCGCAGCCTGTCACAGCGCCGGTTGCCGCCGCTCCTGCTCCTTCGGCAGACACCCCGGCAACCGCGCCGCAAGGAGAATAATGATGCTAAAAGTATTATTACTCTTTGTACTGTTGATTGCCGGGATCGTCGTTGGTCCAATGATTGCCGGTCATCAGGGCTACGTGCTGATCCAAACCGATAATTACAACATTGAAACCAGCGTGACGGGCCTGGTGATCATCCTGATCGTCGCGATGGTCGTCCTGTTTGCGATTGAATGGCTGCTGCGCCGAATTTTCCGCACCGGCGCGCATACCCGCGGATGGTTTGTCGGCCGTAAACGTCGCCGCGCCCGCAAGCAGACTGAACAAGCGCTGCTCAAACTGGCGGAAGGCGATTATCAGCAGGTTGAAAAGCTGATGTCGAAAAACGCCGATCATGCTGAACAACCGGTAGTGAATTACCTGCTGGCGGCAGAAGCGGCCCAGCAACGCGGCGATGAAGCGCGCGCGAATCAACACCTTGAGCGTGCAGCTGAACTGGCCGGGAATGATACGATCCCGGTAGAAATCGCTCGCGTTCGTCTGCAACTGGCGCGTAATGAAAATCACGCCGCGCGCCACAGCGTAGATAAGCTGCTGGAGGTGACGCCACGTCATCCGGAAGTGCTGCGTCTGGCTGAGCAAGCCTACATTCGCACCGGCGCATGGAGTTCGTTACTGGATATCATTCCATCTATGGCTAAAGCGCATGTGGGTGATGAAGAGCACCGCGCAATGCTGGAACAACAGGCATGGGTGGGTCTGATGGATCAGGTTCGCGCCGATCAGGGCAGTGAGGGGCTACGTACGTGGTGGAAAAACCAGAACCGTAAAACCCGTCATCAGGTTGCCCTGCAGGTAGCGATGGCTGAACATCTGATTGAGTGCGACGATCACGATACGGCTCAGCAGGTCATCATTGACGGTCTGAAACGTCAGTATGACGACCGTCTGGTGCTGCCGATCCCGCGCCTGAAAACCAACAACCCGGAACAGATAGAAAAAGTGTTGCGCCAGCAGATTAAGGCCGTTGGCGATCGCCCGTTGCTGTGGAGCACGCTGGGGCAATCGTTAATGAAGCATGGCGAATGGCAGGAAGCCACGCTCGCCTTCCGTGCTGCGCTCAAACAGCGCCCGGACGCCTACGACTACGCCTGGCTTGCTGACGCGCTGGACAGGCTGCATCAGCCGGAAGAAGCCGCCACCATGCGCCGTGATGGTCTGATGTTGACGCTGCAGAACAACAATCCCCCGCAGTAATTCCCTCTTGCCCGGTGGCGCTTCGCTTACCGGGCCTACCGTCTACACAAAATCATTCAAGATGCATCAAGGCGGCAAGTCTGGGAATCCCCAAGAGCTTACATAAGTAAGTGACTGGGGTGAGCAGACGTAGCCAACAAAGAGGCAGCTTGAAGGATGACGTGTATATGCATAAAAAAACGCCCGCTCGGTAAGGAGCAGGCGTTAAACAGGTCTGTATGACAACATAATGGGTGCTTCACTCAACGTTATGTCCATGGTGTTTGATGAGGCATGAGCGACATCTGTCTGTGGACGATAAGCACCGTAAACGGCTCTGCATCATTCCTGAGTTTATGAGGCCTGATGGCGAACATAAGAGATGGAATGAGCATCTACCCGTATATTATTGCACAACGCATGCCACGATTGCACTGCAAAAACTATGGATTCGAACTTTTTAAGACATCAGGTAATTCGCGAGAATAAAGGCTGAGGAGGGAAAATCAGAAAACAAAAAACCCCGCCGAAGCGGGGTTCAAAATTGGTCGGCGAGAGAGGATTCGAACCTCCGACCCACTGGTCCCAAACCAGTTGCGCTACCAAGCTGCGCTACTCGCCGTTTTACTGCTTTTTGAATTTTTAGTTCAATTCTTTAAGTCGTGGTGCGAGGGGGGGGACTCGAACCCCCACATCCTAAGGACACTAACACCTGAAGCTAGCGCGTCTACCAATTCCGCCACCTTCGCATTTCACAACTTTAAATTAATGGGGTGGCTAATGGGATTCGAACCCACGACAACTGGAATCACAATCCAGGGCTCTACCAACTGAGCTATAGCCACCACTGCAAATCTTTTACGCGGTATTAAAACCACCGCAGCTCCGGCACCTAACTAAATGGTGCGCCCGACAGGATTCGAACCTGAGACCTCTGCCTCCGGAGGGCAGCGCTCTATCCAGCTGAGCTACGGGCGCTTAGCGCCGTTGCGGGGCTGGATATTACGGAGGTCTCGGTCTTCTGTCTAGTGCTTTTTTAAAATAAATTATCGTTTGGTCATGGTTTGTGCGTTTTGTCGCTTATTCCCGCAATTTATGGGCTGTGCCATGACGATTCAGACCAAAAACCTTATAAATGAGCGTCACAGCCAGTAAGAAGATAATCCCAACAAACAGCGACATTCGGGTATCTTCATTAAAGTACATACCGATTAATACGCAAACCAGGAACGCCATCGTCAAATAATTCGCCCACGGGAACAGAATCGAGCGGAAAGGATGACTGGCGATCGCCGCTTTATGCGCCTGACGGAAACGCAGCTGGCTTATCAGGATCACAAACCACGGCACCATCCCCGGCAACACACTGGCACTATAGACATAAACGAACACCCGTTGCGGATTGGGAATGATGTAGTTCAGGCACGAACCAATCAGCAGGATCGCGATAGAAATCGCTACACCGGCAACCGGCACGCCATGGCGAGAGACTTTTCCAACAGCGGCTGGTAGCTGGCGATTCTTTGCCAGCGCGTAGAGCATACGCCCGCAGCTGTACATGCCGCTGTTACAGCCAGACAGTGCCGCCGTCAGGACCACAAAGTTAATAATCCCTGCCGCGGCGGTAATACCAATCTTGGCAAAGGTGAGAACAAACGGGCTGCCGTTGCTGCCGATCTCGTTCCACGGGAAAATAGTGACGATAACAAAGATCGCGCCGACGTAGAAAATCAGGATACGCCACAGCACCTTCCCCACCGCGCTACGCAGCGTGACCTGGGGGTTCTTCGCCTCACCCGCAGTAATGCCGATCAGCTCTACGCCCTGGTAGGAAGCCACGACAATACACAATGCCGTCAGAAAACCCTTCCAGCCGCCGGCAAAGAAGCCGCCGTGGTCGGTCAGGTTGCCAAAGCCAATCGCCTGACCGCCATTGCCAAAGCCGAAGAAAATGACCCCTAACCCAATAACGATCATCACAATGATGGTGGTCACTTTGATCATGGCAAACCAGAATTCAATTTCACCATACAGGCGAACCGCGGCGAGGTTTGCCAGCGCAACCAGCCCGACAGCAATCAGGGCAGGTATCCATTGCGCCATTTCCGGGAACCAGAACTGTACGTACACCCCGATGGCGGTAATCTCTGATATCCCTACCGCCATCCACATAAACCAGTATGACCAGGCGGTGAGATAGCCAAAGAAGGGGCTCATGTAACGGTGCGCGTAAACCGCGAATGAACCGGCAACCGGCTCGAGGAATAACATCTCCCCCATGGAACGCATAATGAAAAAGACGAACAGCCCCGCGACGATATACGCCAGCAGTACCGAAGGCCCCGCCCATTTCAGGGTACTGGCGGCGCCCATAAACAGTCCGACGCCAATAGTGCCTCCAAGGGCAATTAATTCGATGTGACGAGCCTCCAGCCCACGCTGTAGCTCAGGTTTGTTCTCGGCCATAAATCCTCTTGATGTGTTTGCATGCTGTCCGGTATTACCGGTTCTCGTTATGGGTACATCTTGTTATTCCATAACAGGCCATACGGCACCGACCGCTTAACGGTTGACGCCAAAAACACCACGGCACTGTAATGATTGTTGCGAATGGTTTCCTAAAATCGCTTAAATGGCAATTAAAGCATTCAAAAAATGAATAGATTGTGCGAGAAAGCAGCGATTATGTTGTGAATAAGTAGCGTGATTAGCAGATCACGCTACTTATCAGAGGAGAGAGCATCAGAGGTTGCCGGTATAGTGCCAGCGGAGATAGCGCAACAAACGAAGTTGACGGGTGATACGGCTCGGCTGTGACAGTAAGCGATACAGCCACTCCAGCCCCAGATTTTGCCAGAGTTTAGGCGCACGCTTAACGTGACCGGTAAAGACGTCGTAGGTCCCCCCTACCCCCATATACAGCGCTTCAGGGTGGATCTTCCGGCAATCACGCATAAAAATTTCTTGTTTCGGCGATCCCATCGCTACCGTCACAATTTGCGCACCGCTGGCGTGGATACGTTCAAACAATGCCTGACGCTGCTCCGGCGTAAAATAACCGTCCTGGCTACCCACAATGTTCACATGCCACTGCGCACGCAATTTGGCTTCGGTTTGCGCCAGAACCTCAGGCTTGCCGCCAATCAGGAAAACCGGCGTTCCCTCCTGCCCGGCTCTCGCCATTAGCGCTTCCCAGAGATCGGCCCCCGCTACGCGTGAAATCTGAGCCTGCGGGAATTTTTTACGCACCGAACGCACCACGCTAATACCATCCGCATATTTGAACTCAGCGGCGTTAATCAGATCCCGTACTTCAGGGTTATCTTCTGCCGTCAGCATTTTCTCGGCATTGATAGCCACCAGCGTCCCAGGCCTGAGGCGTCCTTCGGCAAACAGGTAATTTAGCGCGTGTTGCATATCGCGCCAGCCAATCAGTTGTAGTCCGCGCAGCGAATAGAGTGGCGCAGTTGTGTTATCCGTCATTACGATCCTTCAATCTGTGTCCGGGGCAGCGATTTAATTCGTTTATGG
This sequence comes from Citrobacter sp. wls717, assembly GCF_005280955.1. Taxonomy (NCBI): domain Bacteria; kingdom Pseudomonadati; phylum Pseudomonadota; class Gammaproteobacteria; order Enterobacterales; family Enterobacteriaceae; genus Citrobacter; species Citrobacter sp. wls717. Next base: position 52,105 of record NZ_SZWW01000033.1, read on the forward strand.
ATAAGTCCCGCGCTATCGAATAGCCAGAACAGCAGTTTTGCCACCAGCAGACAAACGCCAAAAATCACGAGGAAAAAGACCACTCGCGAGACAAACGAATCCAGTCCTTCACGTGCCAAAACGATCATATTGAAAATGGCGCCAAAACAGAAACTGTGCAAAATGGCCGCCTTGTAGCGATTGGTTTCGCGGTTACCTAATTCATATAGCCAGTCGAACCATTTAATGATTAACCCGACGACAATCGCGCCTAACGGTATAAACAGCGCCCCGCCCATCACCACCAGCGAACCAATTAACGTGGGTGAAATCGCCAGCCCCGAGTGGTTGTTCAACACTTCCCAGGTAAAGTAGTTCGCGGAGTTGAGAACGATACTCGGCCGCCCAGGCCACAGCCAGGTGGGGATAAAGACGTAGAAATCACGGACGATCGGCGCCAGCCCCTGGAACTCAATATTGTGGTAGTTCTGCAGCAACAGCGCCAGGTTTTCCCACGGCGAGAAAGTATCACGCGTCAGGTACAGGAAGGTATAGAACGCCTCGTCACCGCTCACGTTCATCCCGTAGCGTTTCAGCGCCAGCCAGAACATACCGACGATGCCCAACACGCCTGCTGCGGCCAGCATCCACAGCGAAATCCAACCGCGAATAATGCCGATAAACAGGAAGATGGCAAACGCGATAATAATATTGGCGCGCGTTCCGCCGACAATCATATAGGTCAACAAGCCAAACGCGACGGTGCTTACCAGGAAGAACAGCCACGCTTTGCTGTCCTGACGCAGAAAGTAGACCACCAGCATCGCCGGAATGAAGAAGTAGAAGAAGCGCTTTAACGCCACGCCAGAGACTTCACTGGAAAAAATCTGGCTGTAGGATTGCAGTCTGAACAGCAGGAACCCATTGTGCATAAAGAAGACGCCCACGCTCACCAACGCAATCGCCATCAGAATAACCCAGGTTAAATGGGCTTCAACGCGATTAATGGTAAATAGCGGCCTGCGCGGCTTATCCTCTACGCGCTTACGTAAACGCGTTTTATACGTCACGTAGTAAACGGCATAGAAGCAAGCGGCTGACAGCAAAGCCTGCAGCAGGATCTCCGGGGGCGCTACCGCCACATCAAAACGAAACACCAGGATGCTGGTCAGCGGGAATCCGAAGAAGAACGTTAGCAAAAACAGCAACGAGAAAAAGACGTTGAAGTTAAAACGCACGCGGCGAAATTCAAACCAGGTCAGCGTGGCGATAAACAAAGTGGAGAGCAGCCAGACCACCAGCAGCCCGCTGAATTGCATCAGGCTCATTTAGTTTCTCCTGAAGCAATGCGCAGCGCGTTATGCCACGGCTGCAGATAATTCGGACTAAAGAAGGTGATCGTATTTTTATCTACCAACGCCAGTTGCCGCTGCGCTTCGCGTACGAGACCTTCATTGAGTTGATCTGTCGTAAACAGAACCGGGATATTTTGCTCTGCCATATCCTGCCAGAAAGGATTTTCACGGTTGAGCACGCACGGGATACCGGCCTGGATCAACAAACATAAGGTGCCGATCCCTTGCTGACGAGCAAAAATAAAGTAGCCCAGATCGCACTGACGCAATAGTGCCAGATAGGCATCAAACTCCAGTTTTTCACTCAATATTTGCAAATTATCAGCGCTAAATAATGCCAGACCCGCCTGACGAACCTCGTCGATATAGGCCGTATTATTGGCAGGATACCCCATCGGCACTATCACATTCACCGTGTCACCAAACTGCTGGCGAACAGCACGTAGCGCGGCAATATGCTCATTGCTGCGATCGCCAGAGTTGCCAACCAACACCGTCATCTTACCGCTGCGCTGGCTTTCACTGCTCATATTATTGAGCGAGGGATCCATCCGCGTTGGGAAATAGAGCAGTTCGCCGCGAACGTGCGGATGCTGCCCGGCGAAATAACGTAAATCGCCTCGCGTAGCAAACACGCAGCCCACGCGATTCTGCGCCATGCGACGAATCGGGTAAAACAGGCGGAATTTCAGCCCACTGGAAACTTCATATAAATCCGCGCCCCAGATGTGCCAGTAAAACTGCTCCGGTTTAATTCCCCCACTCAGCAGCGCCAGCCACAGGCTGGTGTTGAACTGACCATGAAAGAAGAAGCGCTGTTGGCGATCCGCTTTCGCCTTCGCAATAACCGCCTGGGCCAGCGCCTTTTTTCCGTCGTAGAAACTCAGCGATAACGCCGGGCAGCTCTCACTGAACCCAGCATCCTGGCCTGCAACCATAAACGTGCGCGCATGCTCGCTCGTCGCAGCCAGCGAATCGTTAAAAAACCGCAGCACGGTGTGGTTATGGTGAGGGATATCCGATCCCAGAACGTGAATCAGTACAGTCATGCCCGCCTACGCCAGAGTAAAAACACGCCACAACAAAGAGAAAAATAGACGATGTATGTTGCCATATACGCCTGCGCTGCGCCCAGAGCACCATGTGCCGGGATCAGCCAGTGGGCAAACGCCGTCAATAACATGAACTGGCTAATTTCAGCCAAAATATAAAACCGCAGCGACGCTTTCGCGATCACCAGATACCCAAAAACGTAGGCGCCAACTTTCAGTACATCGCCGACCAGTTGCCAGGCAAACAGGTCGCGCATGGCGGTAAATTTTGCGGAAAAGAGCAGCCAGATCGCAAAATCACGCAATAGCCAAACCGTAAAGCTCGCGGCGGCAACCGCCGGCAGCACGAACTTCAGCGACTTAATGACCTCGCGGGTAATGTCATGCTTTTCTGTCAGCCGCGACAACGTCGGCAGCAAGTAAACGCTGAATGAGGCGGTAATAAATTGCAGATACGCATCGGAGATACTGCTGACCCCCTGCCAGATCCCCACATCATCCCAGCTGTACTGTGCCGCCAGCAGGTTTCGCATCATCACGTATGCCACAGGCAGCGTTACAGAGGTAATCAGCGCCATCAGCGTAAACTTGCTTAACTGCCCTGCCAGACCATTGTCCCACGAGGGCTTCAGGTAATGCAGCGGAATAGTTCCACGCTTAAGCAGCATAATAATGGCAGGGATAACGACCAGCGCAGGCACCAGAGCCAGGCCCAGCAAGGCGCCTTCATAGCCCCCCAGGCGATAGCAGCCATAGTAAGCCACTACGCCAACCAGGCTACCCACAATCAGCGACAGCGCGTTGCCTGCCGCATCGCGGAAGCCTTTCATCAGCGCCAGCAGCAGGTTAGCCCAGGCGATGCCCATCTGCACCAGCGCAACCAGTCGAACCAGCCCCTGATAATGCGTATGGCCAAACAACCCCTGACTGATCGGCGCGGCCGCCAGCAGAAAAACCGCCGCCATCAGCGTAGAGAATCCCAGCACCATTGCGGAAGATGTACCGACCACCTTACGGAGCCGGGCCGGATCGTCATGGTGCTGCGCAACGTATTTCGTGACACCGTTGAAAATGCCAGCCCCCGCCAACACGCCCAGCACGGTGACCATTTGGCGAAAATTACCCGCCTGGCCCACACCTGCCGGGCCAAAGGAGACGGCCAATAGTTTCACCACCAGCAAACCCGCCCCAATTTTTACCAGCGTACTGGCCGCCGTCCATAAGGACGCTTTAGCAAGCGACATATCAGGAGAAGTAATTGAGTAAGGTCGAAATTACCGTTCGCTGGTTAACCGGTGACAGGTTATAGAACAGCGGTAAACGCAGCAGACGCTCGCTCTCTTTGGTGGTGTAACGATCAACACCGGCAAACTCGCCAAATTTATCGCCAGCCGGGCAATCATGCAGCGGAATATAGTGGAACACCGCCATAATTTCGGCTTCTTTGAGGAAATTAATCAACGCGGTGCGATCGTCGATATCGCGCAGCTTGATATAAAACATATGGGCATTCTGCACGCAGTTTTCCGGGACAGCAGGCAGCTCAATACGTCCGGCACGCGCCAGCGGTTCGAGGGCATCATAGTAATTCTGCCACAGCGCCAGACGCTGCTGGTTAATACGGTCGGCCGCTTCCAGTTGCGCCCACAAATAGGCAGCCTGCAGATCGGACATCAGATAGCTGGAGCCGATATCGCGCCAGGTATACTTATCTACCTGGCCACGGAAAAATTGACTACGGTTTGTCCCTTTTTCACGAATAATCTCGGCACGTTCGACTAATTTTTTATCATTGATCAGCGTCGCGCCGCCTTCACCGCCTGCGGTATAGTTTTTAGTCTCATGGAAGCTAAAGCAGCCGATGTGACCAATTGTCCCCAGCGCCCGGCCTTTGTAGGTCGACATCACGCCCTGAGCCGCATCTTCGACCACATACAGGTTATGTTTGCTGGCCAGCGCCATAATGGTATCCATTTCGCAGGCCACGCCCGCGTAATGTACCGGCACAATAGCGCGGGTTTTGTCGGTGATCGCCGCTTCAATCAGCGTTTCGTCAATGTTCATGGTATCCGGACGGATATCAACAAAGACGATTTTCGCCCCGCGTAAAACGAATGCGTTAGCCGTGGAGACAAATGTGTAGCTCGGCATGATGATTTCATCGCCGGGCTGAATGTCCAACAGCAATGCCGCCATCTCAAGCGATGCGGTACAAGATGGCGTCAACAGAACTTTCTCGCTGCCAAAATGCTGCTCCAGCCACTGCTGACAGCGACGGGTAAAGCCGCCGTCGCCACACAGTTTGCCGCTGTTCATCGCAGACTGCATGTAATCGAGTTCAGTTCCCACCACCGGCGGTGCATTAAATGGAATCATCGTGTCACCTGTATAACCAATACGCGGTGCTTTCCACATTCGCACCACTGTGTATGTAACGTTTAAGCGCGGCGGTGTTACCCATTTGGGTTGCCACGCGCAATATTGTTTTACCGCGGGCCTGCGCCCAGCAAAGCGCAGCCAGCATTAGTTCTTCACCCGCACCACGCCCAGCCAGTAGGCCTATTCGCGCCTCGGTCGCATTCAGTTCGCGCAGCGAGACATAACCACGAATTTCACCTGTCGGCGTGCGTAAAACGAGGCATTGATGATCGAACGTCCCCAGCACCGCATTTTCAATCCACTGCGCATAAAAACGCGAACTGGCATCTGCGGCATACCACGGGGCGCGAAAACGGCTTTGCGCGAATGCCTGTTCTGCCAGGCAGCGTAATGCCGGGATATCCGTAGTTTGCGCGATCTGCGCGTCAGAGTTGCCGCTGGCACACGTCACGGGCAGTACAAAATCCACTTCGCCTTCGACCAGTGAGAAACCCAACCGCTGCAAGGCATCCAATTCATGGGTATTTGCGGCAGCAATTTTTGCCTGTACCCGCGACCAGGGACGTAACGCATCCACCGTCAGAACCGGCGCGTGTTGGTCAAAACGTATAATGGCGCTATTCACGCCAAAAAACGTATTTTCCCAGCTAAGCGGCTCAATACTGGCGCGGACGAGCACGGAGCAGCTCCAGCAAATATTGGCCATAGCCCGTTTTAGCCAGCGAGCTGGCGGCACGTTTCACGCCTTCATCATCCAGCCAACCGTTACGCCAGGCGATCTCTTCCAGACAGGCTATTTTAAAACCCTGACGTTTTTCTACCGTCTGCACAAAAGTACTCGCTTCGATCAGACTGTCATGCGTACCGGTATCCAGCCAGGCAAAGCCACGTCCAAGCAATTCCACCGTCAGATGCCCATCATCAAGATACATCTGGTTGATCGACGTAATCTCCAGTTCTCCACGCTCAGAAGGTTTCACGCGTTTTGCGTATTCCACCACTTTACTGTCATAGAAATAGAGCCCTGTTACCGCCCAGTTAGATTTCGGTGCTTTCGGCTTCTCTTCCAGAGAGATAGCGCGAAAATTGTCGTCAAACTCCACAACACCAAAACGTTCAGGATCCATGACCTGGTAACCAAACACCGTCGCACCTTCTGTGCGGGCGGCTACATGACGTAGTTTTGGACTGAAGCCCTGACCAAAGAAGATATTATCCCCTAATACCAGACATGATGGTTCACCGTTAAGGAACGTTTCACCAATGATAAATGCCTGCGCTAATCCATCCGGGCTGGGTTGCTCGGCATAGTGCAATTCAATGCCGAACTCAGAGCCATCGCCTAACAAACGCTGGAAATAACCTTTATCTTCCGGCGTGGTAATAATCAGAATTTCGCGAATCCCCGCCAGCATTAGCACTGATAGCGGGTAGTAAATCATCGGCTTATCGTAAATGGGCAATAGCTGCTTCGATACGCCACGCGTAATGGGATACAGGCGAGTACCTGAACCGCCCGCCAGAATGATACCTTTCATGCGTTGTCTCCTCCGGGAGCCAAAACCAGGCTGTTAGCCCTTCAGACCTAAACGTTCACCCTGATAGCTGCCATCCTGCACGGGTTTCCACCATGCCTGATTATCCAGATACCACTGCACGGTTTTGCGCATTCCGCTTTCAAACGTTTCCTGCGGTATCCAGCCTAATTCACGCGCAATTTTCGACGCGTCAATGGCATACCGCACATCATGACCCGGGCGATCGTCAACAAAAGTGATCAAGTCTCGGTACTGTGCAATGCCTTGTGGTTTTTGCGGCGCCAGCTCTTCCAACAGGCTGCAAACCGTTTCGACAACGTCCAGGTTTTTACGCTCATTGTGACCACCAATATTATAGGTTTCCCCAATCGCGCCCGTTGTCGCCACGCAATAGAGCGCCCTGGCATGATCTTCTACATACAACCAGTCGCGGATCTGTTGCCCATTGCCGTATACCGGCAGCGGTTTCCCAGCCAATGCGTTGAGGATCATCAGCGGGATGAGTTTTTCCGGGAAATGGTAGGGGCCATAGTTGTTAGAGCAGTTGGTAATGAGCGTTGGCAGGCCATAGGTTCGCAACCACGCGCGTACCAGATGATCGCTGCTGGCTTTCGACGCGGAATAAGGGCTACTCGGCGCATAAGGCGTGCTTTCAGTAAAGAAATCATCTGTCGAATGGAGATCGCCATACACCTCATCAGTTGAGATATGGTGGAAGCGAAACGCCGATTTTTTCTCGCTGGCCAATGCACTCCAGTAAGCGCGTGCCGCTTCCAACAGCGTGTAGGTGCCCACAATGTTGGTTTCGATAAAAGCAGCCGGACCATCAATAGAGCGATCGACATGGCTTTCTGCCGCCAGATGCATCACGCAGTCTGGCTGGTAGTGTTGAAACACTTTGTCGAGCGATGCCCGATCGCAGATATCCACTTTCTCAAAGGCAAAACGGTCATTCTGTGCAACCGGCGTCAGCGACATCAGGTTTCCGGCATAGGTCAGCTTATCGACCACAACCACCGCATCCTGGGTCTCTTGAATAATATGCCGTACAACCGCCGAGCCGATAAACCCCGCGCCACCGGTAACCAGAATTCGTTTCATTAGCGCCAGACCCCTTTGGTATCAACGATGTACTGCTGAAGAACCGCATCGCCTTTAATGGCTTTAAATTCATTATGGTCGACCAGCATGACCAGCACATCGGCGCTTGCCAGCGCATCGTCCAATGTCGCCAGTTGGCAAATGCCGTCCAGTTTTTTCGGCAGTTGATGGATATTCGGTTCCACCACCAGCATTTCACCTTTGTGCCAATGCGCGATACTCTGCGCAATTCCCATCGCCGGGCTTTCACGTAAATCATCAATATTCGGTTTAAAAGCCAAACCAAAGCAGGCGATTTTCACTTCACTGGCCCGTTTGTTGGTATCTGCCAGACAGTCGGCCACAGCGGCTTTTACCCGCTCGACGACCCAATGAGGCTTACCATCATTAACTTCGCGTGCGGTACGGATCAGTTTCGCCTGCTGCGGGTTCTGCGCCACGATAAACCACGGATCGACCGCGATACAGTGTCCACCAACGCCAGGTCCTGGTTGCAGAATATTGACTCGCGGATGACGGTTTGCCAGGCGAATCAGTTCCCAGACGTTAATCCCCTGATCGGCGCAAATTAGCGATAATTCATTCGCAAAGGCGATATTAACGTCGCGGAAGCTATTCTCAGTCAGCTTGCACATTTCCGCGGTGCGGGCGTTGGTCACGACACATTCGCCCTCAAGGAAGATGTTATACAACTCACTGGCACGCGCGGAGCAGACGGCGGTCATCCCGCCGATCACGCGGTCGTTTTTAATCAGTTCGACCATGACCTGGCCTGGCAGCACGCGCTCCGGACAATACGCAATATTCACATCGGCCTGTTCACCGACCTGCTGCGGGAAAGTCAGATCAGGCCGCATTTCTGCAAGCCATGCGGCCATCTGTTCAGTTGCCCCGACAGGTGACGTCGATTCAAGTATCACCAACGCGCCTTTTTTCAGCACTGGCGCAAGAGACTTCGCCGCAGCTTCAACGTAGACCATATCGGGTTCATGCTCTCCCTTGAACGGGGTAGGCACAGCAATCAGATACGCATCAGCGTCTACGGGAGTAGTGGTTGCACGAAGAAATCCGTTTTCGACCGCCGTTTTCACCACAGCGGCCAGATCGGGCTCAACAATGTGAATTTCGCCGCGATTAATGGTATCCACTGCATGTTGATTTACATCTACGCCAATTACATGTTTTTGACGGGAAGCAAAGGCAGCCGCCGTTGGCAGTCCGATATAACCCAGCCCAATGACAGAAATGGTCGTAAAACTCATAGCGATACCCGATTATTTTTTAACGCGTGTAAAATGCGGCCACACGCCAGCCCGTCACCATATGGGTTATGGGCACGGCTCATGGTCTGATATTCATTGTCGTCATGCAGCAAACGCGTGACTTCTTCTACAATACGCTGTGGGTCAGTCCCCACCAGGCGTACAGTGCCTGCGGTAATAGCTTCAGGCCGTTCCGTTGTTTCACGCATCACCAGCACCGGTTTCCCCAGGGATGGGGCTTCTTCCTGAATCCCGCCGGAATCGGTCAGGATCAGCCAGGCGTGATTCATCAGCCAGACAAACGGCATGTAGTCCTGCGGTTCAATCAGAATCACGTTTTCAACGTGCCCCAGGATGCGGTTGACCGGCTCGCTGACGTTAGGATTCAGGTGTACCGGATAGACAATCTGCACATTCTGATTAGCCGCAGCAATTTCCGCCAGCGCGTGGCAAATGTTTTCAAAGCCGCGACCGAAGCTTTCCCGACGATGACCGGTCACCAGGATCATCTTTTTATTAGCGTCGAGGAAAGGGTAATGTTCGGCCAGTTCAGCCCGCAATGCATCACTCGCCAGTACGCGGTCGCGTACCCAGATCAACGCATCAATAACCGTATTGCCCGTGACGAAAATACGATTATCAGGAATAGCTTCCCGTAACAAATTCTGCCGCGAGTTTTCTGTCGGCGCAAAATGATACATAGCCAGACGCCCGGTAAGCGTACGGTTCGCCTCTTCCGGCCAGGGAGAGTAAAGATCGCCAGTACGTAAACCCGCCTCTACATGCCCCACCGGGATGCGCTGATAGAACGCAGCCAAACTGGTAGCAATAGTGGTCGTGGTATCACCGTGCACCAGCACCACATCAGGTTTGAAATCAGCCAGAATTGGCTTTAACCCTTCAAGGATTCGGCAGGTAATTTCTGTTAGCCCCTGACCTGGCTGCATAATATTGAGATCGTAGTCAGGTACTATGGAAAAGAGGTTCAACACCTGATCGAGCATCTCCCGATGCTGCGCTGTGACGCAAACTTTTGCCTCAAAATCAGGATCTTTTGCCAACGCATGAACCAGAGGTGCCATTTTTATAGCCTCCGGTCGCGTGCCAAATACAGTCAGTACTTTCACATCGATTCTCTTCGGATTGGCAGTAAGGGCCCAGCCCCTCACTGCAACGGTATTGCTAAATCGCGCGGCGACGGGTTAACGCGACGCCAGCACCAATCAGAGCTCCAACAATGCCCCACATAATCATCAGGAAGGCACGGCGAGGGCTGTCACGTTTTACTGGCTCTTCCGGCGTACGCAGATAACGATAGGTCTGAAAACGCGGATCCAGAGTTGGCCCAACGTTCAGTGTGTTCAGCATGGCTCGGTTTTGGAAGTAGTCCAGATCGAAGTCCGGACCAACAGACTGCAAGTTTTCAAGTCGCGCCTGCAGCATAGGACGTCCAAGTAAGAACAGTTCAGAATCCGGCAACTCATCAGCAGGAACATCAGTGGAGGTACGCGAAATGTTATGCTGTTCGGCAATTTTGAGTGCCTGCTCAATGTTGTGAACACGGCGGGAGAATAGTGATTTCGCCACTTCTTCCTGGCGTTTAACCTGCGCCTTCATCTGCACAGTGCGTGCAGCCCAGGCCCCTTTTAACTCTTCGTTCAGATGATGCGCCGCGCGCTGACTGGCAAAGGCGACGTACTGACGCAGTAGATTGTTGGCATCAGGAGCCGTCTCCGCAATCAGCTTCACACTGTCATTGGTATTACGTAACGCATCGCCAGGCATAAACTGGATGTTACCAATCAGTTCATCCAGCATCGCCGCATCGGCTTTACTGTTACCTACCATACGCTGCTTATAGTAATCAGTCTGCTGCCAGAATTCACGACGCGTATCCCAGGAGGCGAGCTGCATGATGAATTCTTTATAGGCTTCGTCCATTACCGACGGCTGGTCCGCAGATGCGAGGCTGGCCTTAATATCCAGGTTACGCAAAAACTGCTGTTGAGAGTAGTAACCGCCCAACATATTAACCGTTGGCTTGTCTGAAATCGCCGTAGCACTCCACTCCTGACGAGCAAAGAACGTATAGGCAAGAGCGACTATCGCAAAGGCAAGCGCGATACCAATAATCCACACTTTCCCTGCCCATAAGGCACGAAACAACCCACGGATATCCAGTTCATTTTCTGCGCTCACGGCGTGTTCCCCCGGTAATGGTTGTGTCATCGCATCCTCAATTCACTTGGTTAAGTTTGGTTTGCCTTCGCGGTGCCTTCGCAGCCTGCGCTTAACACGCTTAATAAATCTCGCCACCTTCCATGCCCGCTTAATACAGTAACCGTAAAGACCGAATGCCAGTAAAAAGAGCACCAACATGGCCCATTCAGGGACTAAACGAAAATATTCAGCCAGTACGCCGATAGAGGCCAGAATCGCTGCAGCCAGCGTGATCAGAACAAATGCCTGTCGGGAAGTAAACCCTGCGCGCATCACTAAATGATGAATATGCTGGCGATCTGCAGAGAAAGGACTCATGCCTTTACGTAAACGACGATACATAATCGCCACCATATCCATTAACGGAATGGCGATAATCCACAGTGCAGTGACCGGGCTAATAGGGTGTGTTGCACCTTGTGTGGTCTCCAGCAGGATCCAAATGACTGTAAAGCCAATCAGCGTACTCCCCGCATCGCCCATAAAGACTTTATAGCGGCGTCCAAGAATGCCCAGATTCAGCATGATGTAAGGCAGGATGGCGGCAATCATGGCAAAACACCAGATAGCCAGGCTTGTCTGACCATCGAACCACAGGATAAACCCCATCGCGGCGAATGAGACGCTGGATAGCCCGCCTAACAAGCCATCAATACCATCAACCATATTAAAGGCGTTAATCGCCGCCCAGACGGCAAAAAGGGTGAGAAAATAACCAAAGGGACCCAACAACAACTCCCACGGGCCAAAAATATACCCCAGGCTACTTAGGTAAAGCTCACCTTTTACCATCATCACAATAGCAATCGCCGCCTGAACGACTGCCCGAATTTTTACGCTGATATCAAAACGATCGTCAAGCGCGCCAACAAACACCAGCACACTTGCACAAAAGAGGTATAACGAGGCATGGGGAATGTAATAATCCGAAAGACCAAACATAAAATTGATCCCTGCAAACACAGAAATCCCGCCCACTAAAGGAATAATCCCTTGGTGACGTTTGCGGAAGTTTGGCTTATCCACTAAACCTATTTTTATGGCTACTTTTCGCGCCAAAAAAATAAAAATGGTTGTGAATAAAAAAATACTAACTAGCTCAGAGAAAGCAGCGAGTAGATTCACAGTGTATGTGTTCTCAGCATATATCATTTCCTTAAAGTATAATGCGTTAAGACGCCCCCTTGAAGAGAGCAGCTAAAACATTACACTTCCTACCTCTTGTAGGTCATGCCGCACATTGTGACAATCCATGACGCCGATAATATTGACAATTTTATCTGACCAAACATTAGGATGAATCGTAAAAGCAAAACGCCACGTAAAAACGTGGCGTTTTCAGATGATGCCAGAATCAGGAACGCTTCATCATATCGAAGAAGTCGTCGTTGGTCTTGGTCATCGCCAGCTTATTAATGAGGAATTCCATCGCGTCGATTTCACCCATCGGATGGATAATTTTGCGCAGGATCCACATTTTCTGCAGCTCTTCCTGAGTGGTGAGCAGCTCTTCTTTACGGGTACCGGAACGGTTGTAGTCGATAGCCGGGAAGACGCGTTTTTCAGCAATCTTACGAGAGAGGTGCAGTTCCATGTTGCCGGTACCTTTAAACTCTTCGTAGATAACTTCATCCATTTTAGAGCCGGTATCGATCAGCGCAGTCGCGATGATGGTCAGGCTGCCGCCCTCTTCCACGTTACGCGCAGCACCGAAGAAACGTTTCGGACGGTGCAGGGCGTTAGCGTCCACACCACCAGTCAGAACTTTACCGGAAGCCGGAACTACGGTGTTATAAGCACGCGCCAGACGGGTGATGGAGTCAAGCAGAATAATAACGTCTTTCTTGTGTTCAACCAGACGCTTCGCCTTCTCGATGACCATTTCCGCAACCTGAACGTGACGGGAGGCGGGTTCGTCAAAAGTAGACGCAACAACTTCACCTTTCACCAGACGCTGCATCTCGGTTACTTCTTCCGGACGTTCGTCAATCAGCAGCACCATCAGCACACAGTCTGGATGATTGTAAGCAATGCTCTGCGCGATGTTCTGCAGCAGCATGGTTTTACCCGCTTTCGGCGGAGCAACGATCAGACCGCGCTGACCACGACCGATCGGCGATGCCAGATCCAGTACGCGCGCCGTTAAGTCTTCAGTAGAACCATTACCACGTTCCATACGCAGACGAGAGTTTGCGTGCAGCGGGGTTAAGTTCTCAAAGAGGATTTTGTTACGGGCGTTTTCTGGTTTGTCGTAGTTAACTTCGTTAACTTTCAACAGCGCAAAGTAGCGTTCACCTTCTTTCGGCGGGCGAATCTTACCAGAAATGGTATCACCAGTGCGGAGGTTGAAACGGCGGATTTGGCTGGGAGAAACGTAGATGTCATCAGGACCGGCGAGGTAGGAGCTGTCTGCAGAGCGGAGGAAACCAAATCCGTCCTGCAATATCTCCAGCACACCGTCACCAAAGATATCCTCGCCACTCTTTGCGTGCTGCTTCAGGATGGCAAAAATAATGTCCTGCTTGCGCATACGAGCCAGGTTTTCAAGGCCCATATTTTCGCCGAGAGTGATCAGCTCAGAAACCGGCGTATTCTTTAATTCGGTAAGATTCATAATGGTGTGAGTTCTTAAACTTGGGGTAAATCTCGAACTTAATGTTGTGAATGGTATGGCAGGGTCATCCATGCCTGTTTACGGCCATCGACTCATGTCTGTTCGCTGTCTGGTCACAGGAAAGTACGCAGAACTGAAACGACAAGACGGATTGAGTGATAAGGCCCTGAATCTGTCCACTTCTCGCGCGAGAAACTACGGGAAGTATGGGATATAACCAGATTCAAACTTAATAAGGTATGTTTAATACGAAGTCAACACTAACTTAGCACGACTCAAGTCGGGCGTCCAGTCATCCGAATCAATTCGAAGTATGGTCGCCCGATCATGAGACTTCCTTACGCCAAATTCGCGTCGAGGAATTCTTTCAACTGACCTTTGGACAGTGCGCCGACTTTAGTCGCCGCTACTTCGCCGTTTTTAAACAACAGCAGGGTCGGGATACCACGAATACCATACTTCGGCGCGGTGCCTGGGTTTTGGTCAATGTTCAGTTTAGCAACCGTCAGTTTGCCCTGATATTCGTCAGCGATTTCATCCAGAATCGGAGCGATCATTTTGCACGGACCGCACCACTCTGCCCAGAAATCAACAAGGATCGCTCCGTCCGCTTTGAGTACATCCGTGTCAAAACTGTCGTCAGTCAGGTGAATAATTTTATCGCTCATATATAACTCCACAGGAATAAGCCTGGCGTGTTGGTGTAGGCTGTTGGTGTAGCATTAACCAACTAAAGGTTGACTTTATTTCACCGGATACGCTTTCGTAAAGCAATAGTAAGCTGATATTCTACCACACTATGAGCAAAACACATTTAACAGAACAGAAGTTTTCCGACTTCGCCCTGCACCCAAAGGTGATAGAAGCCCTTGAAAATAAAGGGTTTCATAACTGCACGCCCATTCAGGCCCTCGCGCTGCCGCTAACGCTGGCAGGTCGTGATGTTGCAGGGCAGGCGCAAACCGGTACCGGAAAAACGATGGCGTTCCTGACGTCAACGTTTCATTATCTTCTCTCTCATCCCGCGATTGCCGATCGCAAGGTGAACCAACCGCGTGCGTTAATTATGGCGCCAACGCGTGAGTTAGCCGTGCAAATCCACGCTGATGCCGAGCCGCTGGCACAGACCACCGGTCTGAAATTAGGCCTGGCTTATGGCGGCGACGGTTACGACAAACAGCTGAAAGTGCTGGAAAGCGGCGTCGATATTCTTATCGGCACCACCGGTCGTCTCATTGACTATGCAAAGCAGAACCACATTAACCTGGGCGCGATTCAGGTCGTGGTGCTGGATGAAGCCGATCGTATGTACGATCTGGGCTTTATTAAAGATATCCGTTGGCTGTTCCGTCGTATGCCGCCAACCACCCAACGTCTGAACATGCTGTTTTCTGCAACCCTCTCTTATCGCGTCCGCGAACTGGCGTTCGAACAAATGAATAACGCTGAGTATGTGGAAGTCGAACCAGAGCAGAAGACAGGTCACCGCATTAAAGAAGAACTCTTCTATCCTTCCAACGAAGAAAAAATGCGTTTATTGCAAACGCTGATTGAAGAAGAGTGGCCAGATCGCGCCATCGTCTTTGCTAACACCAAGCATCGTTGTGAAGATATCTGGGGCAGCCTCGCTGCGGATGGTCATCGCGTCGGCCTGTTGACCGGTGACGTGGCGCAGAAAAAACGCCTGCGTATCCTGGATGAGTTCACCCGTGGCGATCTCGACATTCTCGTTGCGACTGACGTGGCCGCGCGTGGCCTGCATATCCCAGCCGTAACGCACGTCTTTAACTATGACCTGCCGGATGACTGTGAAGATTACGTTCACCGTATCGGTCGTACAGGTCGTGCTGGCGCAAGCGGTCACTCTATCAGCCTGGCCTGCGAAGAATACGCGCTGAATTTACCTGCAATCGAGACCTATATCGGCCACTCGATTCCGGTCAGCAAGTACAACCCGGATGCGCTAATGACCGATCTGCCGAAGCCGCTGCGCCTGACGCGCCCGCGCACAGGTAATGGCCCACGTCGTACCGGTGGCGCTCCGCGTAATCGTCGTCGTTCAGGTTAAGAAAAGTTATGCCATACACAAAATCATTCAGCCTTTATCAAGGCGGCAAGAAAACGAATCCCGATGAGCTTAATAAAGTAAGTGATTCGGGTGAGAGAACGCAGCCAACACAGATACAGGTTGAAGGATGAAGTGTATGAACTCTACCTCGTTGTATGCGGCAATCGATCTCGGCTCCAATAGTTTTCATATGCTGGTCGTACGCGAGGTGGCGGGAAGCATCCAGACGCTCACGCGTATTAAACGCAAAGTGCGTCTG
The DNA here is from genome assembly GCF_005280955.1 of Citrobacter sp. wls717. Lineage (NCBI taxonomy): Bacteria > Pseudomonadati > Pseudomonadota > Gammaproteobacteria > Enterobacterales > Enterobacteriaceae > Citrobacter > Citrobacter sp. wls717. The sequence continues at coordinate 67,932 of NZ_SZWW01000033.1, forward strand.
GCCGCTGGACTCAATAGCGACTACGTTCTCTCCGCAGAGGCGATGGAGCGCGGTTGGCAATGTTTGCGCCTGTTTGCTGAACGCCTGCAGGATATTCCTCAACCGCAAATCCGCGTGGTTGCCACGGCAACATTACGCATCGCCGTAAATGCCGATGAGTTTATCGCTAAAGCGCAAGATATCCTCGGCTGTCCTGTCCAGGTCATTAGCGGCGAAGAAGAAGCACGACTGATTTATCAGGGTGTTGCCCACACTACCGGCGGGGCCGATCAGCGTCTGGTCGTTGATATTGGCGGCGCCAGCACTGAACTGGTTACCGGCTCCGGCGCACAAACGACTTCCTTGTTTAGCCTGTCAATGGGCTGCGTCACCTGGCTCGAACGGTATTTTACCGATCGTAATCTGGCGCAGGAAAACTTCGACCAGGCCGAGCAGGCTGCGCGCGAAGTGCTGCGTCCGGTCGCTGACAAACTGCGTTTTCATGGCTGGAAAGTCTGCGTTGGTGCTTCTGGTACCGTCCAGGCGTTGCAGGAAATCATGATGGCGCAAGGCATGGATGAGCGTATCACGCTGGCGAAACTTCAGCAGCTAAAGCAGCGAGCCATTCATTGTGGCCGTCTGGAAGAGCTGGAAATTGAAGGCTTAACGCTGGAACGTGCGCTGGTTTTCCCCAGCGGGCTGGCGATCCTGATTGCCATTTTCACCGAACTGAATATTCAGTGCATGACCCTTGCTGGCGGCGCATTACGCGAAGGGCTGGTCTATGGCATGCTACATCTGGCGGTGGATCAGGATATTCGCAGCCGCACGTTACGTAATATTCAGCGTCGATTCATGGTCGATACAGAGCAAGCGCATCGTGTTGCCATGTTAGCAACGAAATTCCTCGATCAAGTCGAAAATAAGTGGCATCTGGAAGCAATTAGCCGCGAACTGCTGATTAGCGCCTGCCAACTGCATGAAATTGGGTTGAGCGTTGATTTTAAACAGGCACCACAGCATGCGGCTTATCTGGTGCGCAATCTCGATCTTCCAGGTTTTACGCCGGCGCAGAAAAAACTGTTAGCCACGTTGTTACTCAACCAGACCAATCCGGTCGATCTCTCTTCGCTCCATCAGCAAAACGCCGTGCCACCGCGCATCGCGGAGCACCTTTGCCGTTTGCTGCGTCTGGCGATTATTTTCGCCAGCCGTCGCCGCGATGATTTGGTGCCGGAAATTCAGCTGGATGCAAGAGATGAGCACTTGACGGTCATACTGCCTGAAGGCTGGCTGGAACATCACCCGCTAGGTAAAGAGCTCATCGATCAGGAAAGCGAGTGGCAAAGCTATGTCCACTGGCCGCTGGAAGTACGTTAATCGTTGATTTGCCGGAAGGCGCTTGCGCTTATCCGGCCTACGGCTTCGCTTTCGCCTTTGCCATCATCGCCCGAATATTGGCAATACTGGCCTGCCCTTTTTGCATCCGTTCCTCAGCGCTTACCACTTTACGCTCCTGTTCCCAGATAACGTCATCCTGTGGCAGTTCTAACAGGAAACGGCTCGGTTCCGGGCGTACCAGCTCACCGTACTGACGGCGTTCTTTGCACAGGGTAAAGATGAGCTCTTTCTGTGCGCGGGTAATCCCTACGTAAGCCAGACGACGCTCTTCATCGATATTGTCTTCATCAATGCTGCTCTGGTGCGGCAAAAATCCCTCTTCCATTCCCACCATAAACACGTACGGAAACTCCAGCCCTTTCGAAGCATGCAGCGTCATCAACTGCACCTGATCCAGTTCTTCTTCGCTCTCTCCGCGCTCCATCATGTCACGCAGGGTAAAACGAGTAACCACCTGGGTCAGGGTCATTGGCTCTTCCAGCTCGCTGCCTTCCAGCATCTCTGTCATCCAGCTAAATAGCGTGTTGACGTTCTTCATGCGCATTTCTGCCGCTTTCGGACTCGGCGAGGTTTCATACAGCCAGGACTCGTAATCAATGCCGTGGATAAGATCGCGCACGGCCGCAACGGGCTCACGCTCTGCCTGGCGCTGAATTTCACCCAACCAGTGCGTAAAACGGGTCAGTGAATCATATCCGCGTCCGGTCAGCGTCGAGCTCAGGCCCATGTCAAAACTGGCGGTAAACAGGCTTTTATTACGCGTCATCGCCCATTCACCCAATTTCTGCAGCGTCGCCGGGCCAATCTCGCGCTTCGGCGTATTAACGATGCGCAGGAACGCGCTGTCGTCATCCGGGTTGCTGAGTACGCGTAGATAGGCCAGCAAGTCTTTAATCTCCGGACGAGAGAAGAACGAGGTACCGCCGGAAATTTTGTACGGGATGCGGTTCTGCATCAGGAATTTTTCAAACACCCGCGACTGATGGTTGCCGCGATACAGAATCGCATAGTCCTTATACTGCGTCTTATTGACGAAGTGATGGGCGATCAGTTCACCGGTGACGCGCTCCGCTTCATGCTCTTCGTTATTGGCGCTCAATACCTTAAGCTCCGCACCATAGCCCAGCTCAGAAAAGAGTCGCTTTTCAAACACATGCGGGTTATTAGCGATGAGAATATTCGCCGCCTTGAGAATGCGCCCGGAGGAGCGGTAGTTCTGCTCCAGTTTAACCACCTGCAAGTCCGGGAAGTCTTTGCTCAGCAGCACCAGGTTCTGCGGACGCGCGCCGCGCCAGGAGTAGATCGACTGATCGTCATCGCCCACGACGGTGAAGCGTGCCCGTTTCCCCACCAGCAACTTCACCAGCTCGTACTGACTGGTGTTGGTATCCTGATATTCATCCACCAGCAGATAGCGGATTTTATTCTGCCAGCGCTCGCGCACTTCTTCATTGCGCTGAAGCAGCAGCGTCGGGAGCAGGATCAGATCGTCAAAATCGAGAACGTTACACGCCTTCATATGGGCGTCATACAAACCGTAGCAGTGGGCAAAAATACGATCGCGTTCGCCCTTCGCGCTGGCTGCCGCCTGCGTCGGGGTCATCAGATCGTTTTTCCAGTTGGAGATCGTCGAGATCAGCTGTTGGAGAATAAGCTTATCGTCTTCAATTAGCCCTTCGGTCAGTTCCTTAAGCAGGGCCACCTGGTCGGTATCGTCAAACAGCGAGAAGTTCGACTTCATCCCCAGCGCCGCATATTCGCGCTTAATGACATCCAGTCCCAGTGTGTGGAAAGTTGAGATCATCAACCCGCGTGCTTCTTTACGCCCCAGCGTTTGCGCCACGCGCTCTTTCATCTCGCGCGCAGCCTTATTGGTAAAGGTTACGGCCGCAATATGTCGTGCCTGGTAGCCACACTCACGAATCAGATGCGCGATTTTATTGGTGATAACACGCGTCTTACCGGAACCAGCTCCCGCCAGCACCAGGCAAGGTCCGGTGACGAATTCGACGGCTTGTTGTTGTCCGGGGTTCAAACGCATAGAGGATTGCTCAATCTGTAAACACGGGGAGGTGGATTGTAGCAGAAAGAGGGGGAGAAAGAGTAACTGGCTACCTCTGCGGGTAGCCAGAAAATCGGGTCAATCAGGAAACCGTCGCGGCAAGCGGTGTATAGCCATTTCGCTGCGCACTTTTGATCCAGCCGTACGCTCCCATGACAGCAATCGCAGTCAGGATGACATACTCAAGCGACATGGCGTAAACGCCCTGCACCGCGTATATAACCACGCTAATAACATCGATAAGTACCCATAGCAGCCAGTTTTCAACATATTTACGCGTCATCAGTACCATGGCCGCAATCGACAATACCAGCATGGTGGAATCCCAGAACGGGAAGGCATCGGGCTGGAGGTCAGGCATAGCGACCTGCATACCAAATGTTTGCAGCAGGGCAATCATGATGCGGGTGAGCGCCGAAAACACCGGGTCGATAAACAGCGTCATCAGAACTATCGCCACCGCGCATACGCCGCCCAGTACCAGGGTTTGCTGGCGGGAAAGCCAACGTACTTTGAGCGCAGCTTCCTGCGCCTCGTTTTGCCGGCTCCACGCATACCAGCCGTAAATGTTAGCGGCGAAGAAAAACACCTGCAGCAGCAGGCTGGCATAGAGCTGAATCTGGAAGAAAATTGCGGCAAACAGTGTGACGTTAATCAAGCCAAACAGGTAATTGATGATTTTTTCCCGGCTGGCACACCAGATACATAACAGACCAAATACGGTACCAATGGCTTCAATCCACGATAGCGCATACCCGCCTTCGCCGAGAGGAATGTTGACCATCACATTGTTAATGCTAAAAAAGTCCATCACTGACCTCCTGACTGGCTGACGGAATAAATGGCGCGGAGCGCCAGGGCAATTTGCCGTTCTTCACCCTGCTGGCACAACGCGTCCTGCTGGACATAATCATTGATGCTGCTATCCAGACAACCGTTGTGGGCAACCACCACGTTGAGTAATGACGCCGTACGTAACCCTCGCAGCGCGCCGATAGTCATCAGAGCGGCGCTCTCCATATCCGCGCCCAGAACGCCGAGCGCCGACCACTGCGCATCCAGTTCTGCTTCCCGATCGGTATAAAAACTGTCGTGACTACGCACCAGGCCGCACACGGCGGGGATATTCATCTGGCGCGCCTGCACCATCAGTTCCCAGGTTAACTGCGGGTCGGTGCAGGCCGGATAGCCCGTTGGCGCATAGGTACGGCTGGTCCCGTCATCCGTTACTGCGGCATGGGCGATAATCACGTCACCGAGCGCAAGATTATCCTGCAACGCCCCACAGCTACCGATACGAATCAGGGTTGTTATGCCGATCTGGCGCAGTTCTTCAATGGCAATCGCCGTAGACGGCCCGCCGATCCCGGTAGAGAGCACCAAAATCTCGACGTCCTGATACCAACCTCGCGCAGCGCGAAACTCCCGGTTTTGACCAAGCTGTTCTGGGTTATCAAGAAAATTGACGATGCGGTCCACCCGCAACGGATCGCCCGGCAGCAGCGCATAGCGTGCGCCGGTCATCTCCTTGCTTAACTGGATATGGGGTTGCAGCGACATTCTCGCGCCTCCTTCACTCTTGCGGTTATCCGATATCAGCCTCCTGCTTTAACTTTTCAGGGACTAACAACACAATGCTTTCACCATCGGTATCAATAATCTGTAACGCTTTCAGATCATGTAAAATACGATTAATACTACGGGTCGTCGCCGCCAGCTCCTCGCTGAGGTTTAGCTTATCCAGCAAGATTGCGTTGGTGCCATCTTGTTGATAACGCAGCCATAACGCCTGACATACTCGCTGATGCAGCGAGTAAAGATTGTCGCTGCTGGCCTTTTTTGACAGCTGATAATATTGCTGACTAAAGAAGCGCAGCATCCGCTGGTTAAAATGGTTATCTAAGGCCAGCCAGCGGCAAAAATATTCCTGCGACAAACTCAGGAGCTGCACATGCCCTACCGCCACCACCGAACAGATGTAATGACGTGACTCAAAGATCTCGAGCTCACCCAGCATGTCGCTTTTCCGGTAGCGGGCCTGACGATAACGACGTCCATCTTCAGCCTCATAGAACACATCCACTTCGCCAGCAATAATCAGCGAAAAGCGCTGACATATTTCCCCCTGCCGGCAAATAAAGTCTCCACGCGGGATCTCTTCAAAGCGCCATTGCTGCATGATTTCCAGAGGGCAATATTTCAGTAATTCATAAAGCTGTGGATCGCGAACAATATCACTAAGCCCGGAAAGCCAGCCGACTGAAAATTCAGGTTTTTTCATTGTATCCATGTTATCTCGCTCCACAGCGGTAGGGACAGGACGGCTGTCCGTGACAAGAAGGAACAGGACAGATAAAAATGTCGCTCATCTCTCGCTTCCATACATCAGGCGAGACATCTGTCCCGTGATGGCGAAGAGTATATGTTCACGGCGAAGGCGGATGATAAAGTAACGAGATATCTTTGAGACATGAGAACAAAATAATGGCTAAGAGCGCGGCAGCCCTGCACATCCTGGTAAAAGAAGAAAAACTTGCTCTGGAGATCCTGAGCAAGCTGGATCGCGGTATTAGCTTCGATCACCTGGCAAAACGCTACTCTCGCTGCCCATCCGGGCGCAACGGCGGCGATTTGGGTGAGTTCAAACAGGGGATGATGGTCGGGCCATTTGATGCCGCCGTGTTTAGCTGCCCACTGCTTAAACCTTACGGGCCGGTCAAAACCAAATTCGGCTATCACATCATCAAGGTGCTGTATCGCCGATAAGCCATGCTAAAATCGCCAGCCTTATATATTCCCTTTTGAAGGCACGATCATGGCAAAAACAGCAGCAGCAGTGCATATCCTTGTAAAAGAAGAGAAACTGGCACTGGATCTTCTGGAGCAGATTAAAAACGGCGCCGACTTCGGCAAGCTGGCGAAGAAGCATTCCATCTGCCCATCGGGCAAACGCGGTGGCGATTTAGGTGAATTCCGTCAGGGCCAGATGGTGCCGGCGTTCGACAAAGTGGTCTTCTCCTGCCCGGTGCTGGAGCCAACCGGCCCGCTGCACACTCAGTTCGGTTACCACATCATTAAAGTGCTGTACCGCAACTAATAAAAAGCCCGGTGTTTAAACACCGGGCTTTTTTATCGGATGGCGATACGCTTATCCAGCCTACATAATGGTCACTTTATTGTAGGCCGGATAAGGCGTTCACGCCGCCATCCGGCGATTCCAGAAGCCTCTTATCCAGCTACTGCAATGCGCTTCATATCAGTCATGTAGCCACGCAGTTTCTGGCCTACTTTCTCGATAGCATGACCGCGAATTGCGTCGTTCACGTCGCGCAGCTGCGCGTTGTCTACCGCGCCTTCGGCAATCGCTTTGCCCAGATCGCCGGTCTGCAGCGTGGTCATGAACTCTTTCAGCAGCGGTACGCAAGCGTAAGAGAACAGGTAGTTACCGTATTCTGCGGTATCGGAGATAACGACGTTCATTTCATACAGGCGCTTACGGGCGATGGTGTTGGCAATCAGCGGCAGTTCGTGCAGTGATTCGTAGTAAGCAGATTCTTCGATGATGCCGGAATCGACCATGGTTTCGAACGCCAGCTCAACGCCCGCTTTCACCATCGCAATCATCAGCACGCCTTTATCGAAGTACTCCTGCTCGCCGATTTTACCTTCATACTGCGGCGCGGTTTCGAACGCGGTTTTGCCGGTCTCTTCACGCCAGGTCAGCAGTTTCTTATCGTCGTTGGCCCAGTCAGCCATCATGCCGGAAGAGAATTCGCCGGAGATGATGTCGTCCATGTGTTTCTGGAACAGCGGCGCCATGATCTCTTTCAGCTGTTCAGACAGCGCGTAAGCACGCAGTTTCGCCGGGTTAGACAGACGGTCCATCATCAGGGTGATACCACCCTGCTTCAGCGCTTCGGTGATGGTTTCCCAGCCGAACTGAATCAGTTTTTCGGCGTAAGCCGGGTCGGTGCCTTCTGCCACCAGCTTGTCGAAGCACAGCAGAGAACCGGCCTGCAGCATGCCGCACAGGATGGTCTGCTCGCCCATCAGGTCAGATTTCACTTCCGCCACGAAGGAAGATTCCAGTACGCCCGCACGGTGACCGCCGGTGGCCGCAGCCCAGGCTTTAGCAATCGCCATACCTTCGCCTTTCGGATCGTTTTCCGGGTGAACGGCGATCAGCGTCGGAACACCGAAACCACGTTTGTACTCTTCGCGCACTTCGGTACCCGGACACTTCGGCGCCACCATCACTACGGTGATGTCTTTACGGATCTGCTCGCCCACTTCGACGATGTTGAAGCCGTGAGAGTAGCCCAGCGCCGCGCCGTCTTTCATCAGCGGCTGTACGGAACGCACCACGTCAGAGTGCTGTTTGTCCGGCGTCAGGTTAACCACCAGGTCAGCCTGCGGGATCAGCTCTTCATAAGTACCCACTTTAAAACCGTTTTCGGTCGCTTTACGCCAGGAAGCACGCTTCTCAGCAATGGCTTCTTTACGCAGGGCATAAGAAATATCCAGACCGGAGTCACGCATGTTCAGGCCCTGGTTGAGACCCTGAGCGCCACAGCCGACGATGACCACTTTTTTACCCTGAAGGTAGCTCGCGCCGTCGGCGAATTCGTCGCGGCCCATAAAGCGGCATTTACCCAGCTGCGCCAGCTGCTGGCGCAGATTCAGTGTATTAAAGTAGTTAGCCATGATGGTGTACTCCGTGATGTTGTGTGTCGTTACTCTATGGATTTCGAGTTACAGGAAGGCGGCAAGGCAGCGAATCCCCAGGAGCTTACTCAAGTAAGTGACTGGGGTGAGCTGACGCAGCCAACGCATCTGCAACTTGAAAGACGACGAGTATATTGTTCGGGTCGCGTTTCAGCGAGAATGTACCCACATTACAACAGGAAATTTATTGCGGAAATTGATATATTCACAACGTCATGTTGCAATTTCTGCAATGTAAAGCCGTGAGGTGAAATCGGTGGATTTACGCGATCTGAAAACCTTCCTGCATCTGGCGGAAAGCCGCCACTTTGGCCGCAGCGCGCGGGCGATGCACGTCAGCCCCTCCACGCTCTCCCGGCAAATTCAGCGGCTGGAAGAGGACCTCGGTCAGGCGCTGTTTGTGCGTGATAACCGCACGGTCACGCTGACCGAAGCAGGGGAAGAACTGCGGGTATTTGCCCAGCAAACGTTGTTGCAGTATCAGCAACTGCGCCACACCCTCGATCAGCAGGGGCCATCACTTTCTGGTGAACTGCACATTTTCTGTTCGGTGACGGCGGCTTATAGCCATCTGCCGCCGATCCTCGATCGTTTTCGCGCCGAGCATCCCTCCGTCGAAATTAAGCTCACCACCGGCGACGCCGCCGACGCCATGGACAAAGTGGTCACCGGCGAGGCCGATCTGGCGATTGCCGGTAAGCCGGAAACGCTGCCCGGCGCGGTGGCGTTTTCCATGCTGGAGAATCTGGCGGTGGTGCTGATCGCCCCGGCGCTGCCCTGCCCGGTGCGCAATCAGGTTTCCGTCGATAAGCCCGACTGGTCAACCGTGCCGTTTATCATGGCCGACCAGGGGCCGGTGCGCCGTCGCATTGAGCTGTGGTTCCGTCGCCACAAAATCAGTAACCCGCAGATTTACGCCACCGTCGGCGGCCATGAGGCGATGGTCTCGATGGTAGCGCTAGGCTGCGGCGTGGCGCTGCTGCCGGAAGTTGTGCTGGAAAACAGCCCGGAGCCGGTGCGCAATCGCGTGATGATTTTAGAGCGCAGCGACGAAAAAACGCCGTTTGAACTGGGCGTCTGCGCGCCGAAAAAGCGGCTGCATGAGCCGCTGATCGATGCCTTCTGGAAGATTGTGCTGGAGCGTAAAATCGCCGAGTAGCGTCAGCGTCTGGCCTAAAATCAGTGGTAGATTCAGTATTGGCACTCCTTTTCTGTATAATGTCCCGTGCCATAATAGATGTGGGGGGCTTGTTAACCATGTCGTTAAGCAAGCCAGAACAGACGGTGTCATTGCGCACTTGACAGCGAAAATACAAACTTAATTAGCCATCATTATGATAATCAAACCAAAAATTCGTGGATTCATCTGTACAACGACCCATCCGACTGGCTGCAAAGTCAATGTGGAAAAACAGATCGAGTACGTTAAGCAAAACGGGAAAATTGAGAACGGTCCTTCCCGCGTGCTGGTGATCGGTGCTTCCACCGGTTACGGCCTGGCATCCAGAATTTCCGCCGCCTTTGGCAGCGGTGCCGCCACTATCGGCGTATTTTTTGAAAAACCGGGCACGGAAACCAAACCAGGTTCCGCGGGCTGGTATAACTCTGCCGCCTTCGATGAGGCTGCCAAACGTGAAGGTCTGTACTCCAAAAGCATCAACGGCGACGCGTTCTCTGACGAGTGCCGCGATGAAGTTATCAAACTGATCAAAGAAGATCTGGGCCAGATCGACCTGGTGGTTTACTCACTGGCGTCCCCGGTGCGTAAAATGCCGAAAACAGGCGAAATCGTTCGTTCTGCGCTGAAGCCGATCGGCGAGGTTTACACCTCTAAAGCGATTGATACCAACAAAGATCAGATCATCACCGCCAGCATTGAGCCGGCAACCGAAGAAGAAGTTCAGAACACCGTTACCGTCATGGGCGGCGAAGACTGGGAACTGTGGATGGGTGCGCTGAGCGAAGCAGGCGTGCTGGCTGACGGCGTGAAAACCGTGGCTTATTCCTACATCGGTACCGACCTGACCTGGCCAATCTACTGGCACGGCGCGCTGGGCAAAGCGAAAGAAGACCTCGACCGCGCGGCGGGTGAACTGCGTAAGCAGCTGGCACCGCTCAACGGTTCCGCTAACGTTGCCGTCCTGAAATCGGTTATCACGCAGGCATCTTCTGCTATTCCGGTGATGCCGCTGTACATCTCTATGGTCTTCAAGCTGATGAAAGAGCAAGGCATTCACGAAGGTTGCATCGAGCAGATCAACCGTCTGATGACCACCAGCCTATACGGCGATAAAGTGGCGCTGGATGACAATCAACGCATCCGTATGGATGACTGGGAACTGCGTGACGATATTCAGCAAGCCTGCCGCGACCTGTGGCCGCTGATCACCACCGAAAACCTGACGCAGGAAACTGACTATGCAGGTTACAAGCAGGAATTCCTGAACCTGTTCGGTTTTGCCCTCGACGGTGTGGATTACGATGCGGACGTGAACACCGAAGTTGAATTCGAAGTGATCACGCTGTAATTCTCTGATTCAGATGTAAAAAAGGGTTCATGTCTCCATGAACCCTTTTTTTATGGCCGCCGTTAGCCCGCCAGGAAGAAGCGGAACGCCGGGTTATTCGTCTCGTCGTGGCACTCATAGCCCAGTTCATTGAGCCGGGTTTCAAAGTCCGGTTCATTCTCGCCCAGTTCAAACGCCGCCAGTACACGGCCATAGTCGGTACCGTGGCTACGGTAGTGGAATAGCGAGATATTCCAGTGCGTTCCCAGGGTGTAGAGGAACTTCAGCAGCGCGCCCGGTGATTCCGGGAACTCAAAGCTATAAAGGCGCTCTTGCAACGGCTTAGAAGGACGGCCGCCGACCATATAGCGCACATGCAACTTGGCCATTTCATCATCTGACAGATCCACCACGCTGTAACCGCCGTCTTTGAGTAGGCTAAGGATTTCCTTGCGCTCCTCAACGCCACGGCTCAGCCGCACGCCCACGAAGATGCAGGCATCTTTGGCGTCAGCAAAGCGATAGTTGAACTCGGTCACCGAACGCCCGCCCAGCAGTTGGCAGAACTTCAGGAAGCTGCCCTTCTCTTCCGGAATCGTCACCGCCAGCAGCGCCTCGCGCTGTTCGCCCAGCTCGCAGCGTTCGGACACGTAGCGCAGACCATGGAAGTTCACATTAGCGCCGGACAGCACATGCGCCAGACGTTCGCCGCGAATATTGTGCTGGGCGATGTATTTCTTCATACCCGCCAGCGCCAGCGCCCCGGAAGGTTCCGCCACCGCGCGTACATCTTCAAACAGGTCTTTCATCGCCGCGCAGATAGCGTCGCTATCGACTGTGATAATGTCGTCGAGATACTCCTGGCACAGACGGAAGGTTTCATCGCCGATGCGTTTGACCGCCACACCTTCAGCAAAGAGACCTACGCGTGGCAGATCCACCGGATGACCGGCATCCAGCGCCGCTTTCAGGCAGGCTGAATCTTCGGCTTCGACGGCGATCACTTTGATCTGCGGCATCAGCTGTTTAATCAGCACCGCCACGCCCGCCGCTAATCCGCCACCACCCACCGGCACAAACACGCGGTCAAGGTGAGCATCCTGCTGAAGTAACTCCAGCGCCAGCGTGCCTTGCCCGGCAATCACCATCGGGTGATCAAATGGCGGCACCCAGGTAAAGCCCTGCTGCCGGGAAAGCTCAATCGCTTTGGCTTTGGCTTCATCAAAATTCGCGCCGTGCAGCAGAACTTCACCGCCGAAACCGCGAACGGCGTCGACTTTGATATCAGCAGTCGCCACCGGCATCACAATCAGCGCCTTCACGCCTAATCGCGCAGAGGAGAAAGCCACGCCCTGGGCATGATTACCGGCCGATGCGGTAATGACGCCATGGGCTTTTTGCTCTTCAGTCAGGCCTGCCATCATCGCGTAGGCCCCGCGCAGCTTGAAGCTGTGCACCGGCTGTCTGTCTTCGCGCTTGACCAGAATCACGTTATCGAGGCGCGAAGAGAGTTTTTCCATTTTTTGTAGCGGCGTTACCTGCGCCGCTTCGTATACCGGCGCACGCAGCACCGCTCTCAGATACTCGGCGCCCTCAGGGGCACCGGACAGGGGTTGTGAATCCGCCATGGTCATTAACCTCCCAGCTTCGATTTATCGCGCACCGCGCCTTTGTCGGCGCTGGTGGCCAGACTGGCATAGGCGCGAAGGGCAAAGGAGACCTGACGCTCACGGTTCTTCGGCGTCCACGCCTGATCGCCGCGGGCTTCCTGCGCTTCACGACGGGCGGCGATTTCCGCCTCGCTCAGTTGCAGTTGAATACCGCGATTCGGGATATCGATAGCAATCATATCGCCGTTTTCGATGATCGCGATGTTGCCGCCGCTGGCCGCTTCCGGAGAAACGTGGCCGATAGACAGGCCGGAGGTGCCGCCGGAGAAGCGGCCATCGGTGATCAGCGCACAGGCTTTACCGAGGCCCATCGATTTCAGGAAGGTGGTTGGATAGAGCATTTCCTGCATGCCCGGTCCGCCTTTCGGCCCTTCATAGCGAATCACCACCACGTCGCCTTCGACCACTTTACCGCCGAGGATAGCCTCAACCGCCTCGTCCTGGCTTTCGTAGACTTTCGCCGGGCCGGTAAATTTGAGAATACTGTCGTCAACACCTGCGGTTTTTACGATACAGCCATTTTCCGCGAAGTTGCCGTACAGCACCGCCAGACCGCCATCCTTGCTGTAAGCGTGCTCCAGCGAGCGGATACAGCCTTCGGCGCGATCGTCATCCAGCGTATCCCAACGGCAATCCTGCGAGAACGCCTGGGTGGTGCGAATGCCCGCCGGACCAGCGCGGAACATTTTTTTGACCGCCTCATCCTGGGTGACAGCGATGTCGTACTGCTCCAGCGTCTGCGGCAGAGAGAGACCAAGGACGTTTTTCACGTTGCGGTTCAGCAGCCCAGCACGATCCAGCTCACCTAAAATGCCCAAGACGCCGCCGGCGCGGTGAACGTCTTCCATATGGTATTTCTGCGTACTTGGCGCCACTTTACACAGCTGCGGCACTTTACGAGACAGCTTGTCGATATCACTCATGGTGAAGTCGATTTCCGCTTCCTGCGCCGCCGCCAGCAGATGCAGAACGGTGTTAGTGGAACCACCCATCGCGATATCCAGCGTCATGGCATTCTCAAACGCTGCTTTGCTGGCAATGTTGCGCGGCAGCGCGGAAGCATCATCCTGCTCGTAATAACGTTTGGTCAGCTCAACGATGCGTTGACCTGCGGTGAGGAACAGCTCTTTACGGTCGGCGTGAGTGGCCAATAGCGAGCCGTTGCCCGGTTGTGACAGGCCCAGCGCTTCGGTCAGACAGTTCATCGAGTTGGCGGTGAACATCCCGGAGCAGGAGCCGCAGGTCGGACAGGCGGAACGTTCAACCTGCTCGCTCTGCGAGTCGGAGACTTTCGGGTCTGCGCCCTGAATCATCGCGTCAACCAGGTCGAGCTTGATGATTTTGTCGGAAAGCTTGGTTTTCCCGGCTTCCATCGGACCGCCAGAGACGAAGATCACTGGAATATTAAGACGCAGCGAGGCCATTAACATACCGGGGGTGATTTTGTCGCAGTTGGAGATGCAGACCATCGCGTCGGCACAGTGGGCGTTAACCATGTACTCAACGGAGTCGGCGATCAGCTCGCGGGACGGCAGTGAATAAAGCATGCCCCCGTGGCCCATAGCGATACCGTCATCCACCGCGATGGTGTTGAACTCTTTCGCCACACCGCCTGAGGCTTCGATTTGTTCGGCAACCAGCTTACCGAGATCGCGCAGGTGTACGTGACCCGGCACGAACTGGGTAAAGGAGTTCACCACAGCGATAATCGGCTTGCCGAAGTCGGCGTCGGTCATCCCGGTGGCGCGCCACAGTGCGCGGGCACCCGCCATATTGCGGCCGTGGGTGGTGGTGGCAGAACGATACTTAGGCATGCTTGATTAACTCCCGTCTGTCTTTCCCCTGCATACTTCACGCCGCAGGTGCGTTGGCTGCCTCGCTCACCCCAGTCACTTACTACAATAAGCTCCTGGGACTTCCTGCAACGTGAATTATTTTGGGGAAATATTAATATTGTTATTGGTTTACTGAATCCAACCAGCCGTATTTGTCTTCCGTTTCACCGGTGAAGAGGCCAAAGAAGGCCTGCTGGATGCGTTTGGTGACCGGGCCGCAGCGGCCTTCGCCTACCTGAATACCATCTACGCTGCGTACTGGCGTGATTTCCGCCGCGGTTCCGGACATAAACACTTCGTCGGCCAGGTACAGCGATTCACGGGACAGCACCTGCTCACGCACTTCGATATCAAGATCTTTCGCCAGTTTAATGATGGCATCACGGGTGATACCCGGCAGCGCGGAAGAGGTAAATGGCGGGGTAAACAGAATGCCGTCTTTAACTTCAAACAGGTTCTCGCCCGCGCCTTCGGAAATGTAGCCATTCACGTCCAGCGCAATACCTTCCTGATAACCATGACGACGCGCTTCGCTACCCACCAGCAGCGAAGACAGATAGTTACCGCCCGCTTTAGCAGCGGTAGGGATGGTGTTCGGCGCAACGCGGTTCCAGGAAGAAACCATCGCATCGATCCCCTGTTCCAGCGCTTCTGCGCCGAGGTATGCCCCCCACGGAAACGCGGCGATGATCACATCAGTGGTGTAACCCGCTGGCGGGTTAACGCCCATCCCGACATCGCCAACAAATACCAGCGGACGAATATAGGCGCTGGTCAGGTTGTTTTTGCGGATCACTTCGCGGCAGGCTTCCATCAGTTCATCAACGCTCTGAGAGACCGGAAAACGGTAGATCTTGGCTGAATCACGCAGACGCTGCATATGTTCACGATGACGGAACACCACCGGCCCTTTGTGAGAATCGTAGCAACGGATGCCTTCAAATACAGAAGTACCGTAGTGCAGAGCGTGGGACATCACGTGAACCTTCGCGTCTTCCCAACGAATCATCTCGCCATTAGACCAAATATAATCAGCTTTTTTCGTCGTCATTTTTCTTCCTTTTGCGCTCAGGCGCGGATTTGTTGTGATGTGGTTGTGCTCTGGCAGATAGCAACATGTGCAACGTCTACCAGCTTACTTAACTGACTAAACAGTAAGTCGACCGACCGGGGGCTGGCAACGGTCAATTCGATATTTATATTCTGCGCATCGCTGGCGGCTGCCATATTCATGGAGCACACCTGAAAACCACGATGGCGTACCACGCGTAAAACACGTTCTAACGTTTCCGGATTGAAACGAGCCTCAACGGCGACCTGATGTTGCATCATGATAATTTCTCCAGCATTTCTGAGTTACTGGCGCCAGGCGGCACCAGAGGCCAGACATTCTCAAGTTCGTCGATTGAGACATGAAGCAGGTATGGCCCCTCGCTGTTCAGCATGGTGTCGAGTGCCGCTTCAACCTGGTCTTTACGGGTGATGTGCTGACCAGGTATGCCGAAGGCGCTGGCCAACATGAGAAAATCGGGGTTATCGGTAAGGGTGGTTTCGCTATAACGTTCCTGGAAAAACAGCTGCTGCCATTGTCGCACCATGCCCAAGCGCTGGTTGTCGAGTAAGACTATCTTCAGCGGCAACTGCCTGCGTTTTACGGTGCCCAGTTCTTGTACATTCATCATGAAAGAACCGTCACCGGAGATACAGATTACCGTATCGTTCGGACGAGCCACCTGCGCGCCAACAGCAGCTGGCAGGCCAAAGCCCATCGTACCCAAACCGCTGGAGGTGATGAAATTTTCCGGGCGGGTATAGGTCATATGCTGCGCGGACCACATTTGATGCTGACCAACATCCGTCGTCACCACGCTATCTGCTGGTTTGCGTTCAGACAGCTGTTTTAACAACAGCGGCGCGTAGATAGCGTCACCCGGATGATCATAGCGCCAGGCATGTTCTGCGCGCAGCTCTGCACAGGACTGACGCCATGCGTCGATCTTCAGCGGTTGTTGTAATGCCGGCAACAGCGAATTTAAATCGCCCTGCAACGCGACGTGTGCCTGACGCAGCTTATTCATTTCCGCCGGGTCGATATCCATATGGATGACGCTGGCGTTAGGCGCGAAAGTATTCAGCTTACCGGTTACCCGGTCATCAAAACGTGCGCCCACTGCGATCAGTAAATCACTCTCTTGCACCGCGAAATTCGCCGCCTTAGTACCGTGCATTCCCAGCATGCCCAAATAGTACGGGTAGTCCGCGTTTACTGCGCCCAGGCCTTTCAGCGTGCAAGCGACCGGTATTTGGGTAAGCGCGATAAACTCACGCAGGGCAGAGACCGCCTGCGCCATACCCACGCCACCACCTACGTACAGGATGGGTTTTTGCGCCTGAGCCAGCATTTTACGCGCCTGCTCAACGTCAGCATGCGGGAAAGTCTCTACGTTTCCGACGGTCGTGAAATACGGTTCCAGCGTACCGCTGGCTAACTGGATATCTTTTGGGATATCGACCAGAACGGGGCCCGGACGACCAGAGTTCGCCACGTCGAAAGCTTCTGCCATGATGCGCGGCAGTTCCTCCAGTGACTGCACCAGGAAACTGTGCTTGGTGCAAGACAGAGACATACCGAGAACGTCCACTTCCTGGAACGCATCCGTTCCGATGAAAGGTGATGCAACCTGGCCGGTGATCGCCACAACGGGGACAGAATCTAACAGCGCATCGGCAAGACCGGTGATCAGGTTGGTCGCGCCTGGGCCGGACGTAGCGATACAAACACCGGTTTTACCCGTAGCACGAGCATAACCAATCGCCGCCATCGCCGCGCCCTGCTCATGTCGACACAACAGGTGTTCTACGCCGCCGTCATATAACGCATCATAAACCGGCATAATTGCGCCACCGGGATAACCAAAGACGGTTTGAACCCCTTGTGCACGCAACGCATGTACCACCCACTGTGCCCCATTCATAGTTACATCCCCGCCGTAAATCTTGAGAAACAGAATTTTATGCTACCGTTCACTTTCTGCTCCTCGTGTATGTTTTTAAAGTCAAAAAAAACCCCCGGACCTTTCGGTGCGGGGGTCTTAGTTCGTTAAGGCTTGTTTTCTAAGCCTTTCCTCGTCCAAGTGCAGCCCCGCACGGTGGGATAATAATCACCACCACGCTAATCACGACCAGGCTAATCACTCGTAGAAGGGCTGTCATTTTTATATTTTCTTGCATCTTGTTCGAAGGAATACCTAAAGAGTTACCATAGAATTTGCAAATAACACAAGAATTTTTTTTATTCGTTTTTCTGAGCCCGGTAACGGTTTTGATAAATCGCCTTGTTTTTTATATAAAAAATTAAAAAATGAAAATATTTCACGTTTCAGGTCATGCTTGAGCACACACTCCCCCGCGACAACACCTCATAAATACGTTTGCGAGCGTTATCCCTGGTTTCATGCAAAAGATTTAATTTGCAGAAAAATACGTGAATCAGCATCTAAAATCCGCGATCAAGTTAAATTTTGCCGTGATGCATTACCGCATAATGCCTTCATCAGGAGGAGTTATGTCACTATCGATTGTTCATACACGCGCCGCGCTTGGCGTGAATGCGCCAGCCATTACCATTGAGGTACATATCAGCAATGGTCTACCTGGTTTAACCATGGTGGGATTGCCAGAAACAACGGTGAAAGAGGCCCGCGATCGGGTTCGCAGTGCGATTATTAATAGTGGGTATGAATTCCCGGCGAAGAAGATAACCATTAACCTCGCTCCTGCCGATCTTCCCAAAGAAGGAGGGCGATATGATTTACCTATCGCAGTTGCGCTTCTGGCCGCTTCTGAGCAGCTTACAGCCCATAATCTCGATACCTACGAGCTGGTAGGCGAATTAGCGCTTACAGGCACGCTACGCGGCGTTCCAGGAGCGATTTCAAGCGCAACCGAAGCAATAAGAGCAGGCAGGAGAATTATTGTCGCAAAAGAGAATGCCGCTGAAGTTGGACTGATACATGGTGAAGGGTGTCTGATTGCCGATCACCTACAGTCCGTATGCGCATTTCTCGAAGGGAAGCATGATTTAGACAGACCGTTATCTGCAGACTTCACGCCAGAGCCATTAGCCGATGATCTGAGCGATGTCATCGGTCAGGAACAAGGCAAACGCGGGTTGGAGCTCACTGCGGCTGGCGGTCACAACCTGCTGCTTATCGGCCCTCCGGGGACGGGAAAGACCATGCTGGCCAGTCGCCTCAGAGGACTACTCCCGCCGCTTAGCAACGATGAGGCACTAGAAAGTGCTGCGATACTCAGCCTGGTCAATTCCACTACGATACAAAAACAGTGGAAGCAGCGCCCCTTTCGCTCACCGCATCACAGTGCTTCATTAACCGCCATGGTAGGTGGCGGGTCTATTCCTGCGCCGGGAGAGATCTCTCTGGCGCATAACGGCATACTATTCCTGGATGAATTACCTGAGTTTGAGCGACGTACGTTGGATGCCCTGCGTGAACCTATCGAGTCCGGGCAGATCCATTTATCCCGCACTCGGGCTAAAATAACCTACCCTGCACGCTTTCAACTCATTGCTGCAATGAATCCAAGCCCAACGGGTCATTATCAGGGGAACCATAACCGCTGCACCCCAGAGCAGACGCTGCGTTACCTCAATCGATTATCAGGACCGTTTCTTGACCGTTTCGATCTCTCCCTCGAAATCCCTTTGCCTCCGCCAGGCATACTCAGCCAGAGTGCGATGAAAGGGGAAGATAGTGCAACGGTGAAGCAACGCGTTATCGCCGCACAAGAGCGTCAGTATCGGCGGCAAAATAAGTTAAACGCGCATCTGGACAGTCAGGATATACATGAATATTGCCGACTTCGCAGTGATGATGCGCAGTGGCTTGAAGAGACATTAGCGTATCTCGGATTGTCTATCCGCGCCTGGCTGCGATTGATAAAGGTCGCCCGAACCATCGCGGATCTCGAGCAATGTGATCATATTACCCGTCAGCACTTGCAGGAGGCCGTTGGGTATAGGGCGATAGACAGGTTACTCATTCATTTGCAGAAACTACTGACATAAAAAAAGGGCTTTCGCCCTTTTTTATTAATCATCAGATTCGGTGTAGTCTTCTGCACCTTCCACCTGAGGTTTCCCACCAGACAACGTATGGAAACGTTTTGGACGCTTAATACGCGTCATATACTTAGACCACACGCGTTCGGCTTCGGTAACCGGTTCACGTTCACCACGGCATACCGCAACAAACAGTTTTTCTTCTTCCGTTACCGGCTCACGTTTGCCCAGATCCAGCTCGTTGAAAGCATAACCGTGACGCTCAAGCAGTTGTGCTTCTTTAATGGTGAAATCACCATGACGGGAGAATCCGCGGGGATAATATTTATTGTCGAAATATCGATTAGTCGTCGTAAAGCTTTCCGCCATCCTGCACGCTCCTAATTCTTTGGCCGAGCTATTTATGGCGCGGAGTATTAGTTACGCTTGACAGAGCGTCAAACAAAAGATTTAAATCATCACGACAAATAATTTTATGGAGCGAGTTGTGGATACGGAATTGTTAAAAACTTTCCTGGAGGTTAGCCGGACACGCCACTTTGGCAGGGCTGCTGAAGCGCTCTATCTGACCCAATCGGCGGTTAGTTTTCGGATCAGACAACTGGAAAATCAATTGGGTGTAAATCTGTTCACCCGACACAGAAACAATATCCGTTTAACCGCGGCGGGTGAGAAATTATTGCCTTACGCTGAAACGCTGATGAACACATGGCAAGCAGCGCGCAAGGAGGTCGCGAATACCTCGCGGCATAACGAGTTTTCAATTGGTGCCAGCGCATCCCTTTGGGAATGTATGCTTAATGACTGGTTAAGGCGTTTGTATCAGTCACAGGAACCACAAACCAGCCTGCAGTTTGAAGCGAGAATCGCTCAACGGCAGTCGTTAGTAAAGCAGCTACATGAACGACAGCTTGATCTGCTGATCACCACCGAAACGCCCAAAATGGACGAATTTAGCAGCCAACTGTTGGGATATTTCACGCTGGCGCTCTATTGCAGTTCACCTTCACAAACCAAAGATGAACTGAATTACCTACGCCTGGAATGGGGACCCGATTTTCAACAACACGAAGCAGGACTGATCGCGGGGGATGAAGTGCCGGTACTTACCACCAGTTCGGCAGAACTGGCCAGGCAGCAACTTTCTGTCCTTAAGGGCTTTAGTTGGTTGCCCGTTAACTGGGCTAAAGCCAAAAGCGATCTACACACGGTTACCGACAGCACAACGCTGTCACGTCCTTTATATGCCGTCTGGCTGCAAAACAGCGACAAACATGCCCTTATTTGCGATCTGCTAAGAACAAGTATTCTGGAAGATTAAAGAAAGCACTGGCAAGGATGCCGGAAGCAATACAGCAGAAAGGCACAGCTCAAATTGCAGATAAAAAAAATCCTTAGCAAGGATGCTAAGGATTGTTTCTGGCAGGGGCGGAGAGACTCGAACTCGCGACACCCGGTTTTGGAGACCGGTGCTCTACCAACTGAGCTACGCCCCTAAATTTTTTTATCATTAAGCCTGCTTAGTAGCAGGCTTAATTTTCTAATAAGTGGCGGAACGGACGGGACTCGAACCCGCGACCCCCTGCGTGACAGGCAGGTATTCTAACCAACTGAACTACCGCTCCACCGAATTTCTTTGTCACCACCCGGATTTTCATCCCGGCTTACTGCAATTTGATGCCTGGCAGTTCCCTACTCTCGCATGGGGAGACCCCACACTACCATCGGCGCTACGGCGTTTCACTTCTGAGTTCGGCATGGGGTCAGGTGGGACCACCGCGCTACAGCCGCCAGGCAAATTCTGTTTATTAACCCGCTTCTCGCCGGTTAATGTAATCTGTAATCAAGCTGAAACTGATGTCTGTCTTTCGCCAAAACACCTTCGGCGTTGTAAGGTT
>NZ_SZWW01000051.1:0-210 GCF_005280955.1 Citrobacter sp. wls717
CTGGAATTAAAAGGAATTGATCTAATGACACCTGTCAGGAAGAACATGAAGCAAAAGAAAATCCTTTTCCCTAATTTTTCAAAACGTAGAAAAGTGATTGAGCGAGTTTTCTCTTTTTTGACAAATCTAGGAGCTGAGCGTTGTAAAAGTCGTTCGCCTCAAGGTTTTCAATTGAAATTAGAGATGATACTTTTAGCGTATTCTTTACTG
>NZ_SZWW01000049.1:0-282 GCF_005280955.1 Citrobacter sp. wls717
CCATCGGGCAGTTTCCCAGACATTACTCACCCGTCCGCCACTCGTCACCCGAGAGCAAGCTCTCTGTGCTACCGTTCGACTTGCATGTGTTAGGCCTGCCGCCAGCGTTCAATCTGAGCCATGATCAAACTCTTCAATTTAAGTTTGATGCTCGTGAATTAAACTTCGTAATGAATTACGTGTTCACTCAGAGACTTGGTATTCATTTTTCGTCTTGCGACGTTAAGAATCCGTATCCTCGAGTGCCCACACAGATTGTCTGATAAATTGTTAAAGAGCAGT
>NZ_SZWW01000050.1:0-302 GCF_005280955.1 Citrobacter sp. wls717
TCAGAATGAAGAATAACAGCTTCTGGATAGTCTTGTGATTTAATGGCCTTATTTAAAGTTCTTTGCACTAATTCTACAGTCATTCGCTTGCCCAAATCCCAAGCAATGACTTTTTTAGTATAACGATCCATAATGGTTGAGAGATAAGCCCATCCTTGTTGAGTAGGAATATAAGTAATGTCGGTTGACCAAACCTTATTCTTCTTTGTAGGTTCAGTCTGTATGAGATTTTTTCGATTGATGTGATCACTTAGTGAGTATCCAGGCTTAAATTTCTTAATGACTACAGACTTGAGTTGAAG
>NZ_SZWW01000030.1:0-134003 GCF_005280955.1 Citrobacter sp. wls717
AAAATGACTGACTGCTGCATTCCACAGCAAAACCCCGCCTTATACCCATTTACGCACAGAGTTATCCACAATCGTCAAAAAACTACCGGTACGCATTACTGAAAAATGGAGAGAACCGGCCCAGAACACTCTATATATAGAAGAAGTATTGGCAGCCTAAGCCCACATTCCTTACCACCTTTGAATTACGCATGCCGTCGGGCGATAATACCCGCACAAACCGTGATTCCAGGACCGTGATGAGACACTCTCTGCAACGTACTGCTATACGCAAACGCCCAATGAAGCTCGGCACTACCGTGATCCTCATGGTCAGTGCAGTACTCTTCTCAGTGCTGCTTGTTGTTCATCTGATTTACTTTTCGCAAATCAGCAACATGACACGCGATGCATTAGCGGATAAAGCGCTTGCGGTCGCGCGGACGCTGGCAAACTCGCCGGAGATCCGCCAAGGGTTAATGAAAAAACCCGAGGAAAGCGGTATTCAGGCGATTGCCCAGGCGGTGAATAAGAGCAACGATTTTTTGTTCATCGTCGTCACCGATATGCAAAGCATTCGTTACTCCCATCCCGAAGCGCAGCGAATCGGTCAGCCATTTAAAGGCGATGACATTTTGCTGGCTTTGCAGGGCAAAGAGAATGTTGCCATTAATCGCGGGTTTCTGGCTAAAGCTCTGCGCGTGTTTACCCCTATCTATGATGAGCATCACCGACAGATTGGCGTGGTGGCGATC
The DNA here is from genome assembly GCF_005280955.1 of Citrobacter sp. wls717. Classification (NCBI taxonomy): domain Bacteria; kingdom Pseudomonadati; phylum Pseudomonadota; class Gammaproteobacteria; order Enterobacterales; family Enterobacteriaceae; genus Citrobacter; species Citrobacter sp. wls717. Next base: position 735 of record NZ_SZWW01000030.1, read on the forward strand.
GGCCTTGAGCTAAGCAGAGTGACTGAGCAGATCAATAACAGTCGCGGCAGTATCTTCTGGTCCATCTTGTTTGGCGTTCTGGTTGGGTTACTCGGCACATGGGTATTCGTCAAAGTCCTTAAGCGCATTCTGTTTGGCCTGGAGCCTTATGAAATCTCCAATCTGTTCGAACAACGCCAGGCGATGCTGCACTCTATAAAGGAAGGTGTCATTGCCGTAGATGAGTGTGGTGAAGTCACGCTGATAAACCAGGCGGCGCAGGAGTTGCTTGATTACCACAAATCCCAAGATGATGCCCAGCTCTCAACGCTCAGCCACGCGTGGTCACAGGTGGTCGATTTTTCGCAAGTACTACGCGATGGAACGCCACGCCGCGATGAAGAGATCACGGTGAAAGATCGGCTACTCTTAATTAATACTGTTCCGGTACTCAGCAACGGAAAAATCATCGGGGCCATTTCAACGTTCCGCGATAAAACTGAAGTTCGGAAACTGATGCAACGCCTGGACGGTATGGTTAACTATGCAGACGCACTTCGTGAACGATCCCACGAATTCATGAACAAATTGCACGTGATTCTGGGATTATTGCACCTGAAAAGTTATAAGCAGCTTGAAAATTACATCCTGAAGACCGCGAACAATTATCAGGAAGAGATTGGCTCACTGTTAGGAAAAATAAAATCTCCGGTGATCGCTGGATTTTTACTCAGTAAGATTAATCGCACATCTGATTTAGGTCATAGTCTGGTCATTAGCAATGAAAGCCAATTGCCGGAAAACAGCAATGAAGATCAGGTAGCGGTGCTGATTACCGTTTTGGGGAATTTGATTGAAAACGCCCTGGAGGCGCTAGGTCAAGAACCCGGTGGCGAGATCAGCGTATCCTTGCACTATCGACACGGCTGGTTGCATTGCGAAGTGAATGACGATGGTCCAGGGATCGCCCCTGAACACATTGAGCACATCTTTGAGAAGGGCGTCTCGTCAAAAGGAACCGAACGAGGCGTCGGTTTAGCACTTGTGAAACAGCAGGTTGAAAGTGTTGGCGGCAATATTTCCGTCGAGTCTGAACCTGGGGTCTTCACCCAATTTTTTGTACAGTTACCGTGGAATGGTGAGAGGGCCAGCAGATGATCAATGTCTTAATTGTCGATGACGATGCAATGGTAGCGGAATTAAATCGTCGTTATGTCGCGCAACTCTCCGGTTTTCATTGCTGCGGAACAGCCTCTACGCTGGAGAAAGCCAAAGAGATCATCTTTCATAGCGGTCATCATATCGATTTGATTTTGCTGGATATTTACATGCAAAAAGAAAACGGTCTGGATCTGCTGCCCGTTCTGCACAGCAAAGGCTGCAAGTGTGATGTTATTGTCATCTCTTCCGCCGCTGACGCGACCACCATCAAAGACTCTCTGCACTATGGTGTCGTTGACTACCTGATCAAACCTTTCCAGGCTTCCCGTTTTGAAGAGGCGCTAACCGGCTGGCTACATAAGAAAACAGAGATGGAAAAGCATCAGTACTATGAACAGTCTGAGCTTGACCAACTTATTCACGGCAGCTCCTCCAATGAGCAGGAAGTACGCCGCTTACCCAAAGGGCTAACGCCACAAACATTACGTACGCTGTGCCAGTGGATTGATGAGCATCAGGATCAGGAGTTCTCTACGGATGAGCTGGCCAATGAGGTCAATATCTCCCGCGTCTCTTGCCGTAAATACCTTATCTGGCTGGTTAATTGTCACATCTTATTTACCAGCATCCACTATGGCGTGACCGGTAGACCTGTTTATCGTTACCGCGTTCAGGCAGAGCAATACTCATTGCTTAAACAATATTGCCAATAAATACATTTTGGGATTATTTGTTATTTGAAAGTAACAATTATTAAAATAATGAAAAATCCCTATTTTACTGGCTGAAGCAGAAGCATTATCAATTTGCGTTAGATCAAATATATTTGTACACAGCATGTCAAAAGCTATATTTCAATATTGATAAACATCACACTGTTTTTAATTTCAAAATCGCTAACAAAAGTTAATTAAGTATTATCTGACTCGCAGAGTGTGTATTTTTACCCATAAAGGATTAGTCTGAAATTAACCAGACATACAAAATCTGGACTGGTAGCAATGGAGACCATGCTACGTACCATGGACACCGTACATTTTTGTGAGCAAATAAAAGTATCCGTACGCCGATCTCATTACATAATGAAATGGCGTGACCGTGATCACACAAATAACCCACTCACTCATTCTGTCCGTGGTTCATGTCATAGCGGAAAACGCAAAACAGATAAATTACAGCGTCAACCGCAGCTCTCTATGCCCAGTTCTGCTTCCCATCGCCTGAGGATTTTCTCCTCTGTTCAACGCCACAGAAAAAAACTAAATATCGCCATAACTTTAAAAAAACATTCTAGCAAGACATTTGAACATTAATCGCAAATACGGACATATCGAATACTGACCATTTTTTGATGCTTATTCTGGCAAAAAAGAATGTGCCACAGATCCATTTTTCAAAAAATTGACTGGGTTTTTCGCGAGGGTAAATAAAATGTTATTTAGTATACAACTTCTCATAATATTAATATGTTTGTTTTATGGTGCCAGAAAGGGCGGTATCGCACTGGGCTTATTAGGCGGTATCGGCCTGGTCATTCTGGTTTTCGTTTTCCATCTCCAGCCGGGTAAACCACCTGTAGACGTTATGCTGGTTATTATTGCCGTGGTGGCCGCATCGGCAACCCTGCAAGCCTCCGGCGGCCTTGACGTTATGCTGCAAATCGCTGAAAAGCTGCTGCGCCGTAACCCAAAATACGTTTCTATCGTCGCGCCGTTTGTTACCTGCACCCTGACGATTCTCTGTGGTACAGGCCACGTGGTATACACCATCCTGCCAATCATTTATGACGTTGCCATTAAGAATAATATTCGCCCGGAACGTCCAATGGCGGCGAGTTCTATCGGTGCGCAAATGGGTATTATCGCCAGCCCGGTTTCCGTAGCCGTGGTGTCACTGGTCGCCATGCTGGGTAATGTGACGTTTGAAGGTAAACATCTCGAATTCCTCGACCTGCTCAGCATCACCATCCCGTCTACCCTGCTGGGTATACTGGCTATCGGTATTTTCAGCTGGTTCCGTGGTAAAGATCTGGATAAAGATGAAGAATTCCAGAAGTTTATTTCCGTCCCTGAAAACCACAACTATGTTTATGGCGACACCGCCACGCTGTTAGACAAAAAACTACCGAAAAGCAACTGGCTGGCCATGTGGATCTTCCTCGCCGCTATCGCCGTGGTTGCTGTGCTCGGCGCATTCTCTGAGCTGCGCCCTACCTTCAGCGGCAAACCGCTGTCCATGGTACTGGTTATCCAGATGTTCATGCTGCTGACCGGTGCGCTGATTATTATCCTGACGAAGACTAATCCCGCTTCAATATCTAAAAACGAAGTCTTCCGTTCCGGTATGATCGCGATTGTGGCGGTGTACGGTATTGCCTGGATGGCCGAAACAATGTTCGGTGCGCACATGACAGAAATCGAAGGTGTGCTGGGTAATATGGTGAAAGAGTATCCGTGGGCCTATGCAATTGTTCTGCTGCTGGTATCCAAGTTTGTAAACTCCCAGGCAGCGGCGCTGGCGGCGATTGTTCCGGTCGCGCTGGCAATCGGTGTTGATCCAGCGTACATCGTTGCTTCGGCGCCGGCATGTTACGGTTACTACATTCTGCCGACCTACCCGAGCGATCTGGCTGCTATTCAGTTTGACCGTTCCGGTACCACCCACATCGGCCGCTTCGTTATCAACCACAGCTTCATTCTGCCTGGCTTGATCGGCGTAAGCGTATCCTGTGTCTTTGGTTGGATATTCGCCGCAATGTACGGTTTCCTGTAATCACAGTTCGCGTGCCGTCCGCGTTGGTACGGCACGCCACTCTTAAGACACAGTGAATTTCTAAATTCCTGATAAAAATGAAAAGGCTGGAAGCAAATGTCAAAAGTTGAATTCACTTACCAGGCGGCTTTCCCACTGGGGGAAGACAAAACTGAGTACTACCTGCTGACATCCGATCACGTCAGCGTCGGCGAGTTTGAAGGCGAGACTATCCTGAAAGTAGCCCCTGAAGCACTTACGCTACTGGCTCAGCAAGCCTTCCACGATGCCTCCTTTATGCTCCGCCCTGAACACCAACAGCAAGTCGCCTCAATTCTCCATGATCCCGAAGCCAGCGAAAACGATAAGTACGTGGCGCTGCAGTTCCTGAGAAACTCCGAAATCGCCGCCAAAGGCGTATTGCCAACCTGCCAGGACACCGGTACGGCCATTATCATGGGTAAAAAAGGCCAGCGCGTGTGGACCGGCGGCGGCGATGAAGCCGCGCTCTCCAGAGGCGTATTTAATACCTATATTGAAGATAATCTGCGCTACTCGCAAAACGCGGCGCTGGATATGTACAAAGAAGTGAATACCGGCACCAACCTGCCTGCGCAAATCGATCTGTACAGCGTGGACGGTGACGAATACAAATTCCTGTGCGTGGCCAAAGGCGGTGGCTCAGCCAACAAAACCTATCTGTATCAGGAAACCAAAGCGCTGCTGACTCCCGGAAAACTGAAAAACTTCCTGGTGGAAAAAATGCGTACGCTGGGTACCGCAGCTTGCCCGCCGTACCATATTGCATTCGTCATTGGCGGCACGTCAGCGGAAAGCACCCTTAAAACGGTGAAGCTGGCCAGCACGCACTACTATGATGCGCTGCCGACTGAAGGCAATGCTCACGGCCAGGCGTTCCGCGATCTGCAACTGGAACAGGAACTGCTGATCGAGGCACAGAAACTCGGCCTCGGCGCTCAGTTTGGCGGGAAATACTTCGCACATGACATCCGCGTGATCCGTCTACCTCGCCACGGCGCGTCCTGCCCGGTAGGTATGGGCGTTTCCTGCTCCGCGGACCGTAACATTAAAGCCAAGATTAACCGCGAAGGGATCTGGATTGAAAAACTGGAACATAATCCAGGTCAGTACATTCCCGAATCTCTGCGCCAGGCTGGCGAAGGCGAAGTGGTTAAGGTAGACCTTAACCGTCCGATGAAAGAGATCCTCGCCCAGCTTTCGCAGTACCCGGTTTCTACCCGCCTGTCACTGAGCGGCACGATTATTGTAGGTCGTGACATCGCCCACGCGAAGCTAAAAGAGCGTATTGAGTCCGGCGAAGGTCTGCCGCAGTACGTGAAAGATCATCCGATCTACTACGCGGGCCCGGCAAAAACGCCAGCGGGTTATCCGTCCGGCTCTTTAGGCCCGACTACCGCAGGTCGTATGGACTCCTATGTTGACCTGTTGCAGTCACACGGCGGCAGCATGATCATGCTGGCAAAAGGCAACCGTAGCCAGCAGGTGACAGACGCTTGCCACAAACACGGCGGTTTCTACTTAGGCAGCATCGGCGGACCGGCAGCGGTACTGGCGCAGCAGAGCATTAAGCATCTGGAATGCGTGGAATACCCGGAGCTGGGTATGGAAGCTATCTGGAAAATCGAAGTAGAAGATTTCCCGGCGTTCATCCTGGTCGATGATAAAGGCAACGATTTCTTCCAGCAAATCGTCAGCAAACAATGCGCTAACTGCGCGAAGTAACCTATTCGGCCCGGCACTGGACTGACACTAAACTTTTGGCGTCAGTCCAGCGATCCCCCCGGGCCACCTTAATCCCCCCATTTACTGGCGTTGAATTTTTGCTGTTCACAGGGAATAGTAATCTTTTCCATTACGTGTGAATTCATAATGCTCCGCACACTGAACCCCATGATTTTGCAGTCTGGCGCGCTGATTCTGGCGCTGATCCTTATCTACACCGGCATCTGTGCCACTGAGAAAATCACCTGGCTGATGGAAGTCACGCCGGTCATTATCGTCGTACCGTTGTTGCTGACTACCGTAAAGCGCTACCCGTTGACGCCGCTGCTCTACACGCTAATTTTCTTTCACGCCATCATTCTGATGGTCGGCGGTATGTATACCTATGCCAAAGTCCCCGTCGGTTTTCAGGTTCAGGAATGGCTGGATCTTAGTCGCAATCCCTATGACAAGCTGGGTCACTTCTTTCAGGGGCTGGTGCCAGCGCTGACGGCACGAGAGATTTTAGTGCGCGGTAATATTGTCCGTGGCCGAAAAATGCTGGCATTTTTAGTCTGCTGCGTGGCGTTGGCGATTAGCGCGATCTATGAGCTGATCGAATGGTGGGCGGCGCTGGCAATGGGTCAAGGAGCTGATGATTTTCTCGGCACGCAGGGCGACCCGTGGGATACCCAATCCGATATGTTTTGCGCCCTGCTTGGGGCCTTAACCACCGTGATTTTACTGGCGAGAATGCATTGCAAGCAACTGCGCCATTATGGGTTAATCACCGCCAACTGAATGAAATCATTACCGGATGTTGCTGATGCACATCCGGCCTGCATGCTTGCCATTCAGCAATATCAGTATCAGCCAAAAAAATAGTCCCCCTGTCGATAAACGGCGGTTAAAATCCGTCTTCAACACAGCATAACTCATTGTTTAAAAACATATAAAATACAAAATAGACTATTTTTCACCCGCTTTACAGCCCATTTTCTCAGGATAATACTTGCCTGCGTCACATTCATACGGTGTGTCTGCAATCCATAAATTGCAACCTTTCCACAACCGGGTAAAAGATGATGAAAGTATTAATTGTTGAAAGTGAGTTTCTGCATCAGGACACCTGGGTCGGTAGCGCTGTCGAACGTCTGGCTGACGCATTAAGCCGCCAGAATGTTACCGTCATTAAGTCCACCTCATTCGACGATGGTTACGCCATCCTCGCCGCAAATGAAGCCATTGATTGCCTGATGTTCAGCTATCAAATGGAACAACAAGATGAGCACCTGAATGTCAGGCAATTGATCGGCAAGCTCCACGAGCGCCAGCAAAACGTTCCTGTTTTCCTGTTGGGCGATCGCGAAAAAGCCACCGCATCGTTGGATCGCGACCTGCTGGAGCTTGTCGATGAATTCGCCTGGATTCTGGAAGATACCGCAGACTTTATCGCCGGGCGCGCCGTGGCGGCGATGACTCGTTACCGCCAGCAGCTTCTGCCGCCGCTGTTCAGCGCGCTGATGAAATACGGCGACATCCATGAATATTCCTGGGCGGCGCCTGGCCACCAGGGCGGCGTCGGTTTTACCAAAACCCCAGCCGGTCGTTTCTATCATGACTACTACGGCGAAAACTTATTCCGTACCGACATGGGTATCGAACGCACCTCCCTGGGTTCACTGCTGGATCATACTGGCGCATTTGGCGAGAGCGAAAAATATGCCGCCCGGGTGTTTGGCGCTGACCGCTCCTGGTCCGTGGTGGTCGGGACTTCCGGCTCTAACCGCACCATCATGCAAGCCTGTATGACCGACAACGACGTCGTGGTGCTGGATCGCAACTGCCATAAATCGATTGAACAGGGGCTGATCCTTACCGGGGCAAAACCGGTATACATGGTGCCTAGCCGCAACCGCTACGGCATTATCGGGCCTATCTACCCGCAGGAAATGCAGCCTGAAACATTGCAGAAAAAAATCAGTGAAAGCCCACTGACAAAAGGCAAAGCCGGACAAAAACCGTCATACAGCGTCGTGACTAACTGTACCTATGACGGCGTTTGCTACAACGCAAAAGAGGCGCAGGACCTGCTCGCGCAAACCAGCGATCGTATCCACTTCGATGAAGCCTGGTACGGCTATGCCCGCTTTAACCCAATATATGCCGACCACTACGCCATGCGTGGCGCGCCGGGCGATCATAACGGTCCTACCGTTTTTGCCACCCACTCGACTCACAAACTGCTGAATGCGCTCTCCCAAGCATCTTATATTCACGTCCGTGAAGGTCGTGGGGCCGTGAACTTCTCCCGCTTTAACCAAGCGTACATGATGCACGCCACCACCTCTCCGCTGTATGCCATCTGCGCATCAAACGATGTGGCGGTTTCCATGATGGACGGTAACAGCGGCCTGTCGCTCACCCAGGAAGTGATCGACGAAGCGGTCGATTTCCGCCAGGCCATGGCGCGGTTGTACAAAGAATTCACCGCCGAAGGCGACTGGTTCTTCAAACCATGGAACAAAGAGGTGGTAACCGATCCGCAGACCGGCAAAACCTATGACTTTGCCGATGCGCCAACCCAACTCCTGACCACTGACCAGAATTGCTGGGTAATGCGTCCGGGCGAATCCTGGCACGGGTTTAAAGACCTGCCGGATAACTGGAGCATGCTGGACCCGATTAAAGTCAGTATTCTGGCGCCGGGTATGGGCGACGATGGCGAACTGGAAGAGACCGGTGTTCCAGCTGCACTGGTCACCGCCTGGCTTGGCCGTCACGGTATCGTGCCGACGCGTACCACCGACTTCCAGATTATGTTCCTGTTCTCAATGGGGATTACCCGTGGGAAATGGGGCACACTGATCAACACGTTGTGCTCTTTCAAACATCACTACGATGCGAATACTCCGCTGGCACAGGTAATGCCTGAACTGGTTGAGGAATATCCAGACACTTACGCAAACATGGGCATTCACGATCTTGGCGACACCATGTTTGCCTGGCTGAAAGAGAACAACCCTGGCAGCCGTCTCAATGCAGCCTACTCCGGCCTGCCTGTTGCTGAAATTACACCGCGTGAAGCCTATAACGCGATAGTCAGCGATAACGTTGAGATGGTGGCCATTGAAAATCTGCAGGGCCGTATAGCAGCAAACTCTGTGATTCCTTACCCACCAGGAATTCCGATGCTGTTGTCCGGTGAAAACTTTGGCGACGCTAATAGCCCGCAGATTAGTTATCTACGTTCGTTGCAGTCCTGGGACCACCATTTCCCTGGATTTGAACATGAAACCGAAGGAACGGAAATTATTGACGGTGTGTATCACGTCATGTGCGTGAAAGCATAATGTCTTTTTGAGATAGTCCGATTTGAAGGATGACATGTCATGCTTGAGTAATTCCTGAGTATTGCTGCAAAACAATAACATTGTCATACCTTTTTGCGCGGGACCACCCCGCGCTTTTTTTATACGAAAATTGCACGTTGCCACTTGCGTAAAATTTTATGTACACGGCAATAATCCCCAAAGATATTGTAATTAATCTAAATATCGCTATTTTATCGCCTGTCTTGATTCATCACACAATTTCATTTGCCGGTTATTTCTTGCCCAATGGTAAGTTACGGTAGTTTATGTCATATTCCTGGAGTTTGGGTATGAGACTTTGCAGCAAAGAAGCGTGTGTTGTCGTATTAACGGAGAAGGATGTTTGGTTAAGGATTAACGGTAAAGAAGCCATCAGTTTAAAAGCTAATCATATGGCATTGGTGGCATGTGATAATAATATTATCGATTTCTCATCACTTAATAACGCACTGGTCGTACATATCAGCCGCGATATCATTAAAGACTATCTGCGTTTTTTAAATAAGGACCTTTCACAGATCCCATTCTGGCAGCGGAGTGCTAACCCAGTGATCACCGCTACCTGTCTGACGCCGGATGTCTTCAGGGTGGCTGCCCAACATAGCGTAATGGAAACAGTAGACGAAGGTGAAAGAGAGCGCACACGCTCACTACTGTTCACGGTGTTGTCACGCTTCCTTGACAGCAAAAAATTTATCTCTTTACTCATGCATATGCTGCGTAGTCGTATCAGCGACAGCGTTTATCACATTATTGAAAGCGACATACACAAAGACTGGAATTTAAGCATGGTTGCCAGTTGCTTATGCCTGAGTCCCAGCTTGTTAAAGAAGAAACTCAAAAGCGAAAATACAAGTTACAGCCAAATAATTACTACATGTCGCATGCGTTATGCCGTCAATCAACTCCTGATGGATGAGAAAAACATTTCCCAGGTCTCTCAACTGTGCGGATATAACAGTACCTCATACTTTATTTCCGTATTCAAAGAGTTCTATGGGATGACGCCACTGCATTATGTTAGTCAACATCGGGAGCCATCCGCTGCCTGAGTTTTAATCAGTTAGCGATAAGCCATAATAATATCAGCATTAGCGATACCCCAGCTCCGTCATCATAAAATAGTCTTTTGAAGAGGTATGATAAGTCCGTCATTTATCCTTATCAGGAGTTAAAAAATATGTCGACGGATGCTGATGCTCACAAAGTGGGCTTAATCCCCGTCACCCTTATGGTGTCGGGGAATATTATGGGTTCCGGTGTATTCCTGCTACCCGCAAACCTTGCGTCAACTGGCGGGATTGCAATCTACGGATGGTTGGTCACGATTATCGGTGCTCTGGCACTGTCGATGGTGTACGCAAAAATGTCGTCCTTAGACTCCAGTCCCGGTGGTTCTTATGCTTATGCCCGCCGCTGTTTCGGTCCTTTTTTAGGCTACCAGACTAACGTCCTGTACTGGCTGGCCTGCTGGATTGGTAACATCGCCATGGTGGTCATTGGCGTCGGTTACCTGAGCTACTTTTTCCCCATCTTAAAAGATCCGCTGGTCCTGACGCTGACCTGTGTCGTGGTGCTGTGGATCTTCGTATTGCTGAACATTGTCGGCCCGAAAATGATCACCCGTGTACAGGCCGTCGCAACGGTGCTGGCGCTGGTGCCGATTGTTGGGATTGCCGTCTTCGGCTGGTTCTGGTTCCGCGGTGAAACCTATATGGCGGCCTGGAACGTCAGCGGTATGAATACCTTCGGCGCAATTCAAAGCACCCTGAACGTGACCTTATGGTCATTTATCGGGGTGGAAAGTGCCTCCGTCGCGGCAGGCGTGGTTAAAAACCCCAAACGTAACGTGCCTATCGCCACCATTGGCGGGGTGCTGATTGCCGCCGTTTGTTACGTGCTCTCCACAACGGCGATTATGGGGATGATCCCTAACGCTGCGCTGCGTGTTTCGGCCTCGCCGTTCGGTGATGCCGCAAGAATGGCGCTGGGCGACACCGCTGGCGCGATCGTCTCCTTCTGCGCCGCTGCCGGATGTCTTGGTTCACTGGGCGGATGGACGCTGCTGGCCGGACAAACCGCCAAAGCGGCGGCCGATGACGGTTTGTTCCCGCCGATTTTTGCCCGCGTTAACAAAGCCGGTACCCCGGTGGCCGGGTTAATTATCGTCGGTATCCTGATGACCATTTTCCAGTTCAGCAGCATGTCGCCGAACGCCGCAAAAGAGTTTGGTCTGGTCTCTTCGGTTTCGGTCATCTTCACGCTGGTGCCATATCTGTACACCTGCGCTGCGCTGCTGCTGCTCGGTCATGGTCACTTCGGCAAAGCGCGCCCGCTGTATCTGGCGGTGACCTTTATCGCCTTTGTCTACTGCATCTGGGCAGTGATCGGTTCTGGCGCCAAAGAGGTGATGTGGTCGTTCGTCACGCTGATGATTATTACCGCGCTGTACGCACTTAACTACAACCGGATCCATAAAAACCCCTATCCATTAGATGCCCCGGTAAAAAATAGTTAACGCAAGCGGCACTGGTGAATAGCCGCCATCCTGCAAAAAGCCAATCTTAAGAACTTAAGGTTGGCTTAATTTTACTTTGAGAGGATCTGCACCACTTAGTCGATGGAATCCCCCTTAATGTTAAAGCACCTGTTTAAAAGGCCCACTCTCGGGTTAATCAGCTGGCTTCTGCTGCTCTCATTTTATCTTGCGACTTTTCTGAACATTGCGTTCTATAAACAAGTGCTGCAAGACCTGCCCCTGGATTCTGTGCGCAACGTGTTGGTGTTTTTATCGATGCCGGTCGTCGCTTTCAGCGTTATGAACATCGTGCTGACGCTGGCCTCATTCCTGTGGCTTAACCGCCTGGTGGCGTGTGTTTTCATTCTGGTTGGCGCATCGGCTCAATATTTCATCATGACCTACGGCATCATCATCGACCGCTCGATGATCGCCAATATGATGGACACCACGCCCGCCGAAACCTTTGCCCTGATGACGCCGCGAATGGTAATTACGCTCGGGGTGAGCGGTATTCTGGCCGCACTCATTGCCTGCTGGATAAGAATCAAGCCTATTACTCCAGTGCTGCGCAGCGTGTTGTTCCGTGGCGCGAACATTCTGATCTCCGCGTTGCTGATCGTGTTGGTCGCCGCGTTCTTCTATAAAGATTACGCCTCACTGTTTCGCAACAACAAAGAACTGGTGAAATCCCTCAGCCCATCCAACAGCATTGTGGCGACGTCATCATGGTATTCGCACCAGAGGCTGGCCCACCTGCCGTTGGTACGCATTGGCGAAGATGCGCATCGCAATCCATTGATGGTAAAAGAAAAGCGTAAAAACCTGACGATTGTGGTTCTCGGCGAGACCTCCCGCGGCGACAACTTCTCCCTGTCCGGGTATGCGCGCCAGACCAACCCGCTACTGGAAAAAGATAATGTGGTCTATTTCCCGCGCACGACGTCCTGCGGTACGGCCACGGCGGTATCTGTACCCTGCATGTTCTCCGATATGCCGCGCGCGCACTATGATGAAGAACTGGCGCAGCATCAGGAAGGCGTACTCGACATCATCCAGCGGGCGGGAATTAACGTGCTGTGGAATGATAACGACGGTGGATGTAAAGGTGCCTGCGATCGGGTGCCGCACCAGAATATGACTAAGCTGAACCTGCCGGGACAGTGTATTGATGGTGAATGCTATGATGACGTCCTGTTCCACAGGCTGGAAGAGTACATTAATAATCTGCAAGGCGACGGCGTGATTGTGCTGCACACCATCGGCAGCCACGGTCCGACCTATTACAACCGCTATCCTGCGCAGTTCAAGAAATTTACGCCAACCTGCGACACCAACGAGATCCAGACCTGTTCCCAGCAACAGTTGGTCAATACATACGACAACACGATTCTTTATGTTGACTATATTGTTGATAAAGCAATCAATATACTGAAAGAGCATCAGGATAATTTCACCACCAGCCTGGTCTATCTTTCCGATCACGGTGAATCCTTAGGGGAAAATGGCGTCTATTTGCACGGTCTGCCGTATTCGATTGCGCCAGATACGCAAAAACATGTGCCGATGCTGCTGTGGCTCTCAGAAGATTATCAGCAACGCTATCAGGTCTCTCAGACATGTTTGCAAAAACGGGCAAGCTCAGAAGATTTCTCACAGGATAATCTGTTCTCGACTCTGCTGGGATTAACGGGCGTGCAAACACAGAAATATCAGGCGGCAGATGATATTCTGCAACCCTGCCGGGGAGGCTAAGCGAATGAAAATTCTGATTGTTGAAGACGATACGTTGTTATTACAGGGACTGATACTCGCCGCGCAAACAGAAGGCTATGCCTGCGACGGCGTATCAACCGCCCGGGCAGCGGAACAATGCCTGGAGACCGGACATTACAGTCTGGTGGTTCTGGATCTCGGCTTACCGGATGAAGACGGTCTGCACTTCCTGAACCGGATCAGGCAGAAAAAATACACCGTACCTGTGCTTATCCTCACCGCCCGCGATACGGTGAAAGACCGGGTCAGCGGGCTGGACGTGGGTGCAGATGACTATCTGGTCAAACCGTTCGCGCTGGAGGAACTGCACGCCCGCATCCGGGCGCTGCTGCGTCGTCATAATAATCAGGGTGAAAGTGAGTTAATTGTCAGTAACCTGACGCTGAATATCGGTCGTCGCCAGGTGTGGATGGACGGGCAAGAGATTATCTTAACGCCGAAAGAATACGCGCTCCTGTCGCGCCTGATGCTCAAGGCTGGCAGTCCGGTTCACCGGGAAATTCTGTATAACGACATCTACAGTTGGGATAACGAACCGTCGACCAATACGCTGGAAGTCCACATCCATAATCTGCGCGATAAAGTGGGGAAATCACGTATCCGCACGGTCAGGGGATTTGGCTATATGCTGGTCGCCACTGAGGAAAGCTAAGTGAAGCTGCTGCAATATCTAAAACGACCGCTCCCTCTTCGCCAACGGTTAATACTGACGATAGGTCTAATTCTGTTGGTCTTTCAACTCATTAGCACCTTCTGGTTGTGGCACGAAAGTACTGAGCAAATACAGTTATTCGAGCAGGCGCTGCGCGATAACCGTAACAACGATCGCCACATCATGCATGAGATCCGCGAGGCCATCGCCAGCCTGATCGTCCCCGGCATCTTTATGGTCAGCCTGACGCTGCTGATTTGCTACCAGGCAGTGCGACGTATTACTCGCCCGCTGGCGGATCTGCAAAAAGAGTTAGAAGCGCGGGCAGCCGATAACCTGGCCCCCATTGAAATTCACAGTTCAACCGTTGAGATACAGGCGGTCGTCTCAGCGCTCAACGAGCTGGTGACGCGGCTGACCACCACTATCGAAAACGAACGCTTATTTACCGCCGATGTCGCCCACGAACTACGCACGCCGCTGTCAGGCGTTCGCCTGCATCTGGAATTATTATCCAAAACCCATAAAGTCGACGTTTCGCCGTTAATTGCCCGCCTTGACCAAATGATGGACAGCGTGTCGCAACTGCTGCAACTCGCCCGCGTCGGGCAGTCGTTTTCGGCCGGAAGCTACCAACATGTCAAACTGCTGGAGGACGTGATTCTGCCCTCCTATGACGAACTCAGCACCATGCTGGACCAGCGCCAGCAGACGCTGCTCCTCCCGCAAAGCGCGGCGGACGTTGTCGTACGTGGCGACGCAACGCTGTTACGCATGCTGCTGCGCAATCTGGTAGAGAACGCCCACCGTTACAGCCCGGAAGGCACTACTATTACGATCGGCCTGAATACCGAACATGATGCCGTCATGGCCGTCGAAGATGAAGGTCCAGGCATTGATGAAAGTAAATGCGGGGAGTTAAGCAAAGCGTTTGTACGGATGGACAGCCGTTTTGGCGGCATTGGGCTGGGGCTGAGCATTGTCAGTCGGATCACCCAGCTACATCACGGGCATTTCTATTTGCAGAATCGTCAGGGAACGAGCGGCACTCGCGCCTGGGTGGAATTAGCGAAAGCTCAGTAAGAACTCACCCATACGTACAAAAAGCTGCTGACGATCAGCACGCTACACAGGGCAGTTAAACTTTCATAAATGCGGGTTTTCATGACACTCTCCTCCGAAACTATGGAGGAGAGTTTGCCTGAAGGATATTAAGCCAACCTTAAGTCGCTGTGATAGATCAACATAATGCGCCGGATGGCAGTTGGCGCCTTATCCGGCCTACTGAGTACAACGCTACCCGCAGGCCTGAAAGCTGATTACTCATCAATACGCGGATGCTGCTGCACCAGACGCGAACGCTTAAGCTGCAATTCCGCAATTTCCTGATCGATATCTTCGATTTTATGCTCGATGTTATCGTAGTGCTCACCAAGGATCTCTTTCGCTTCCTGAATATCCGAAGCGGCAGGCGTCGCCCCTTTCAGTGGCTTATTTGCGGTCTCTTTCATGGTGATACCGGTAATTAAACCAACCACCGCAATCACCATCAGGTAGTAAGCAGGCATCATCAGATTCTGCGAACTTTCCACCAGCCAGGCAGCCAGGGTCGGCGTCAGACCCGCAACCAGGACCGAGATATTAAATGCCGCCGCCAACGCGCTATAACGAATATGCGTCGGGAACATCGCCGGTAACGTTGACGCCATCACCCCGGTAAAGCAGTTGAGGATAACCGCCAGCATCAGCAGCCCGGCAAAAATCAGGCCGATGACATTACTGTTAATCAGGATAAATGCCGGAATGGCCAGCACAAACAGCGCAATACTGCCCATAATCACAAACGGGCGACGACCGAAGCGGTCACTGAGCAGACCCATCACCGGCTGCACAAACAGCATACCAATCATGATGGCGATAATAATCAACACGCCGTGGTCTTCAGAGTAATGCAGGTTATGCGACAGATAGCTCGGCATATAGGTGAGCAGCATGTAATAGGTAACGTTGGTGGCAATCACCAGACCGATACACGCCAGCAGGCTACGCCAGTGTTTGGTCGCAATCTCTTTAAACGAAACCTTCGGACCTTCCTGCAGGCCCTCGCGGTCGCCCTGTTCCAGTTTATCAACGTGCTGCTGGAACGCCGGCGTCTCTTCCAGCGCATGACGCAGATACAGACCAATCAGCCCTAACGGCAGTGCCAGGAAGAACGGAATACGCCAGCCCCATTCAAGGAAATTTTCCTCGCCGACAATGGTTGAAATCAGAACCACCACGCCCGCGCCCAGCACAAACCCGGCGATCGAGCCGAAGTCCAGCCAGCTACCCATAAATCCACGCTTACGGTCAGGCGAATATTCCGCGACAAAAATCGACGCCCCGGTGTACTCTCCGCCGACCGAGAATCCCTGTGCCATCTTACACAGCAACAGCAGAATCGGCGCCCAGATACCAATCGAGGCATACGAGGGAATAAGACCGATACAGAAGGTACTGATCGACATAATCACAATGGTGATAGCGAGGATCTTCTGACGACCGTATTTATCGCCGAGCATACCGAAGAACAATCCGCCAAGCGGTCGAATCAGAAAGGGAACAGAGAAGGTGGCGAGCGCGGCAACCATCTGCACGCTGGGGTCAGCCCCCGGGAAGAACACTTTACCTAATGCGTAAGCAACAAACCCATAAACACCAAAATCAAACCACTCCATCGCATTACCTAACGACGCCGCGGTAATGGCTTTTCGCAATTTTCCGTCATCAATGATGGTGACGTCGCGCAGCGTAATGGGTTTTATTTTTTTCCTTTTTAGCATACCAGTCCTCTTAGACTTAGCCCTGTCGCGCACAGTTCGACGCTCCTAACGCAACATGCGCTAAGGTCATCGCCGAGCGGGGAATGCACAGACGCAATCCCTGTAACAAGCGTAGCAGGTTTACTTACACTGGCTGGAAACGAGCAGTACAACCGAACCTGTTGACGCCTGATTGGGCGGTTAATGACCTCTTTACCCTAACAGTGTTTAAATTTGTGATCAACTTCACACATGGTATTTCATTTCGTCAACCTGCGTAAATAAGGTCATTCTGAGTCAGCTTTTTTACATGTCATGCTTGCGATTTACTGACAATTAAATACAAGAATAAATCGCTTTATTGCGCCAACAATCACAGCGGTCACTATTATTCTGCTAGCAAAAAAATCACCTAATCCCTTCACAAAAAGATCACAGCTTTTTTAATAATCACAGCGATTGAGAACTTTTGCGCGGAATATGTGATGAAGATAACTAAAACATCGTTTTATTTTGATTGAATCAACGTTCCCGTGAATGCAAACTAATTCCAGACGCAATATCCCTGGGAGCAGCGACACGCTCAACGTATGCCGCGTTAGATTCTATAAAACAAAGAGATAGCGATTACCTTTGTTAAGAAATTGTAGTAACCATTTGAATTTATTAATTTTTAACTCCTTGCGCATATAGTGCCTGCGACAAGATATGAGGACGTTTATGAAAATTAAAGCCACGATTGAACGCATCCCCGGCGGAATGATGTTGATTCCCCTGTTATTAGGCGCAGTGTTAAATACCTTGGCTCCCGATACCGGCGCGTATTTCGGTTCGTTTACCAAAGGTATGATCAGCGGAACGGTGCCTATTCTGGCAGTGTGGTTTTTTTGTATTGGCGCATCTATTGATTTACGGGCAACCGGTACAGTATTACGTAAGTCCGGTACGCTGGTTATCACCAAAATAGCCGTGGCGTGGGTTGTGGCAATGATAGCCGCGTCATTTATTCCTGATACCGGTATTCAAACCGGGTTCTTTGCGGGACTTTCGGTACTGGCAATTGTTTCCGCGATGGATATGACCAACGGTGGTCTGTACGCCAGCCTGATGAACCAGTACGGAACGAAAGAAGAGTCCGGCGCATTTGTGTTGATGTCTCTGGAATCCGGTCCGTTGATGACGATGGTGATCCTTGGTTCAGCGGGCCTGGCCTCCTTCGAGCCACACCATTTTATCGGCGCGGTATTACCGTTCCTGATTGGCTTTACGCTGGGTAATCTGGATCACGATCTGCGTTCTTTCTTCAGCAAAGCCACGCCGGTGCTGATCCCGTTCTTCGGCTTTGCGCTGGGCAACACCATTAACCTGAGCGTCATCGTTGATACCGGTCTGTTGGGTATTCTGCTGGGCGTCGCGGTTATCGTTATCACCGGTATCCCGCTGATTATTGCTGACCGCGTTATCGGTGGCGGGAACGGTACGGCAGGTGTGGCTGCCTCTTCTGCGGCAGGCGCTGCGGTGGCAAACCCGGTGATTATCGCCCAGATTAACCCGGCGTTTGAACCGGTTGCCGCCTCCGCCACAGCGCTGGTCGCCGCCAGCGTGATTGTCACCGCCATTTTGGTGCCAATTATCACCGCGCTGTATGCCAAACGCTTTAATAAAAACCTGGTCGCCAACGAGACGGCGGCTACCCCGGCAGACTCTCTGCACCACTAACTCTGCCTTAGCCCCACTGACCGTCCCTGCTCAATTGATGAGTGGGGACGGTGCAAAAATCTCCTCAACCATCGCATCAGCCAGCCGTTTCGCCGAACACAATCGCGGCATTCCCAACGCCACATTCTGCCATCGCTGCGTCACCGACCAGCTCACCGGATGGCGCTGCGCATCACACCAGTCGCCTAACCAACTCAACATATCGTTGTGCTCGCCCGAGCCGCCAACCGTCGGCGCGCTGAGCCAATGATGATAATAATGACGCGTAGCGGCCGCCGCATTCACGCTGTCTGCCAGCGTCTGAGCTGCCATGATGCGCAGATTGTCTTTAAGCATTGAGACCACATCGGCATTCGCTAATCGGCAGGCGTCACCAAAAGCTCCCCAGCGCAGTTCTTCCAGCGCGACAAAACAGCGTCCGGGTAACGACCAGCCGTCATACGCCCCAGCCCGCCACCGGGTAAAAATTTGCTCGCTGTGTTCGCCCGCCTGAACCGTCAGGCCGCGTTGCGTCAATGCCTTCTCCTTATACGCACCGCGTTGAGTGAACCAGTCCGTAAGCGAATTTATCTGCTGTATGAGACCGGGGGTGGACAGCCCCCGCGGATGTTCGGTCTGTTGCAAAAACATTAGCCGTTCGGCGATGCGCACCAGCGCCAGATGGCCCGGGTCGATCATGCCCGCCAACTTCTCCACCAGCTTCAGACGCATCACCAGATGCTCGCTGGACACTCCCGCCATCACCCACGCCCGAAGTTGCGTCTGGGATAGCACCTCCTGCGTCAGGCGCGCACGCAGCCGCTGCTGCTGTTGCAGAAAACCGCCGGAACGTTTGGTTTCATCTCCTTGAACCAGATCGACCATAAACTTCGGGTAGACACACTCCAGCGTCCGCCCGGGGCCTTCCAGTAACACGTTAGTCATGTGTGCTCAGTTGCAAAAAGGGTGTTGATATCGTCGCGCAGCAAGCGGGAATCTTCATAAAGCCATGCCGCCGTCGTAATGCGATGCTGTAATTGTTCATTCAACGCATTCACCGCAGACTCATTTTGCTGGCGCAGGGTCAGGCTCTCACGCAGGCTCGCCTGTAATTGCGCCAGACACAGCGAAAAATCAGCAAAAAACGTGGCCATGCCTGCCGTAACGGAAATATCGACCTGAGCAACCAAAGCTTTACGAATTTGTTGGCAAAACTGGGTAACGTAATGCACAAGGCTCTTGTGCAGCGCGCCCATATCAATGAGATAACGCGTTTTTGTTTCGACGTAATCATTCCATCCCCAGTTGGGTTGATTCAGCCAACGGGAGAAAGTGTCACGCACCACACCGCCAGTAGACGACGTATTTTCCGCCGGAATATCCTGTTCAATAGCCTCATTAAATAGCTGGCGGGTATTAAAATTAAACATCGCCGCATGAAAGGCCGGAAAACGAATCCGCGCACGAAATCCGGCGTGATTCAGC
Organism: Citrobacter sp. wls717; assembly: GCF_005280955.1. NCBI lineage: Bacteria > Pseudomonadati > Pseudomonadota > Gammaproteobacteria > Enterobacterales > Enterobacteriaceae > Citrobacter > Citrobacter sp. wls717. The sequence goes on from NZ_SZWW01000030.1 coordinate 20,673, forward strand.
TCCTCTTTCACCCGCAATTCAATAGGCCGCATAGCGTCATTGAGTGCCCGGGACAGGGTCGACTCAAGCTGCTCAAAACGTAGCGCTAAATCCCGGCTAATACTCTCCTGGGCTGCCAGCAATACCCCTTCACAGGACGAGCGCATTTTATCTAAGACGATTTTCGCCTGCCCTTCGTCATGCAGCACCAGCATTTCACCCGCCATTTCAGCCGTTATAGCGCCTGATCCCTGGCCGTGCGGTGACATCATCAGGACGTTTTCTTTGACAAAAAACGTATTGATGCCGCACAGAATCTCAGTCTGTTGCTCATTGAGATAGGTCGCGGCAGATGCGAGCGCCAGTTCTACTTCATGGTTAACTTCATCGCTCACTCGCCCCTGACTTACCTGTAACTGCTGCATATCCTCTTCAATATGCGTAATGTTCAGCCGCAGTTTTTCATAGGCCACCGTTAATCCGTGGGCGCGAAACTCCAGATATTCGTGCGCGCTTTGCGCATAGTTCAATAACTTATGCGACGCGGAACGTAACGCATACAGCGAAGCATTGGCGTGAGCGGCATGAATCACGTTCTGGATCGGCTGCTCAAACAACGAATCTTCCCACAGTAAATCGGCGGCATGACGGATGTGCTCCGTATCCTCAAGATCGGTGGTACGCCAGCGCCTGCCCAGCGCCGCTTCGGCAAAATCCTGTACCCAGCGTTGCACCTGATGATCCGGCAACCGCCCGCGGGTGGTTAGCTCATGACGCGCTCTGTTCGCCAGATAGCCCCACATCGAGGAAACCGGATAGATCCGTTCAGGGGTGATTCCGCCTTGCATCAGCGTGCCGGAAATCAAAGCCCGCACCTGCTCTTCATCATCACTGTTGCGGTCTTTCTGATCGAATTTGTTGACCAGCGCGTACAGCGGCACTGTTTTCCCGACCGCCATAATCGCCCGACGGACTTCCTCATCAGAAATCGACTTCAGTTGGGTGTAATCCATTACCGCCAGGACCGCAGAAGCCCGCGCCAGCTGTTCATTCAGCATTTTTTGTAAGTGAGGTTGTCCGGCCTCGTTCGGCCCCGGCGTATCCAGCAGCGTTAATTGCCCCGGATAGCTTGCCTGTCCGGCCAAATGGACAAATTCGACCTCGATAACCGGAATATGCTCAATCGCGGCATAAGCGGCAAAAGGAAAATCAGCCTCCAGCGCTTTTGACAAACGCACCAGGTCATTCAGGCTTTTAAGACAATGGAAAATAGGCTGTGCGCCAAGGTAATACCGTTCAAATGCCACGCCGTTTTCAATATGCTGCAGCAGGACGTTCATATCCTTATCAATTTCCAGCGTCTGCGTAAGACGCTGGCGATCGCATGCCCGCATGCGCTGCTGTAAAACCTTCATTAAGGCTTCGATCGGCGCGACATGCGAAAAATGCAGTACCGGCTCTTTCTGCCCCGGCGTATGGCGAATAAGCGTCGGTAACGCCGTCATCGGACGATTACGATTAGGTAAAACTTCTGTGCCGACAATCGCGTTAATCGTCGTCGATTTTCCCGCTTTCATAGTGCCAACGATGGCCAGCACCATTTCCAGACGCGTAATCTTGCGCAGCTCATTATTAAGCGTCGCCTGCTGGGCATCCATACCACGCGCGCTGAAATGCAGGGGCTGAACAACCTGTCTGCTATGCTCTCCATGTTGCAGCGCGACATCATCCAACGACGTGATGGGCAATTTTTGTAATTGCCGGAGATGTTCAAGAGAGAGCATCAGCAAGCGTTCAGCTTCCTGACTTAATTCATATATTGTCTGTGTGTGCATGGAAAATTTTTCCTTAACGCAAATGGCATTACTTTTATTTAGCCTAATCGTTTTATTTATAGATTTTCGGCTTTTATAATTACGTGTGGAAATAATTAAAATCGAAACAACCAATTGATATTATTAAAATAAATTTGGCATATAACCGCTGGCCTGATGCCTCTCACTTATGTAATAAGTAAGAAAGATAAACAGCGTAGTTCAGTTTTAAAGAATACCCGCTGAATTCCCCTACTAAAATTAAGGGGCCAGGAGATATTCAACCATCAGGACGTAGACACCCGTAAGCGGTGTTACCTATAAATATCAGTTATTTCGCCTCACCTTATCTTAAATAACCTGGCGTAGCAATTTCCCTTAAAAAATATTGCGCCATACTTCATTGCTGTGAAAGCAAAGGATCTTTACAGCAGATCATTTTGCTTTATCGCGCAGTAGTCCCGACAAAAGCAGGGATTTTATGTATAATTGCGGCCTTTTTCGGCAATCTGCCATTTTTTGGGCGCATTTGCCCCTGCTGACTTTTGAGGAAATCCACATGTCATTACCACACTGCCCACAATGCAACTCCGAATACACTTACGAAGATAACGGCATGTTCATCTGCCCGGAATGCGCTCACGAATGGAACGATGCTGAACCGGCTCAGGACAGCGACGAACTTATCGTTAAAGATGCTAACGGCAACCTGCTGGCCGACGGCGACAGCGTTACCGTAGTGAAAGACCTGAAGGTAAAAGGTAGCTCTTCAATGCTGAAGATCGGTACCAAAGTAAAAAACATTCGTCTGGTGGAAGGCGACCACAACATCGATTGCAAAATCGATGGCTTTGGCCCAATGAAGCTGAAATCAGAGTTTGTGAAAAAGAACTGATGCAAATTGCCTGATGGCGCTGCGCTAATCAGGCCTGTGTCAGCTCATCTGCCAGGCGAGAAGCTCATACTTCCCGCCTGGTTTATTTTTGCAGACGCTAACTACACTTAACTGGTTTCTTTTACCTGAGGTAAAGATCATGCCGTTAAGTCCCTATATCTCCTTTGCAGGCAACTGCGCAGACGCCATCGCCTACTACCAAAAAACATTAGGCGCCGAGCTGCTCTACAAAATCAACTTCGGTGAAATGCCCAAATCGGCGCAGGACAGTGAAGAAGGTTGCCCTTCAGGAATGAAATTCCCCGATACCGCTATCGCCCACGCCAACCTGCGCGTTGCGGGCAGCGACATTATGATGAGCGATAGCGCCCCCGATGGAAATGCCCACTACTCTGGCTTTACGCTGGTGCTCGACACGCAAAATGTCGACGAAGGCAAGCGCTGGTTTGATAACCTCGCGGCAAACGGAAAAATCGAAATGGACTGGCAGGAAACCTTCTGGGCCCACGGTTTTGGTAAAGTGAGCGACCAGTATGGCGTACCGTGGATGATCAACGTCGTCAAACAGCAGCAACCTACCGAGTAATCCAACGGGAGGCTTGTCCTCCCGTACTGTCATCAAAAATCGCTCAACTCTTCATCGTTGAGTAACCATCCCTTAACGAAAACGTCACATTGATCCGCCACGATGGGGCCACTTTTTTAGGGAGGCCGCATCATGCAAACGATTATCCGCGTCGAGAAACTCTCCAAATCCTTCAACCAGCATCAGGCGCTCAATGCGGTTGATCTGAACATCTGTTCCGGTGAGATGGTGGCTCTGCTTGGGCCGTCTGGCTCCGGCAAATCCACCCTTTTACGTCATTTAAGCGGTTTGATCACCGGGGATAAATCGCCCGGTAGCCATGTTGAGCTGTTGGGTCGCACCGTCCAACACGAAGGTCGGCTGGCACGCGATATCCGCCAAAGCCGCGCCCACACCGGCTATATCTTCCAGCAGTTCAATCTGGTTAACCGTCTGACGGTACTGGAGAACGTCCTGATTGGCGCGCTCGGCAGCACGCCATTCTGGCGCACCTGTTTTAGCTGGTTCAGTCAGGAGCAGAAACAGCGCGCGCTCCAGGCGCTGACCCGCGTTGGCATGGCGCACTTTGCGTATCAGCGCGTTTCCACGCTTTCGGGCGGGCAACAGCAGCGCGTCGCTATCGCCCGGGCGCTGATGCAGCAGGCCAAAGTGATCCTGGCCGACGAGCCTATTGCCTCGCTGGACCCGGAATCCGCACGCATCGTAATGGATACCCTGCGCGACATTAATCAGACCGACGGCATCACCGTGGTCGTCACGCTGCACCAGGTGGATTACGCCCTGCGCTATTGCGAACGCATCGTCGCGCTGCGCCAGGGCAACGTCTTCTTTGACGGCAGCAGCCAGCATTTTGATAACGATCGATTTGACCATCTCTACCGCAGCATGAACCGCGTCGAACAGAACGCGCAGGCTGCCTGACATCCCCACAATGAGGAATGGAAATGAGCTATAAGACAGTTGCCGCGCTGGCCTTTACCAGCATGTTTAGTCTCAGCACCCTGCTCACCCCGGTCCATGCCGAAGAGCAGGAAAAAGCGCTGAACTTCGGCATTATTTCGACCGAATCACAGCAAAACCTGAAGCCGCAGTGGGAACCGTTCCTGAAGGACATGGAAAAGTCTCTGGGTGTAAAAGTGAACGCCTTCTTCGCCCCGGACTACGCCGGGATCATCCAGGGAATGCGCTTTAACAAAGTCGATATCGCCTGGTACGGCAACCTCTCGGCAATGGAAGCGGTGGATCGCGCTAACGGACAAGTGTTTGCCCAGACCGTCGCCGCCGACGGTTCTCCGGGGTACTGGAGCGTGTTGATCGTTAACAAAGATAGTCCGATCAACAACCTGAACGATCTGATCGCCAAACGTAAAGATCTGACCTTCGGCAACGGCGATCCCAACTCCACGTCAGGCTTCCTCGTCCCCGGTTACTACGTCTTCGCCAAAAACAACATCTCCGCCAGTGATTTCAAACGCACCGTTAACGCCGGACACGAAACCAACGCGCTGGCCGTTGCCAACAAGCAGGTCGATGTCGCCACCAACAACACCGAAAACCTCGACAAACTGAAAACTTCCGCACCGGAAAAACTGAAAGAGCTGAAGGTGATCTGGAAGTCACCGCTGATCCCGGGCGATCCGATCGTCTGGCGTAAAAACCTCTCCGAAACCACCAAGGACAAGGTGTACGACTTCTTTATGAACTACGGCAAAACGCCGGAACAGAAAACCGTACTTGAACGCCTGGGCTGGGCGCCGTTCCGTGCCTCCAGCGACCTGCAACTGGTGCCAATTCGTCAACTGGCGCTGTTTAAAGAGATGCAGGGCGTGAAGGACAACAAAGGGCTGAACGAGGAACAGAAAGCCAGCAAAACCTCGGCGCTGAAAGCGCAGCTCGACGATCTGGACCGTCTGACCGCCGCGCTGGGCGCTATGACCAGCGTCACCAAAGCGGTGCAGTGATTTGTAGACCGGATTGTAGGCCGGATAAGCGCAGCGCCATCCGGCCTACCACGCAAAGACACGTACCAACGGAGCTAAACATGCAAACCATCACCGTCGCCCCGCCCAAACGTAGCTGGTTCTCGCTACTGAGCTGGGCCATTCTTCTCGCCGTGTTGGTGGTCTCGTGGAAAGGTGCCGAAATGGCTCCGCTCACGCTGATCCAGGATTCCGGCAATATGGCGACCTTCGCCGCCGACTTCTTCCCGCCGGACTTCAGCCAGTGGCAGGACTATCTCGGTGAAATGGCCGTCACCCTGCAAATCGCCGTCTGGGGTACTGCCCTCGCCGTGGTGCTGTCGATTCCTTTCGGCCTGATGTGCGCCGATAACCTCGTGCCGTGGTGGATTTACCAGCCGATGCGCAGAGCGATGGACGCCTGCCGCGCCATCAACGAAATGGTCTTCGCCATGCTGTTCGTGGTCGCCGTCGGCTTAGGTCCGTTCGCCGGGGTGATGGCGCTGTTTATCCACACTACCGGGGTGCTCTCCAAGCTGCTTTCCGAAGCGGTAGAAGCCATTGAACCGGGCCCGGTAGAAGGCATTCGCGCCACCGGGGCCAACAAAATTGAAGAGATCCTCTACGGCGTTTTGCCGCAGGTGATGCCGCTGCTGATCTCCTACTCGCTGTACCGTTTTGAATCCAACGTTCGCTCGGCCACGGTGGTCGGCATGGTGGGCGCAGGCGGTATCGGCGTGACCTTATGGGAGGCGATCCGCGGCTTCCAGTTCCAGCAAACCTGCGCCCTGATGGTGTTAATCATCGTCACCGTCAGCCTGCTGGATTTCCTTTCCCAGCGTTTGCGTAAGCACTTTATCTGATTAACGAGGCATTGATTGCTATGCACTTGTCTACACATCCGACCAGTTATCCAACGCGTTATCAGGAAATTGCCGCGAGACTTGAGCAGGAGCTTCGTCAACATTATCGCTGCGGGGACTATCTGCCCGCCGAGCAGCAGCTTGCCGCGCGCTACGAGGTGAATCGCCATACCCTGCGCCGCGCCATTGACCAGTTGGTTGAGCGCGGTTGGGTTCAACGTCGCCAGGGCGTCGGCGTGCTGGTGCTGATGCGCCCGTTTGATTACCCGCTCAATGCCCAGGCGCGTTTCAGTCAGAACCTGCTGGACCAGGGTAGCCACCCCACCAGCGAAAAACTGCTGGCGGTGCTGCGCCCGGCCTCCAGCCATATTGCCGACGCGCTCAGCATTAACGAAGGCGACAACGTGATTCACCTGCGCACTCTGCGCCGGGTTAACGGCATCGCCCTGTGCCAAATCGACCACTATTTTTCCGACCTCACGCTGTGGCCGCTTATGCAGGGCTTTAACAGCGGCTCGCTGCATGACTACTTACGCGAACAGTCCGGTCTGACGCTCCTGCGCACGCAAACGCGCATCAGCGCCCGCCGGGCCCAGGCCAAAGAGAGCAAGGTGCTGGAAATCCCCAACATGGCGCCGCTGCTGTGCGTGCGCACTCTGAACAACCGTGAAGGCGAAGAGCAGGCGGCGGAATACTCCGTCAGCCTGACCCGCGCCGACATGATCGAATTCACTATGGAGCACTGAATGCATTTCGATACCGCCACCCGCCAGCGCTGGATGCGCGCGCTGGCTTACAGCAATGCCGATGCGCTGAACGCCCGCATCAACGCGCTCAAACTGACGCCGGACTATGAACTTATCCGCGCACCGGAATGCGGACTGATGCAAATCCAGGCCCGCATGGGCGGTACCGGCAATCGCTTCTTTGCTGGCGACACCACGCTCACCCGCGCGGTGGTGCGCCTGACGAGCGGCACGCTGGGTTACAGCTACCTGCTGGGACGTAACAAACACCATGCCGAGCAGTGCGCGGTGATTGACGCCCTGCTGCAGGAACAAACGCATTTCCAGAACCTAATGGAAACCTTGATTGCCCCGCTGGAAGCGGAACGCGATGCGCTGATTAGCGCACGCCGTGCCGAAGTCAACGCCAGCCGGGTCGACTTCTTCACGCTGGTACGCGGAGATAACGCATGACCTTACAAACCGCTTTTAATTTACCCGTTCAGGATGCGCAGCAGAGCTTTCGTCGCCTGCTGAAAGCCATGAGTGAACCGGGCGTGATCGTCGCCCTGCATCAACTGAAACATGGCTGGCAGCCGCTGGGCCTGGCAACCACCAGCGTGCTGCTGACGCTGGTTGATGGCGACACGCCGGTCTGGCTGGCGCCGTCGATGGATAACGATATTGCCCGGCAGAATCTGCGTTTTCATACCAACGCGCCGCTGGTGGATCAGCCACAGCTGGCGGCGTTTGCTGTCGCCGACGAACGCATCAGCAGCGAACAGCTAAACGCCCTCTCCGCCGGTTCCGCCGTCGCGCCAGAGACCAGCGCCACGCTGATTGTTCAGGTCTCTGGCTTAAGCGGCGGACGTATGCTGCGTCTGACCGGCGCCGGTATCGCCGAGGAACGCATGATCGCGCCGCAGCTGCCGGAATGCCTGATTCACGAACTCACCGAACGCCCGCATCCGTTCCCGCTGGGGGTCGATCTGATCCTCACCTGCGGCGAACGCCTGCTGGCTATTCCGCGAACGACTCATGTGGAGGTGTGCTGATGTACGTCGCTGTCAAAGGGGGCGAAAAGGCGATAGCCAGCGCCCACGCCCTGCAGGAAAACCGACGCCGGGGCGAGGAGACCATTGCCGAACTGAGCGTCGCGCAAATCGAACAGCAGATGAACCTGGCCGTCGATCGGGTGATGACCGAAGGCGGCATCGCCGACCGCGAACTGGCGGCGCTGGCGCTAAAGCAGGCCAGCGGCGATAACGTCGAAGCCATCTTTTTGCTGCGCGCCTATCGCACGACGTTGACAAAGGTGGCAGTCAGCGAACCGATAAACAGTGCGGAAATGCGCCTTGAACGCCGAATCTCCGCGGTCTACAAGGACATTCCCGGCGGGCAACTGTTAGGTCCAACCTACGATTACACCCATCGCCTGCTGGATTTTACCCTGCTGGCCAATGGTGAAACGCCGCCGCTGCGCTGCGCGGATAACACGCAGGATGCCTCCCCGCACGTCTTTTCCCTGCTGGCAAACCAGGGGCTGGCAAAACGCGAAGAAGATAACGGCGACGCACCCGACGATATCACTCGCACGCCGCCGGTTTACCCGTGCTCGCGTGCCTCACGCCTGCAACAGCTGATGCGCGGCGACGAGGGCTATCTGTTGGCACTGGCCTACTCCACCCAACGCGGTTACGGACGCAACCACCCGTTTGCCGCCGAGATCCGCAGCGGCTACGTCGCGCTGGAAACCGTACCGGAAGAGCTGGGATTTGCGGTGAACGTCGGCGAACTGCTGATGACGGAGTGTGAAATGGTCAACGGCTTTGTCGCGCCAGAGAACGAATCTCCCCATTTTACCCGCGGCTACGGTCTGGTGTTCGGCATGAGCGAACGTAAAGCGATGGCGATGGCGCTAGTGGACCGCGCCTTACAGGCGGCCGAATACGATGAAACGGTCACGGGACCGGCGCAGGACGAAGAGTTCGTGCTGGCGCATGCGGATAACGTCGAGGCGGCGGGTTTTGTATCGCACCTCAAACTCCCCCATTACGTCGATTTCCAGGCCGAACTGGAACTGCTCAAACGCCTGCAACAGGAGGCCACCCGTGACCGCTAACCTCTCCGGCTACAACTTTGCGTATCTTGATGAACAGACCAAACGCATGATCCGCCGCGCCATTCTGAAAGCGGTAGCCATCCCCGGCTATCAGGTCCCATTTGGCGGACGTGAAATGCCGATGCCCTACGGCTGGGGCACGGGCGGCATTCAGCTTACCGCCAGCGTGATTGGCGAACCGGACGTGCTGAAGGTGATTGACCAGGGCGCGGACGACACCACCAACGCCGTGTCGATCCGCAATTTCTTCAAACGCGTGACGGGAGTGGCGACGACGGAACGTACCGAAGACGCCACGCTGATCCAGACCCGCCACCGCATCCCGGAAACCCCCTTGGTGGAAGATCAGATAATCATCTTCCAGGTGCCAATCCCTGAGCCGCTGCGCTTTATTGAACCGCGCGAAACGGAAACCCGCACCATGCACGCGCTGGAAGAGTACGGCATCATGCAGGTGAAACTGTATGAAGATATCGCCCGCTTCGGCCATATCGCCACGACCTACGCCTATCCGGTGAAGGTCAATAACCGCTACGTCATGGACCCGTCGCCCATCCCGAAATTCGACAATCCGAAGATGGACATGATGCCGGCCCTGCAACTGTTTGGCGCTGGTCGTGAAAAGCGCATCTATGCCGTTCCACCTTACACCCGCGTAGAGAGCCTCGATTTCGACGATCACCCGTTTACCGTGCAGAGCTGGGATGAGCCTTGCGCCATCTGCGGCTCTACCCACAGCTATCTCGATGAAGTGGTGCTCGATGACACCGGCAAACGCATGTTTGTCTGTTCCGACACCGACTACTGCCGCCAACAGAGCGAGGCTCTCAGCAAATGACGCAACCGCTGCTTTCAGTCAACAACCTGACTCATCTCTACGCGCCGGGCAAAGGCTTCAGCGACGTCTCGTTTGACCTGTGGCCTGGCGAAGTGCTGGGCATCGTCGGCGAGTCCGGTTCCGGCAAAACCACCCTACTGAAATCAATCTCTTCACGTCTGACGCCACAGAACGGTGAAATTTTGTATCAGAACCGTTCGTTGTACGACATGAACGAGGCCGACCGCCGCCGTCTGCTGCGCACCGAGTGGGGCGTGGTGCATCAGCATCCGCTGGATGGCCTGCGCCGTCAGGTTTCCGCAGGCGGCAATATCGGCGAACGCCTGATGGCCACCGGCGCGCGCCACTATGGCGACATTCGCGCCACCGCGCAGCGTTGGCTGGAGGAGGTGGAGATCCCCGCCTCACGTATCGACGACCTGCCGACCACCTTCTCCGGCGGCATGCAGCAACGCCTGCAGATCGCCCGTAACCTCGTCACCCACCCGAAGCTGGTGTTTATGGATGAACCCACCGGCGGGCTGGACGTATCGGTACAGGCCAAACTGCTGGATCTGCTGCGCGGCCTGGTGGTGGAACTGGATCTGGCGGTGGTGATTGTCACCCACGATCTGGGCGTGGCGCGTCTGCTGGCGGACCGTTTGCTGGTGATGAAACAGGGTCAGGTGGTGGAAAGTGGGTTAACCGACCGCGTGCTCGACGATCCGCATCATCCGTATACCCAGTTATTGGTGTCGTCCGTATTGCAGAACTGATTTTTTGTTGTGCCCGATGGCGCTGCGCTTATCGGGCCTACCTGGATCGCACTTTTGTAGGCCGGATAAGGCGCAGCCGCCATCCGGCAAAAAATCTCGAGGCAAAAATGATTCGCGTTGAAAATGTCAGTAAAACCTTCGTGCTCCACCAGCAAAACGGCGTACGTCTGCCAGTGCTGCAAAACGCCACTCTGGCAGTGAAAAGCGGCGAATGCGTGGTGCTGCACGGTCACTCGGGCAGCGGTAAATCCACGTTGCTGCGTTCGCTGTACGCTAACTACCTGCCGGATAAAGGGCACATCCACATTCGCCACAGCGATGAATGGGTCGATCTGGTGCAGGCCCCGGCGCGCAAAGTGCTGGAAGTTCGCCGTTCAACCATCGGTTGGGTAAGTCAGTTTCTGCGCGTGATCCCCCGTGTCTGCACCCTGGATGTGGTGATGCAGCCGCTGCTGGATCTCGGCGTATCCCGTGAAGAATGCGCCGCGAAAGCCGCCAGCCTGTTAACGCGTCTCAACGTACCAGAACGCCTGTGGCACCTGGCGCCATCGACCTTTTCCGGTGGCGAACAGCAGCGCGTTAACATCGCCCGTGGGTTTATCGTCGATTACCCTATTTTGCTGCTCGATGAGCCGACCGCCTCATTGGACGCCAAAAACAGCACTGCCGTGGTGGCGTTGATTGAAGAGGCGAAAGCCCGCGGCGCAGCCATTGTCGGTATTTTTCACGATCAAACCGTGCGCGACCGCGTAGCGGACCGTCTGCACCTGATGGGAACAACAGCATGATTATCAACAATGTAAAGCTGGTTCTGGAAGATGAAGTGGTGCAAGGATCGCTGGAAATTGCGGGCGGGGTTATTCGCGCCTTTGCCGAAACCCAGAGCCGTCTGCCGGAGGCTTTAGACGGCGAAGGCGGCTGGCTGCTGCCAGGGTTGATTGAGCTGCATACCGATAATCTGGATAAATTCTTCACCCCGCGCCCGAAGGTCGACTGGCCTGCCCACTCGGCGATGAGCAGCCATGACGCGCTAATGGTCGCCAGCGGCATTACTACCGTGCTGGACGCGGTGGCGATTGGCGACGTGCGCGACGGCGGCGATCGGCTGGAAAATCTGGAGAAGATGATCAACGCCGTGGAAGAGACGCAAAAACGCGGGGTCAATCGCGCCGAACACCGCCTGCATCTGCGCTGCGAACTGCCGCACCACACCACCCTGCCGCTGTTTGAAAAACTGGTCGGGCGCGAGCCGGTGACGCTGGTTTCACTGATGGATCATTCGCCGGGCCAGCGCCAGTTCGCCAATCGAGAAAAGTACCGCGAGTATTATCAGGGCAAGTATTCGCTCACCGACGAGCAGATGGCCCGCTATGAAGAAGAACAGTTGGCCCTCGCCGCACGCTGGTCGCAGCCCAATCGTAACGCCATCGCCCAGCTTTGCCGCGAACGTAATATCGCGCTAGCGAGCCATGACGATGCCACCAGCGAACATGTGCTGGAATCGCACCAACTTGGCAGCGTAATCGCCGAATTTCCTACCACTTTCGCGGCGGCTGAAGCCTCGCGCCAGCACGGAATGAACGTGCTGATGGGCGCGCCAAACATCGTGCGCGGAGGGTCCCATTCCGGCAATGTGGCAGCGCATAAGCTGGCTGAGCTGGGGTTACTGGATATTCTCTCCTCCGATTACTACCCCGCCAGCCTGCTCGACGCGGCATTTCGCGTAGCGGATGACGACGCCAACCGCTTTACGCTGCCGCAGGCGATTCGTCTGGTGACCCGCAATCCGGCGCGGGCATTGAATCTCGATGATCGCGGCGTTGTTGCCGAAGGTAAACGGGCGGATCTGGTGCTGGCACATCGCAAAGGCGGCAACATCCATATCGACCACGTCTGGCGTCAGGGCAAAAGGGTATTCTGACTATGGGGAAACTGATCTGGCTGATGGGGCCATCCGGCTCTGGTAAGGACAGTCTGCTGGCGGAACTCCGCCTGCAGGAACCCGCGCAACTGCTGGTGGCGCATCGATACATCACCCGTGCCGCTAACGCCGGGAATGAAAATCATATTGCGCTGAGCGAACAAGAATTTTTTACCCGCGCCGGGCAGAATCTGCTGGCGCTGAGCTGGCATGCAAACGGCTTCTACTACGGCGTGGGCGTGGAGATTGACCTCTGGCTGCACGCCGGTTTTGATGTGGTGGTCAACGGATCGCGCGCCCATCTGCCCCTGGCGCAGGCTCGTTATGGCGCGTCGTTACTTCCTATTTGCTTACAGGTTTCCCCAGCGATTCTACGGCAGCGTCTGCAGGCGCGTGGGCGGGAGAGTGAAACGGAAATCGCCGCCCGCCTTGAACGCGCGGCACGCTACGCGCCGTATGACTGCCACGTCCTCAACAATGATGGCAGTTTGCTACAGTCTGTCGATACACTGCTCGCACTGATGGGACGCAAGGAGAAGAAACATGTCTGTCTGTGAATTACGCCGTGCCACACTCTACGATACCGATGCGGTTTACGCGCTTATCTGTGAACTCAAGCAGGGACAATTCGATCGCCAGGCCTTTAGCGCCGGATACGCCGCGAATCTGCAAGATCCTAATATGCACTACCAATTGGCGCTGCTCGACGGAGAAGTCGTCGGCTTGATCGGTCTGCACCTGCAGTTTCATCTGCACCACGCCAACTGGATTGGCGAGATTCAGGAACTGGTGGTGATGCCACAGGCGCGAGGATTAACGGTAGGCAGTCAGCTACTGGCCTGGGCCGAAGCCACCGCGCGTGAAGCAGGCGCAGAAATGACCGAGCTTTCCACCAGCACCCAACGCCTTAACGCGCACCGTTTCTACCAGCGCGAAGGCTATACCCAGAGCCATTTCCGCTTCACCAAACCGTTGTAGGGGGAGTCATGAGTCTGACCATTACGCTGACGGGAACCGGCGGCGCGCAGTTGGTGCCGGCATTTGGCTGCGACTGCGCGGCCTGTCAGCGGGCGCGTTCACAGGCGCAATACCGTCGACGCCCCTGTAGCGGGGTGGTCAAATTCAATCATGCGGTAACCCTGCTGGACGCGGGGATCCCGCATCTGATGGACGACTGGCCAGCGGGCAGCTTTCAGCAGTTTCTGCTGACCCACTATCATATGGATCATGTGCAAGGACTGTTTCCGTTGCGCTGGGGCGTGGGGGCGAGCATCCCGGTGTACGGCCCACCGGATGAGCAGGGTTGCGACGATCTGTTTAAGCATCCCGGTATTCTCGATTTTAGCCATACCGTTGCGCCGTTCGTGGTATTTGACCTGCAAGGGTTGCAGGTGACGCCGCTGCCGCTCAACCATTCAAAGCTGACGTTTGGCTATTTTTTCGAGACCGCGCACAGCCGGGTGGCGTGGCTTTCCGACACCGCCGGGCTTCCCGATAAGACGCTGAAGTTTCTCCACAATAACCCACCGCAGGTGATTATCATCGACTGCAGCCATGCCCCGCGCGCCGAACCGCCGCGCAATCATTGCGATCTCAATACCGTCATCGCGCTGAACGAGGTTATCCGCTGTCCAAGGGTTATCCTGACGCATATCAGCCATCAGTTTGATCAGTGGCTGATGGAAAATCCGCTGCCGGCAGGCATTGAAGCAGGATATGACGGGATGGAGATTGTGCTGGATTAGCGAGATTTGCCGGACGCGGTGAAACACCTGCTCCGGCCTATAAGCAGCCTATCAGGCGACTTTCTTAGTGGCGACATTTCGCTGCGCGACAAAGTCTTTAACAGACATAATACGGTTCAGTTCTTCTTGCGCCCGCATATCATTTTCAACTTCCCACAGGTCAACCGCCGACTGTAGGTTGCGCCAGAAATCAACGGAGGTATCAAACGCTTTCGCCAGGCGAAATGCCATATCCGTTGTTAATTTGCGATTATTATTGACCAGCGCGCTCACCGTATTGCGGTGAACATGCAGTATTTCAGCTAGATCGTTAATTTTCAGATCGAGCGGCTCCAGGTATTCATATTGCAGGACATCACCCACAGTAGTTGGTTTTCTGGTTGCCTGTTTCATATCGTTACCTTACATTTTTCTAGTAGATGTGTGGGTCTAAGTACACATCTTCGGCCTTACCGTTAACCCATTTAAATATTAATCGGTACTGCTTATTTACTCTTATTGAAGAATATTCCTGTAACTTTCCGGTTAACTCTTCATATCTATTCCCAGGCGGCGAGCGCAAATCCCGATGCGAAACCGCCGCATTGATGATATCCAGCTTTCTGGCTAATGCGGTGTGAATATCCGCGGGTATTTTTCTGTGCGGTGTTGCCCGCTCAAAAAAATCTTCAAGCCATGTATCCCGAAAATTTCTGATATTTAATGATTTAGACATTCCATTGCCAACACCTTTTGCATAAGCATAAAGAGATTGTAGTGCATAGGTGCACTGTGCTCAAGTGCATTTATTAACATTAAGTTGGTGTGTTGGGCTCAATGGTAACTTTCATACCGAAAGTAAAATTATCACGCATATTGGGGAGTTAGATGCTAACGATCGTAATCCTCTTCCATTCTGCGTTCTTCGTCTTCTAACTGACGCCGTTCCTGATCAAGCTGACGCTGACGGTCATCCAGTTGGCGACGTCGATCTTCAAACTGGCGACGGCGATTATCATACTGCCTGCGCCGATCGTCACTCATCTGACGCTGCCAGCTTTCATCACGAGCGTCATCATAATCCCGCCCGTTGTCCGGTTTGTATGCGTCGTTAATCGCCTGCTGAATATTGCCGATGGCATCATCGATAATATCCGCCTGCGCCGAAACGGTGGTCATCATCAGCAGAGAGAAAAGTAAGAATGTCGCGGAGCGTTGCATAAAACCAGCCTCATCGAGAAACTCGCCCCACGGTAATCAAAGCGAATTTGCGCGGGTAGCGGAGGAATCTCAATTACGCGAATGCCGCAGCGCTTGCGCCAGTTCTGTGCGGGTAAAGGGTTTACGCAATAACGCCACATCCGGCAGCGCCGGGTTATGGGCCGGACGCAAATCCTGGCCGCTCATCAGCAGGATATTCAGCTGCGGATAATGTGCCTGGGCATGATTAACCACATCCACGCCGCTTAAACCACCGGGCAGCATGACGTCGCTAATAAAAATATCAATCTCGGATGAAGCTGCCAGCATTTGCATCGCCTGTTCCCCGTTGGCGGCTTCTAATGTCAGGTAGCCCAGCAGGTGTAATTGCTCACACAACGTCTGGCGCACATCAGCCTCGTCCTCAAGCACCAGCACCAGTTTTTCGCCACTATTAGCCGCGTGTTCCGCTATCGGTTCTGCCTCAGCCTGTACCGGCACTACGGCGCGAGGAAGCTGCAACCTGACCGTCGTTCCCTGCCCGGGAGCGCTTTCAATCTCCACACGCCCGCCGGACTGACGTACAAAGCCGTAGACCATTGATAACCCCAGCCCGCTGCCGCTGCCGGTCTGTTTGGTGGTGAAAAACGGTTCAAAGACCTGAGCTTTCACCTCCTGCGACATCCCGCAGCCCTGGTCGGCGACCTCCAGCATCACCATATCCTGCTTACGCCCATCGCTGCGCGTAACCCGCTGGTTCCAGGTACGGATTTTAATCGTGCCCGCCTGCCCGTCCATGGCGTCACGGGCGTTCATCACCAGATTGATAATGGCATTTTCCAGTTGGCTGACGTCAATCCACGCGGGCCAGGCGGGAGACTGGGCTTCAATCTCCAGCGTCAGCGTGGCCGGGAGCGAATGACGCATCAGTTCGCCCAGGTTTTCCAGCAGCGTTTTCAGCTCCACCGCGTGGGGATGCAAAGATTGCTTGCGCGAAAAGGCCAGCAGCCGCTGGGTAAGCAGCGCCCCACGCTCGGCGGCTTTAAGCGCCCGATTGACCCGCGGCGCATCGGGTGAGTCTGGGTTCACCAGGTCCAGACTGCCAATAATCACCGCCAGCAGGTTATTGAAATCATGCGCTAATCCGCCCGTCAGTTGCCCCACCGCCTTCAGCTTTTGGCTGTGCAGCAGCGCCTCTTCCAGTTCCTGGCGCTCGGTGCGGTCGATTTCCATTTGGCTGGTTTTTTCTTTGAGTAATCGGGTGGTGTGCTCCAGCGAAGCGGTGTTACGGGCAAAGACACTAAAAGCGCGGGCCAGTTCGCCCAGCTCATCGCGCCGCTGCAGGGCCGGAACGCTGACGTCCGATTCACCGTGCGCCAGCCGGGTCATCGCCTGCGAAATTGCCGTCAGGTTAGAGCCGAGGTTGCGATAGATATACCAACCGGCAAAACCGGTAATCACTACGGCCAGCAACGCAAACACCATAATAAACAACGCGCCGGATTGCAGTTCCTGATGGCTTTGCGCCACCCGCTGCTCAGAAATCAGCGCCACCTGCGAGGCATATTGATTGATATCGCTATTAAGGATCGCCACCAGCGCTTTGATATGAAACATATACCAGTTGATCGCCAGATCGCTCTGCTCCAGCGCGGAAGAAAGCGGCTCCAGCTTATGCAATTCCTGATTGAAATCGTTGAGGATTCTGCTTATCAACGGGCTGGAGTGATGTAAAGGCAGCGCGGTCATCACGCTGTCGAGTTGTTTCACTACCGATCGCGGCGTGGGAGTCTCAATGGCGGCAACGATCAAGCGGTCTATTTGCCCCAGCAGCATGTCATCCTGCGCGCCGGTAAGCGTTTGCAGATGGCGCAAATAGCTTTGATTCTGATACAGCGAACTGAGCAGCGCGTTACGTTCCAGATGCCGCCGCTGTCCGCGCTGCAACATACCTTCCACACTGCTTTGTAACTCATTGCTGCGCTGGATAATACGCTCGACCAGCACCGGCTCCTGCTGCGCCAGCGGGGCGCCAGCCAGTTGTTGCAGCGAATGCTTCAACGCCCGCTGGGTCTCCTGCAACCGCTCCGCTTCACCTTTGTATTCCAGCGCGCCGACCACCTGCGACAGTCGCACCGCCGCCGTTGCTACGTTCGCCGTATCACGCGCCAGGTTCATGCTGCCGGTCATGTCATCAACGGTTTGCTGCTGTACCTGCTCCTGAATTTGACTGGCATGCTGAAACCCCAGCACCGCCACGCCGCTCACCATCAGCGTGACCGCCACCACCAGCAGATTGAAGAACAGTAATCGTCCGCGCGCACTGGCGAAAAAGTGACGTCCCGGTTGCGGCATATCACGCTCCGTGAAGAAAAATCGCAATATGACAAATATGAACGGCTTCTGACATTTTGCATTTACATTCCTGTGATGGACTGCTGATATCGGCCACCCCACAGGAGATCCGCTATGAGCAGGACACCGGTTCTGGAGATGCGCAACATTGCCAAAGCGTTTGGCAAATTTTACGCGCTGAAAGGGGTCGATTTAACCGTCTGGCCGGGGGAGATTCATGCCCTGATGGGCGAGAATGGCGCGGGGAAAAGCACGCTGATGAAAATCCTCGCGGGCGCCTACACCGCCACCAGCGGCGAGATCCTGATTGATGGTCAGCCGTTCCACATTCGTGGACCAAAAGATGCGCTCAGCGCGGGCATCACGCTGATTTACCAGGAGATGCAGCTGGCGCCCAACCTGACGGTGGCGGAAAATATCTTTCTTGGCAGCGAGCTGTCGCGCGGCGGTCTGGTCCAGCGTAAAGAGATGGTGCTGCAGTCGCAGAAAGTCATCGACCGACTCGGCGCCCAGTTTAAGGCCAGCGATCGCGTGATGACGTTGACTATCGCCGAACAGCAGCAGGTGGAAATCGCCCGCGCTCTGCACCGTAACAGCCGCATTCTGGTGATGGATGAACCCACCGCCGCCCTCTCCTCACGTGAAACCCACCGCCTGTTTGAACTGATCATGCGCCTGCGCGATGAAGGGATGGCGATTATTTACATCAGCCACCGCATGGCCGAAGTGTACGAACTTTCCGATCGCGTCAGCGTCCTGCGCGACGGGCAATACGTCGGTAGCCTGACCCGCGACAAGCTCAACGCCCCTGAACTGGTGCGCATGATGGTGGGCCGTCCGCTAAGCGATCTGTTCAACAAAGAGCGCGATATTCCCTTAGGTAAAGCGCGCCTCAACGTCCACCACCTGACCGACGGTCATAAAGTCCAGCCGTGCAGCTTGTTGGTGCGCTCCGGGGAGATCGTCGGCCTCGCCGGGTTAGTTGGCGCCGGGCGCTCCGAACTGGCGCAACTGATTTTTGGCGTGCGTAAAGCCGTCGGCGGCATGATTGAAGTAGACGGTGAACCGGTGGTGATCCACTCCCCGCGCGAGGCGATTGATCACGGCATCGGCTTTCTGACCGAGAACCGCAAAGAACAGGGGCTGTTTTTAGAACTGGCGGCAGCAGAGAACATCACCATGGCGACGCTGGAGCGCGATGCCAACTGGGGTATGCTCGATCGCAAAAAGGCGCAGGCCATTTCCGATGACGCTATCAAACTGCTCAACATTCGCGTTCCGCACGCGCAGGTACGCGCAGGTGGGCTGTCCGGCGGTAATCAGCAAAAATTGTTGATCTCGCGCTGGGTGGCGATCGGCCCACGCATTTTGATCCTCGATGAACCCACGCGCGGGGTAGACGTTGGCGCGAAAAGCGAGATCTACCGGATCATGAACGACATGGCGCGCAAAGGCGTGGCGATCCTGATGATCTCCAGCGAATTGCCGGAAGTCGTTGGCATGAGCGATCGCGTGTACGTCATGCGCGAAGGCAGCATTGCCGGCGAGCTGAACGGACAAAGTATTACCCAGGAAAATATTATGACGCTGGCGACCGGCGTGAACGACTCCCATCATCAGGCGGTGCCCCATGAATAATCCAACCACTCCCCAGCAGGTGGCGAAATCCACCACCGCAAAAAAGATGCTGATGAGCGATCTGATGCAAACAGTCGGTATCTTGCCGATTTTGATCCTGATTGTGGCGGTATTTGGCTTTATCGCGCCCAACTTTTTCACCGAAAGCAACCTGCTGAATATTACCCGCCAGGCCTCGATCAACATCGTGCTGGCGGCTGGCATGACCTTCATCATTTTGACCGGCGGGATCGATCTCTCAGTTGGCTCGATTCTCGGCACCACCGCCGTTGCGGCGATGGTCGTTTCTCTTATTCCTGAGTTTGCCATGCTGTCGATTCCGGCGGCGCTGATGCTCGGCCTGGTGCTGGGGCTGTTTAACGGTGCGCTGGTGGCTTTTGCCGGGCTTCCGCCGTTTATCGTCACGCTTGGAACCTATACCGCGCTGCGCGGCGCGGCCTATCTGTTGGCCGATGGCACCACGGTGATTAACTCCAACATCAGTTTTGAATGGATCGGCAACAACTATCTCGGCCCGGTTCCGTGGCTGGTAGTCATTGCGCTGGCGGTGGTGGTGGTGTGCTGGTTTATTCTGCGCCGCACCACGCTCGGCGTTCATATCTACGCGGTCGGCGGCAACATGCAGGCCGCACGCTTAACCGGGATCAAAGTGTGGCTGGTGCTGCTGTTCGTCTACGGCATCAGCGGTTTGCTTTCAGGTCTGGGCGGGGTGATGAGCGCCTCGCGGCTGTACAGCGCCAACGGCAACTTAGGTATGGGTTACGAGCTGGACGCCATCGCGGCGGTAATCCTCGGCGGCACCAGCTTTGTCGGCGGGATCGGCACCATCACCGGCACGCTGGTGGGGGCGCTGATCATCGCTACGCTCAACAACGGCATGACGCTGATGGGCGTCTCCTATTTCTGGCAACTGGTGATCAAAGGGGCGGTGATCATCATAGCGGTGCTGATCGACAAATACCGTACCCGACATCATCAAAGTGCATAGACAAGCTTACTGGCCTACCCCTTCGCAGGCCTGATAAGCGCAGCGCCATCAGGCGTATAACAACAATACCCTACGTGAGGAAACGAGTATGCGTTTGAAGCCATTAGTGACCGCGCTCTGTGCTGGCGCACTGCTTGCTGCAGCTCCGTTTGTGCAGGCAAAAGAACTGAAATCGATCGGCGTTACGGTGGGCGACCTGGCGAACCCGTTCTTCGTGCAAATAACCAAAGGCGCGGAGCTGGAAGCACGAAAGCTGGCGGGTGATAGCGTCAAAGTGACGCTGGTCTCCAGCGGCTACGATCTCGGGCAACAGGTGTCGCAGATCGACAACTTTATTGCCGCCAAAGTCGACATGATCATCCTTAACGCCGCGGACTCCAAAGGCATCGGTCCGGCGGTAAAACGCGCGAAAGACGCCGGGATTGTGGTGGTAGCCGTTGACGTGGCGGCGGAAGGCGCAGACGCGACCATCACCTCCGATAACACTCAGGCGGGTGAAATGGCCTGCAAATACATTACCGACCGTCTGAAAGGGAAAGGCAACGTCGTCATCATCAACGGACCGCCGGTTTCCGCCGTCCAGAACCGTGTGGAAGGTTGCCAGACCGAGTTCAAACGCCATCCGGACATCAAAGTGCTGTCGTATAACCAAAACGCCAAAGGCAGCCGCGAGGGCGGGCTGGAGATCATGACCGCGCTGCTGGCGGCAAATCCGAAGATCGACGGTGTATTCGCCATTAACGATCCCACGGCGATCGGTGCCGATCTGGCGGCAAAACAGGCGCAGCGTAACGAATTCTTTATTGTCGGCGTCGACGGATCGCCAGACGGTGAAGAGGCGCTGAAGCGCGAAAACTCATTATTTGTGGCGACGCCAGCACAAGATCCGCAGGTGATGGCTGCCAAAGCGGTCGAAATCGGCTATGACATACTGCAGGGGAAACCCGCCCCAAAAGAGCCCGTGCTGATCCCGGTAACAATGATCGATAAAAACAACGTTGCCAATTATAAAGGTTGGACGGTGAAATAACCCGCCACAGCAACGCCGGATAGCGGCAAAATGCCTTCTCCGGCCTACAAGATCGGTATCAATTTGTAGGCCGGAGAAGTGCAGCGCCATCCGGCATTATTCTAAGGAGAATTCTGCGATGAAACGCTCCGCAATAAACGAAATCCTTGGCCACACGCGCCAGTTTTTTTCTCTGCACGATGTGCACCTCCCCCCTTTCGCCAGTTTCCCGCCGACCCAATGGCGCAAGCTTGATGCCTCTGCCTGGAGCGAAGTTTTCGACCTTAAGCTCGGTTGGGATGTCACCGCATTTGGCGGCAACAATTTCGCCGCGCAAGGGTTAACGCTGTTCACCCTGCGTAATGGCTCGCCGAAAGGTATGCCTTACGAGAAATGCTACGCCGAGAAAATCATGCATGTTCGCGAGGCGCAGGTCACGCCGATGCATTTTCACTGGCGCAAACGCGAAGACATTATCAATCGTGGCGGCGGTAATTTAATTGTGGAACTGTGGAATGCGGGGCTCCGGGAGCAAACAGAGGATAGCGACGTGAACGTGGTGATTGATGGCTGTCGGCAAACCCATGCCGCGGGCAGCCAACTACGCCTGACGCCGGGGGAGAGCATCTGCCTGCCGCCGGGCCTGTATCACAGCTTCTGGGCGGAAAAAGGTTTTGGCGACGTGCTGGTTGGCGAGGTCTCATCTGTTAATGACGACGACCACGATAACCATTTTCTGCAACCTATCACCCGTTATAACGACATTGAAGAAGATGAACCGGCGCAGCTGGTGCTGTGTAACGAGTATCGCCTGTTCCGCTAACCAAGGAGCGCATTATGCCGTTAATATCCCTCGCCGATGGCCTGGCCCATGCCCGCGAGCACCGCTATGCTTTAGGCGCGTTTAACGTTCTGGACTCACATTTCCTGCGCGCCCTGTTTGCCGCGGCTAAACAGGAACGTTCGCCGTTCATTATCAACATCGCCGAAGTACATTTTAAATATATCTCGCTGGATTCTCTGGTCGAAGCGGTCAAATTTGAAGCCGCCAGGCACGACATTCCGGTGGTGCTGAACCTTGACCACGGCCTGCACTTTGAGTCAGTGGTGCGGGCGCTACGCTTAGGTTTCAGTTCAGTGATGTTCGATGGCTCCACGCTGGAGTATGAAGAAAATATCCGCCAGACCCGCGAAGTGGTGAAGATGTGCCACGCCATCGGCGTCTCGGTGGAAGCCGAACTGGGCGCAGTGGGTGGCGATGAAGGCGGCGCGCTGTACGGTCATGCTGACGAATCGTTGTTTACCGACCCGATGATGGCGCGTGATTTCGTCGACAGAACCGGAATTGACGCGCTGGCGGTCGCCATTGGCAATGCGCACGGCAAATATAAAGGCGAACCGGTGCTCGACTTCCCGCGTCTGGACGCTATTCGCCAGCAGGCGGCGATCCCGCTGGTACTGCACGGCGGCTCCGGCATCAGCAATGACGATTTCAAGCGCGCAATTGAACTCGGTATTCACAAAATCAACTTCTACACCGGCATGTCGCAGGCGGCGCTGACAGCGGTAGAGTCACGGATGGCCAATCGCCAGCCGCTGTACGACGAGTTTGCCGAACTGCTGCTGGCTATTGAAGAGGCCATTACCGATACCGTTTCAGAACAAATGCGCATTTTTGGCAGCGCGGGGCAGGTCTGATGGAACGCAAAGGCGTTATCGCCGCAGGCAACATGCTGGTCGATCATGTCCATCAAATTGTGCAATGGCCGGAACGCGGCTGGCTGGCGGAAATCACTCGAAGCGAACGCGCCACGGGTGGTGCGCCGCTGAACGTGCTGCTGACGCTGGCGAAAATGCACACCGGATTGCCGCTGCAGGCGGTGGGGTTAATCGGTCAGGACAGCGACGGCGACTACATCATGGCGATGCTGGAGCAGTATCACGTTAATCGCCAGCATGTGCAGCGCACCACATTCGCCCCCACGTCGATGTCGCAGGTGATGACCGACCCCAGCGGGCAGCGAACCTTTTTTCACTCGCCCGGCGCCAATCGACTACTGGACTTACCCGCCTTTGAGCAACTGGATACCTCGATGAAAATCTTCCATCTTGGCTATCTGCTGCTGCTCGACAGTCTGGACATGCCGGATGAGGAGTACGGGACGCGTAGCGCACGGCTGCTGGCGCAAATGCGCGACAACGGCTTTGAAACGTCCCTGGATCTGGTGTCGCGTAAGGGCGACCCGCGCTACCAGCCTCTGGTGATGCCGGCCCTGCGCCATCTCGACTATCTGGTGATTAACGAGCTGGAGGCCGGAGAGTTCAGCGGGCTGGAGATTCGCCAGCCCAACGGCGAGCTGCATATTCCCCATATCGCTACCGCCGCGCGCGAACTGCTGGATGCAGGCGTGCGCCAGCGGGTGGTGATTCACTGTCCGGAAGGCGCCTGGGGTGAAGAACCGGATCGAGCCGGCATCTGGATACCGTCACAGTTACTGGCGCAAGAAGAGATTGTCGGCAGCGTCGGCGCAGGAGATGCGTTTTGCGCCGGATTTTTGTATGGCTGTCATGAGCGCTGGTCGCTGGCAGACAGCATCAGACTGGCACACGCCTGTGCGCGCGCAAGCCTGCTGTGCGCCAACGCGATAGATGGCGCGAAAACGCTGGCAGAGTTAAAAGCGACTATGGCTGATGGCTGACGCTCACGCCGCCTTATCGTGATGCTGCACATCGGCGGCAAACACATAGCCCAGCCCGCGCAGGGTTTTGATCAGCATTGGCTGGTGCGGGTTGTTCTCTATTTTGCGCCGCAGCCGCATGATTAACACATCAATGGTGCGGTCAAATACCTCAACGCTGTCGCTGCGCGTCAGTTCCAGCAATTGCTCGCGGCTGAGCACCCGACGAGCGTTTTGCGCCAGCGCCAGCAGCAGGCTGTACTCACCCTGCGTCAGTTCCACCTTCAGTTGCTGAGGATTATGTAACTGGCAACCGGCGGTATCCAGATGCCAGCCATTAAAGGAAAGCCCCGTGGTTTGCGGGCTGCCGCTTTCAGGCGTCAACACGCCCACGCGTCTGAGCACCGCCTTTACCCGTGCCACCAGCACCCGCGCATTGAACGGTTTCCCAATATAGTCGTCAGCGCCCATTTCCAGCCCGACCACCACATCCGACTCACTACCTAAGCCCGTCAGCATGACTACCGGTAATCCGGGCCTCATCTTTTGCACCTGCTGCAGCACCATCAGACCGTTGATATCGGGCAACATCATGTCCAGCAATACCAGAGCAATATCCGGCTGAGTCTCAATGCAGCGCAGCGCCTCCTGTCCGCTATGGCACGCGCTCACTGCAAAGACGTGCTCGCTCAGCACATCCTGTAATAGCGTGCAGACAGCCTCGTCATCATCCACAACCAGTATGGCTGGCTTCATTGTTTTTCCCCATTTCTGGCCAACTTAAATGAGTGTGATTGATTCTGCACAGAGTGACAGCGATAAGGCACAAGGATATGCGGGAAACATAACCTCGGTCACACTGCCGGACCGTCACGTATTGGAGATTCGTCACGTCAAATATGACGACAGCCTGTTTTTCGTCAGAGTTTTGACCAAAAATCGCCCGTAATATCGACTAATGCCCCTGAAAAAAACATGGCATAAAAGATGCATAAGCAAAGCGACAAGCGCGTATGCGCGATTTGATTAACTGGAGCGAGACCGATGAAAAAAGTCGTCACGGTTTGCCCATATTGCGCATCAGGTTGCAAAATCAACCTGGTGGTCGATAACGGCAAAATCGTCCGGGCTGAGGCGGCGCAGGGGAAAACCAACCAGGGTACCCTGTGTCTGAAGGGCTACTATGGCTGGGATTTTATTAATGATACCCAGATCCTGACCCCTCGTCTGAAAACCCCAATGATCCGTCGCCAGCGTGGCGGCAAACTGGAATCTGTTTCCTGGGATGAAGCGCTGAATTACGTCGCCGATCGCCTGAGCGCCATCAAAGCGAAGTACGGCCCGGACGCTATTCAGACGACCGGTTCATCTCGCGGTACAGGTAACGAAACCAACTATGTAATGCAAAAATTCGCGCGCGCCGTTATTGGTACCAATAACGTCGACTGCTGCGCTCGCGTCTGACACGGCCCTTCGGTTGCAGGTCTGCACCAATCGGTCGGTAACGGCGCAATGAGTAATGCTATCAATGAAATTGATAACACGGATTTAGTGTTCATCTTCGGGTATAACCCGGCGGATTCCCACCCGATCGTGGCGAATCACGTGATTAACGCTAAACGTAACGGGGCGAAAATTATCGTCTGCGATCCGCGCAAAATTGAAACCGCGCGTATTGCCGACATGCACATCGCGTTGAAAAACGGCTCGAACATCGCGCTGCTCAACGCCATGGGGCATGTCATCATCGAAGAAAAACTGTACGACCAGGCGTTCGTCGCCTCCCGTACGGAAGGATTCGAAGAGTACAGCAAGATTGTCGAAGGCTATACGCCGGAGTCCGTCGAAGATATCACGGGCGTTAGCGCGCACGATATTCGTCAGGCTGCACGTATGTACGCCACGGCGAAAAGCGCGGCAATTCTGTGGGGCATGGGTGTGACCCAGTTCTATCAGGGTGTGGAAACCGTGCGTTCACTGACCAGCCTCGCGATGCTGACCGGTAACCTCGGTAAGCCAAGCGTAGGCGTTAACCCGGTTCGTGGCCAGAACAACGTTCAGGGCGCATGCGACATGGGCGCGCTGCCGGATACCTATCCGGGCTATCAGTACGTGAAATTCCCGGAAAACCGCGAGAAATTCGCTAAAGCCTGGGGCGTGGAAAGCCTGCCTGCGCATACCGGCTATCGCATCAGCGAACTGCCGCACCGTGCGGCGCATGGCGAAGTGCGCGCGGCGTACATTATGGGTGAAGATCCATTACAGACCGATGCTGAGCTCTCCGCAGTGCGCAAAGGCTTTGAGGATCTGGAACTGGTCATCGTGCAGGATATCTTCATGACCAAAACCGCCGCTGCCGCAGACGTTATTTTACCGTCTACGTCATGGGGCGAGCATGAAGGCGTCTTCTCTGCGGCGGACCGTGGCTTCCAGCGCTTCTTTAAAGCCGTTGAGCCGAAGTGGGATCTGAAAACGGACTGGCAGATTATCAGTGAAATCGCCACCCGTATGGGCTACCCGATGCACTACAACAACACCCAGGAAATCTGGGACGAGTTGCGTCATCTGTGCCCGGATTTCTACGGCGCCACTTACGAGAAAATGGGCGAACTGGGTTATATCCAGTGGCCTTGCCGCGACACCTCAGATGCCGACCAGGGTACGTCTTACCTCTTCAAAGAGAAGTTTGACACCCCGAACGGCCTGGCGCAGTTCTTCACCTGCGACTGGGTAGCGCCAATCGACAAACTCACCCCAGAGTACCCGATGGTACTGTCGACGGTGCGTGAAGTCGGCCACTACTCTTGCCGTTCGATGACCGGTAACTGTGCGGCGCTGGCCGCGCTGGCGGATGAGCCGGGCTATGCCCAGATCAACACCGCTGACGCAGAGCGTCTGGGTATTCAGGATGAAGATCTGGTGTGGGTTAACTCACGTAAAGGCCGGGTTATTACCCGCGCGGCAGTCAGCGATCGTCCAAACAAAGGCGCGATTTACATGACCTACCAGTGGTGGATTGGGGCATGTAATGAACTGGTAACCGAGAACTTAAGCCCGATTACCAAAACGCCGGAGTATAAATACTGTGCCGTTAACGTTGAACGCATTGCCGATCAGCGCGCTGCCGAACAGTATGTTATTGATGAGTACACCAAGCTGAAAGCCAGCCTGCGCGAAAGCGCGATGGGTTAAGCCTGAGCCTACGGCCTCCATTCGGAGGCCGTTTTTTTATGCACGCGATCTCTTTATACTGTCTACTCCGTACCCTAAATAAAACTCAAAATGAAACAACTTCTTGCATTGATGTTCTTCGTGACATTCTTTGCCCATGCCAGTGATACTGAACCCGGAAGCCAGTATCTACAGGCAGCAGAGGCAGGTGACCGACGCGCGCAGTATTTCCTCGCCGATACCTGGTTCAGTTCAGGCGATTTAAGCAAAGCCGAATACTGGGCGCAAAAAGCCGCCGACAACGGTGATGCGGATGCATATGCTTTGCTGGCGCAAATTAAGATAACCAACCCGGTCAGTCTGGATTACCCTCAGGCCAAAACGCTGGCGGAAAAAGCGACGCAGGCGGGCAGTAAGGCCGGGGAAATTACGCTGGCGCGTATTCTGGTGAACACCCAGGCAGGCCGCACCGATTACCCCAAAGCCATTACCTTGCTGCAAAACGCCTCCGAGGATCTGGAAAATGACTCCGCCGTCGACGCGCAAATGCTGCTCGGACTGATTTACGCCAACGGCGTCGGTATTCCTGCTGACGATGAGAAAGCGACGTGGTATTTCAAGCGTAGTTCAGCCATTTCCCGCACCGGGTATTCCGAATACTGGGCCGGGATGATGTTCTTAAACGGCGAGCAGGGTTTTATCGAGAAGAATAAACAGAAAGCGCTGCACTGGTTGAATCTGAGCTGTATGGAAGGATTCGATACCGGCTGCGAAGAGTTTGATAAGTTAGCCAACGGCTAATGGTTTGCATTGCCGGATGGCGGCGCAAGCGCCATCCGGCAATCTGTCATTAATTACTGATTAGCAGTCTTATCAAATTTGCCCAGCACGTCGCGCTCATAGGCCAGCGCTTTCTTGCGGTCAAATTTGTGTTCCCACTTGGCGATAACCAGCACGGCCAGCGCATTACCCACCACGTTCAGCGCAGTACGCGCCATATCGAGGATACGGTCAACACCGGCAATAAACGCCAGACCTTCCAGCGGGATCCCCACGCTGCCAAGCGTTGCCAGCAATACCACAAACGATACGCCCGGCACGCCCGCAATCCCTTTTGAGGTCACCATCAGCGTCAGCACCAGCACGATTTCCTGCCACAGCGACAGATCGATACCGTACAGTTGAGCAATAAAGATAGCGGCGATACTCTGGTACAGCGTTGAGCCATCAAGGTTGAATGAGTAACCGGTCGGCACCACAAAGCTGGTGATTGACGCCGGCGCGCCGTAGGCTTCCATCTTCTCAATAATACGCGGCAGCACGCTCTCAGAACTGGCGGTCGAGTAGGCCAGAATCAGCTCGTCTTTCAGAATGCGGATCAGGATCCAGATGCTCAAACCGCAGATGCGCGCGACGATCCCCAGCACCACCAGCGCGAAGAAAAGGATGGCGAAATGCACCAACAGCACCAGCTTCGCCAGCGGCCACAGGGAGGCAAAACCGAAGTTCGCAACGGTAACGGCGATCAACGCAAAAACCCCGACTGGCGCGTAACGCATCACCATATGCGTCACTTTAAACATGGTTTCGGAGATCGAGCGGAACACGGTAACCAGCGGCTCGCGGTGAGTTGCCGGCAGAGAAGACAGACCTAAACCAAACAGTACCGAGAAGAAGATAATCGGCAGCATGTCGCCTTTTGCCATCGACGCGACGATGTTGGTCGGCACCAGTGACAAAATCGTGCCCATCAGGCCATGCGCGTGGCTCTGTACTTCTGCGGTGGTGCTCTGATATTTCGAAATATCGACGGTTGCCAGCTGCGACATATCAACCCCGGTACCGGGCTGGAACACATTCGCCAGCGTGATACCAAGGATAATCGCCACGGTGGTGATCACTTCGAAATAGATAATCGTTTTGGCGCCAATACGGCCCAGCTGTTTGGCATCGCCCACCCCGGCTATGCCGACAATCAACGTAGAGATGACAATCGGCACGACGATCATTTTGATCAGGTGGATAAAGATATCGCCCGCCGGAGACAGCAGGTTTACAATCAGCCATTCACGGCTGTCACTATGGTAATGCAGGTAACTCCCTAGCAGAATGCCCAGCACCATAGCGATTAGAATCTGCCATGCCAGGCTGACTTTCAAATTTTTCATAACAACGGACTTCCTCGATGAAGCGCTATTCCACATGCAGCGTGTGGGAATAGTACATACTGAAAGGGTATGATTTGTGTTGCGTTCGTTTATGGAGTTTTTTAACGCTTATTATCATTATCATCTGCATGGCATTCAGCGCAACCCTCTGAGAACAGGGCCTTTCGCTGATTATTTGCATAAAAATGCAATTTTATCGGGGTAATGATGAATAACTTTTTGTTATAAAAGAATTTTAATATGTTCAAAAATGAAGAAGTCAGGGCATGAGTTTTTTTTGCTCGCTTGTTCGTTTGCCTGTTTTTTAAACAGGCAAAATGATACAAATCACAAATAAAACAAATTTATTTTTGCCGATTCTGCAACAACTTCGCCATATTAATAGAGTCAATGAGCTGTGCCCGATTCACCCTCGGCGAGTTTAAATCCATAACCTTTTGCCACACTGAGATAGCCTGAGCGTAGTCTGCCTGCATAAACGCATCGGAAGCTAACAGCATCAGCGCAGTGACCTCTGTCGGGTCCAGCGCCAGAGCCTTATCAATCATCTCGCGGGTGGGCGGCGTCATATGTTGCCCGGCCTGATAGTACAGCACCGTCGCCAGCGCGGAATAGATTTCGGCGTTTTCACCGCGTATACGCAGCGCCTGCTCGTAGGCCAGCAGCGCATTATGATACGCGTTTTGCCACAGATAGTACTCACCCAGTTGCGCCCATTTCACTGCGTCCTGCGGATTCGCACGAATTTGCGATTGCAGAGAAAATAGCTGTTTTTCCTGAATATTTTCATCAGAAAAAGCATGTAAGGGGTCTGCCAGACGCGCCTGCTCCTGACGTGCCGCCTGCCATTTTGGCGTTAACAGGTAACCGCCGATGCAGGCCATCACCATCAGCACCACCGCAGCAGCCAGCCGCTTCACGGGCATGGGACGTAACGGCGCAGTGGAATGTTCGGCCTGGCTCATTGCTCATCCTCTTCTGCGTGCTGACGCTTCCTCACCTGCCAGACCACCACGCCCACCAGCAATAACAGCAGGCACGGCAGCGCCCACAACAGCAGCGTTTGCTCATTCAACGGCGGGTTGTAGCGCACGAAATCACCGTAACGCTCGGTCATCCAGGCGGTGATTTCCGCTTCGCCTTTACCTTCAGCAACCATGCTGTAAACCTGATGGCGCATACTGACTGCCACGGGCGCATTGGATTCCAGCAAGTTCTGGTTCTGACACTGCGGACAGCGCAACTGACTGGCAATAGACAGCGCTTTCTCCTGCTGCTGCGGGTTGGCAAACGTCCATGTGTCCACCACCTGGGCATGGGTGGCAAAAGGGAGAAAAATCAGTAAAGCCACAAGTAACATCGTTCTGCCGGATGGCGGCTTGAACGCCTTATCCGGCCTACCCTGCTTTTCACTCGTAGGCCTGATAAGCGCAGCGCCATCAGGCAATAACTCAGGATACTTCCTCCCTCGCCATGCGCTCAGCAGCGCGCCAAACACCATCAACAATCCTCCTCCCCAAATCCAGCGCACGCCAGTCTGCACGTATAAGCGCATGGCGTAACGGTCCGGTCCGGTTTTTTCGCCCATCACCGCGTACCAGTCATGCATCAGATTCCAGCGGATACCCGGCTCCATCATCTGTTGACGACGCGCGGCATAGAAGCGCCTTTCGGGCTGCAGGCTACCGATACGCTGCTCATTTTGCCACAACGTGATCAGCGCTTTTTCACTGGTGTAGTTGCCTTTGGCTTCCAGGTCGAGACGCTCAAAACGGAAAATGTAGCCCGCAAGCGCGACCTGCTGCCCGGGGCTCAGATTCAGGCTTATCTCCTGACGACTACCGCTGGAAAAAACGATCCCAGCCGCAAATACCAATACCCCGGCATGCGCCAGCAGTGCCGGAAGCTGACAACGCAAAGAGACTTTGCGGCTTCTGATCGTTGCCAGCACGATAACCAGCAGCATCAGCAGCCCAAACGGCAGCGTGGCGCGGTTAAAGTACGGCGCGCCAACGGAGAGCCTTCCCCAGCCGAACAACCCGTAAATCATCGGATAGAGCGTGCCAATCAGCACAATCAGTAGCACCGCGCAAAAAAGTAATAGCGCGACCAGAATCAGCATCTCGCGCGACCAGCCGCCAAAACGCGCATTCTGGCGAATTTGCTGGCCTCGCCAGGCGTACAACCCCAGCGACGCCAGGCTCAATACGCTAAACAGCGCAAACAGCGGCGCGGCGCGCACGTTATCCAACGCAAAGGCATGTACCGAAACAAGAATGCCGGAACGCACAATCAGCGTCCCCAGCAGCGATAAGATCAGCGTGACGATCGCCAGCAGCAGCGACCAGTGGCGGAAGATCCCACGCTGGCGCGTGATGTACAGGCTATGCAGCAACGCGCTGGCGGAGAGCCAGGGTAATAAGGAGGCATTTTCGACCGGGTCCCAGAACCACCACCCCCCCCAGCCCAGCTCGCAGTAGGCCCACCAGGAACCGAGGATTATCCCCAGCGTCAGCGCGCACCAGCCGGGCAGCGCCCAGCGCCAGCACACCCAGGCGCTCTGCGCGTTAAAGTCACCGCGCAACAGCGAGGCCAGCGCCACGCCCGCGGCTACCATCAAACCACCGTAACCCAGGTACAGCAGCGGCGGGTGGAGGATTAACCCAAGATGTTGCAGCATCGGGTTAAGGTCCCGTCCTTCTATAGCAGGCGGGAAAATACGCACGAAGGGATCGGACCAGACCACCACAAACAGCAGCAACAGGGCCGTCACCATTGACAGGACGCTGAGCGTCAGCGGAAACAGTGGATCAGAATCACGCCGATAGCACAGAGCGAACAGCGCGCTCCAGCCGGAAAGAAAGAGCACCCACAACAGCAGCGACCCTTCATGGCCGCCCCAAACCGCCGCCAGTTTTAATCCCCACGGCAGCAGGCTGTAGCTGTGCTGAGCAACATAGACCACCGAAAAGTCGCTGGTCAGAAAACAGAATACCAGAATGGCAAAAGCCAGCAGCAGCAGCGCAAACTGCGTCCATACGCCCACGCTTGCCAGGCGCATCACGCCCTGCCAGCGCTGGCGGACACCCACCAACACGGCAAGTGGGGTCAACACGTTGACCCCGAGGCTTAATAACAGTGCCAGAAAACCGGCTTCAGGAAGGAGAACGTCCAGATATCACCTTACGCAACGGTTAGCTGACCCGCATAGAGAATGAAAAAGCGCAGCAACAGTACGCCGGTCAGGCTGGCGCCGCAGACTGCCAATACGCCATGAAACGTCGAACTGCGGTTGGCCCAGGGTTTTAGCAGCATCGGCAGTATCAGCCCAAGCCCAGCCACGCCAAGCCAGAACCACCAGGTCCAGAATCCGCCGCCCAGCGCCGCCGCCAGCGCGCGCATTTTGCCGTCATCGCCCAGCGCCAGGCCGACGAAGAACGCCGCCAGCAGGAAGATCTCCAGCCATACCACCGGGACCTCCATGCGATGCACAAAGTGCGCTTCAGTGCTGTGCAGGTTGCTACGATGGCGTAACGCCATGGCGATCAGCGCCACCGCCGCGCCGGAGGAGATCCCGGAGAACAGGAACAGTACCGGCAGGATCGGGTTATTCAGGAACGGGTAGGACTTCAGCGCCGAGAGCAAAAACCCGGTGTACGCCCCAAGCAGAACCGCCAGCACCAGCATTAACGTCTCCAGCGCACGATGAAACGGCGTTATCAGCGTCAACGCTTTCTGCACGATCCCTAACCGCGGCAGCCAGCGTTGTTGCAGGGCAATCACCTCTTTTTCAAAGATTTTTGCCAACCACAGCACCAGTACTACCATATACAACTGGAACAGCATGACCCCCATCGACATCACCGAGGTGAAGCTGTAGTGGAACATCAGTTTCCAGAAGGTCCATGGCCGCGTCAGGTGGAATACCAGAATCAGCAGACCGAAGATAATCGCCCCCGGCCCTAACACCAGCGTGGTGCGCAGCAGCGTGCTGTCCGAACCGCCCGCCTCAGGATGGAAGCGACGCAGCAGAATCGCCAACGTAACCAGTCCGGCGGAGATGCCAATCAGGAACAGATAGATGGCGATGGGCCAGTCCCACACCAGTGATTCAAAATGAAATGCAGAAGCGGGTGTCATTGGCTCACCTCCCCATATTTAAAGGGAACGCGGTAGACCTTCGGTTTTGTGCCCAGCGCCAGCTTGTAACGGTAGGTGGTTTTCTGCTGCAACAAACGGGAGATATCGCTGTTGGGATCGTCCAGATTACCAAACGTCAGCGCCTTCGTCGGGCATGACTCAACGCAGGCGGGCTGTTTGCCCGCTTTCAGGTTGGTTTTCCGGCAGAAATCGCATTTATCCGCCGTTTTGCTCACCGGATGGATAAAGCGCACGCGATAAGGACACGCGGCGATACAGTACTGACAGCCAACGCAAAGATCAGGGTTCACATCCACAATGCCGTTGGCGGCATCGCGATACGATGCCCCCGTCGGGCAGACGTCAACGCAGGGGGCATGGTCGCAATGCTGGCACGAGTGGCGGAAAAAGCGATATTTCACATCAGGAAACGTCCCCTGCGGCTCGCTGCGAATAATCGTCAGACGCGATACGCCTTCCGGTACGTTGTTGACTTCCCGACAAGCATCCATGCAGGCCGTGCAGCCGATGCATAATGACTCATCGTGTACCATTCCGTAACGTACGCCATTGATATTTAGCGTCTTCGCCACAACGCGTCCTGCCGTCCCGCTCACTGCCACCAGCGCGCCGACGCCGGTGATAAACTGGCGACGAGAGCAACTCATGGATGCTCCTTAAGCAACGGAACCGACGCCGGGTTAAAGTTCGGATTGTTACGCTGATCGCTGTGGCAATCGACGCAAATCTTGATCCGTCCTTTATCGCTTAGCGTCTGCATCGTGTCTTGCTTCGGATGCAGTGAGTGACAGCTGGCGCACGCCACTTTTGTGACGTGGACATCGTGCGGCCAGAACGCTTTTTGCAACTGCTCAGGCAGGTGACAGGACATACAGACGCTGTTCTGCTGCTCCACATTGTACATTGGCTCATTAAAGCGCATCACATCCTTCACCCCTTCGCGGTGGTTCGGTGACGGCTGGCCGTGACAGTTGGTGCAGGTGACCGGCAGTTTGTTGTTCGGGTTAATGACTTGCGCATGTTTACCATGCATGCCTTCGGTATCCGGCTTGTGACAATCCAGACAGGCAGCATCCGGATTACGCTGCTGAGTAACCGTCCAGCGTTGATCCGACTCCTGCGGCGTTGGCGTGGCAGTGATTCCACTCAGGCTCCAGAACAGGCCTGACGCCAGCACCCCAGCAGTTAATAACGAACGTAATACGCTCATATTCACTCCGTTGAGTTATCCGCCCCTTACGGGGCGAAATGGGGTTATTGGCTTAACAGACCGTTTTTACGCGCCTGCTCTTCCCACTGCGGAATCACCGTTTTGATGAAGTCCTGCTTCTCAGCATTGATTTGCTGCATGTTCAGACCAATCGCCGCCTGAGCTTTCTCTTTGGTAGAGATATCCGGTAACGGGATTTCATGCGTGATGCCTTTGGTCGCCAGCAGACGAACCAGTTTGGTACGTGCGTCGGCGGCTTTATCCATTGCGCTACCCAGCATCCGCAGACCTTCTTCCGGCGCATGCATGTGAATACCGTGTGAGGCGATAGACAGGTCCCAGCGCCATTGTGCGTGACGGATATCTTCCAGAATCGGCTTCATTTCCGCTTCGGTCGCACCCGCATCCCATGCGGCTTTCGCTTCGAAGTGCGCATGTACCAGTTGATCTTCAACCTTGATTTTCAGGTCATGAATGGCCTGTTTACGCTCGGCGACCACTTTTTGCAGGGACGCTTTGTCCTGGGTATGGCAGTTCGCACAGGTCTGGGCGAAGTTATCGAACGGATTACCAATCTTGTGATCGGTATAGATCTTACCTTCCGCGTTTTGCACTTTCGGCATGTGGCAGTCGATACAGGTCACGTTGTTCTTACCGTGAATGCCCGCGCTCCAGGTTTCATATTCCGGGTGCTGCGCTTTCAGCATCGGGGTTTTAGACAGAGAGTTAGTCCAGTCAGAGAAGGCGATGGTGTCGTAGTATTTCTCCATGTTCTCGACTTTCATACCCTCATCCCACGGGAACTTAACGGCTTTGTTCTTACCGTCGAAGTAGTACTCCACGTGGCACTGGCCGCAGACCATGGATTGCTGATCAAAGCGACCGGCTTTCTCAAACGGTTTGCCGATGGCTTCCATCGCGCGCTCAGCGTAAGGACGCGACAGTGTCAGTTCTGGCTTGCCTTTGGCGAAGTCCGGCGACGCGGTGTTATGGCAATCTGCACAACCGAGGTTGTTAACAATTTCCGGACCGCCGCGCGCCCATTTACCGTGGAAGTAACCATCCTCACCGTCTTTCTGGATCAGACGCGCCACGTCCGGGCTTTTACAGCTCCAGCAAGCCATCGGCAGCGGGCCGTCTTCTGCCGTTTTAGGTGCGCCGGTACGTAAGGTTTCACGTACATCGGTCACCGCATACGCGTGCCCGCGCGGTTTGTTGTAATCGCGCGAGAATGGATATCCCGCCCACAGGATCACCAGACGCGGATCTTCTGCCAGCGCATCTTCACGGGCTGATTGCTCAGACGTGGCTTTCCAGGAGAGGTATTGATCGGGATGCTGAGGGGCGAAGGTTTCATTCTTCGCTTCAACGGTGACGGTCTTTGCGGGTACAGGAGTTTGTTCAGCGTGAACAGCAGAGATAAATAATAAAGGTAATAACAGGCTGAAGAAACGGCGTACGCGTGATTTTGTCCTTGCCATAGGGGTCTCATCCAGATGACGCCATTATCTGCAATGGCGGTTCTTTTATTGTTTTCCATAACAGCAACCACACGAATACTGTCATGACATTGCTCCCCCCAATTTGTAACAAGAAACCACACTGAAAATGTTGTCTTTAATCAATTGTAAGTGTATGTAAAATACCACTTTAGAGTTAGTTACCCCCTCAAACCACTCACTCTTTTGTTTAATTCTGAGACAGATCACCTTTTCAACAATTCTCAGATAACCCCATGTTATCGCGAGAATTAATCAATTTTTGCTAGTTCTCTTCAAAATTCAGTTTGTCGCTAATTTGCACAATTCGTTTATTGCGTGATCTGCCGCCCAAATACTAAACAAAACTCGCAAAGCCCCTACATTTAACGTTTATGCGACATATTATTAACATCCTACAAGGAGAACAAAAGCCATGAGCCAAATACATAAACACGCTATTCCCGCAAACATTGCGGATCGTTGCCTGATAAATCCGGAGCAGTACGAAGCGAAGTACCAGCAATCTGTTAACGAACCCGACACATTTTGGGGCGAGCAGGGAAAGATTCTTGATTGGATCAAGCCGTACAGCCAGGTGAAGAACACCTCGTTTGCGCCAGGCAACGTCTCTATTAAATGGTATGAGGATGGCACGCTAAACCTGGCGGCGAACTGCCTTGACCGTCACCTGCAGGCAAATGGCGATCGTACCGCCATCATCTGGGAAGGCGACGACGCCAGCCAAAGCAAACATATTACCTACCGCGAGCTGCATCGCGATGTCTGTCGTTTTGCCAATACGTTACTGGATTTAGGCATTAAAAAAGGTGATGTGGTGGCCATATATATGCCGATGGTGCCGGAAGCGGCGGTCGCCATGCTGGCCTGTGCCCGTATTGGCGCGGTGCATTCGGTCATCTTCGGTGGTTTCTCACCGGAAGCCGTCGCCGGACGTATCATCGACTCTAATTCTCGCCTGGTGATCACCGCCGATGAAGGCGTACGCGCCGGACGCGCTATCCCGTTGAAAAAGAACGTCGATGATGCGCTGAAAAACCCGAACGTGAAAAGCGTCGAACACGTTATCGTTCTCAAACGTACCGGTGGAAAAACGGAATGGCAGGAAGGTCGTGACCTGTGGTGGTCCGATATTATTGAGAAAGCCAGCCCGGAACATCAGCCGGAAGAGATGAACGCCGAAGATCCGCTGTTTATCCTGTATACCTCCGGGTCAACCGGCAAGCCGAAGGGCGTGCTGCACACCACCGGCGGATATCTGGTCTACGCCGCAACCACCTTTAAGTACGTGTTTGACTATCATCAGGGCGATATCTATTGGTGTACCGCTGACGTAGGTTGGGTAACCGGGCACAGCTACCTGCTGTACGGTCCGCTGGCCTGCGGCGCAACCACGCTGATGTTCGAAGGCGTGCCCAACTGGCCTACCCCGGCGCGTATGGCGCAGGTTGTGGATAAG
Organism: Citrobacter sp. wls717; assembly: GCF_005280955.1. Lineage (NCBI taxonomy): Bacteria > Pseudomonadati > Pseudomonadota > Gammaproteobacteria > Enterobacterales > Enterobacteriaceae > Citrobacter > Citrobacter sp. wls717. The sequence goes on from NZ_SZWW01000030.1 coordinate 58,389, forward strand.
CACCAGGTCAATATTCTGTATACCGCGCCGACCGCCATCCGCGCTCTGATGGCAGAAGGCGATAAAGCGATTGAAGGTACTGACCGTTCGTCGCTGCGCATCCTGGGTTCCGTTGGCGAGCCAATCAACCCGGAAGCGTGGGAGTGGTACTGGAAGAAGATCGGCAACGAAAAATGTCCGGTCGTCGATACCTGGTGGCAGACCGAAACCGGTGGATTCATGATCACCCCGCTGCCGGGCGCCACCGAGCTGAAAGCCGGTTCCGCAACCCGTCCGTTCTTTGGCGTGCAGCCTGCGATTGTCGATAACGAAGGTAATCCGCTGGAAGGCGCAACCGAAGGCAACCTGGTGATTATTGACTCGTGGCCAGGCCAGGCGAGAACGTTGTTTGGCGATCATGAACGTTTTGAACAGACCTACTTCTCTACCTTCAAAAATATGTACTTCAGCGGCGACGGCGCACGCCGTGATGAAGATGGTTATTACTGGATCACCGGACGTGTGGACGATGTGCTAAACGTCTCTGGTCACCGTCTGGGCACGGCAGAAATCGAATCGGCGCTGGTGTCGCATCCGAAGATTGCCGAAGCCGCGGTGGTCGGTATTCCGCATAATATTAAAGGCCAGGCGATCTACGCCTACGTCACGCTGAATCACGGCGAAGAACCGTCGCCTGAGTTGTATGCCGAAGTTCGCAACTGGGTGCGTAAAGAAATTGGCCCGCTGGCAACGCCAGATGTGCTGCACTGGACCGATTCACTGCCGAAAACCCGCTCCGGCAAAATTATGCGCCGCATTCTGCGCAAAATCGCGGCGGGCGATACCAGCAATCTGGGCGATACCTCAACCCTCGCCGATCCAGGCGTCGTTGAGAAACTGCTCGAAGAGAAGCAGGCCATCGCGATGCCATCATAACCATAACCGTGAAATGTCCGATGGCGCGCTGCTTATCGGGCCTACAAATCCTATCCCTACCCCTCCCCTGAGCGGGAGGGAAATATAAAAACCCTCCCCCAAAGGATTTCGTGTTACAGGAAGGCGGCAAGCGAGCACATCCCCAGGAGCATAGTTCACTATGTGACTGGGGTGGGCGAGTGCGGCCAACGAACCTGTAGCGCGAAAGACGCAGGGGACCTCTGGAGAGCTCTGTGATGAATGACAATATTTATCAGCGGATAGAAGACAGTGCGCGTTTCAGGGAGTTAGTTGAAAAACGGCAACGGTTTGCCACCATTCTGTCCATCATCATGCTGGCAGTTTACATCAGCTTTATTTTACTGATTGCCTTTGCGCCTGGTTGGCTGGGTACTCCGCTGCACGCGGGAACCAGCGTCACCCGGGGTATTCCGATTGGGGTCGGCGTGATCCTTATCTCCTTCATCCTGACCGGGATCTATATCTGGCGGGCAAACGGTGAATTCGATCGCCTGAACAATGCGGTTCTGCACGAGGTTAAAGCATCATGAAGAGAGTCCTGACGGCGCTTGCCGCCACGCTGCCCTTCGCCGCAAACGCGGCGGATGCTATAAGCGGAGCAGTCCAACGCCAGCCAACCAACTGGCAGGCGATTATCATGTTCCTGATTTTCGTCATCTTTACGCTTGGTATCACCTACTGGGCGTCTAAACGCGTGCGTTCGCGTAATGACTACTACACCGCTGGCGGTAACATCACCGGCTTCCAGAACGGGCTGGCGATTGCAGGCGACTATATGTCTGCTGCATCGTTCCTCGGGATTTCCGCGCTGGTCTTTACCTCCGGTTATGACGGACTGATTTACTCGCTCGGCTTCCTGGTCGGCTGGCCGATTATCCTGTTCCTGATTGCTGAACGCCTGCGTAACCTTGGTCGCTACACCTTTGCCGACGTGGCCTCTTATCGCCTGAAACAAGGTCCGATTCGTATTCTCTCGGCGTGTGGTTCCCTGGTGGTGGTCGCGCTGTATCTGATCGCGCAGATGGTCGGCGCGGGTAAACTGATTGAGCTGCTGTTTGGCCTGAACTACCACATTGCCGTCGTGCTGGTTGGCGTATTGATGATGATGTACGTCCTGTTTGGCGGCATGCTGGCAACCACCTGGGTACAGATCATTAAAGCCGTTCTGTTGCTGTTCGGCGCCAGCTTTATGGCCTTTATGGTGATGAAGCACGTCGGCTTTAGTTTCAACAATCTGTTCACCGAAGCGATGGCGGTACACCCGAAAGGTTCAGCCATTATGAGTCCGGGCGGACTGGTGAAAGATCCAATCTCCGCGCTGTCGTTAGGTCTCGGCCTGATGTTTGGTACGGCGGGCTTGCCGCACATCCTGATGCGTTTCTTCACGGTCAGCGATGCCCGCGAAGCGCGTAAGAGCGTGTTCTATGCCACCGGTTTTATGGGTTATTTCTACATCCTGACCTTTATCATCGGCTTTGGCGCGATCATGCTGGTTGGTGCCAACCCTGTGTATAAAGACGCTGCTGGCGCGCTTATCGGCGGTAACAACATGGCGGCGGTACACCTGGCGAATGCGGTGGGCGGGAACCTGTTCCTCGGTTTCATCTCGGCAGTGGCGTTTGCCACCATTCTGGCAGTGGTTGCTGGTTTGACGCTGGCGGGCGCATCGGCAGTTTCTCACGACCTGTACGCCAACGTATTCCGCAAAGGCGCAACCGAGCGCGAAGAGCTGAAGGTGTCGAAAATTACCGTACTGGTGCTGGGTGTGGTTGCCATCGTGCTCGGCGTGCTGTTCGAAAACCAGAACATCGCCTTCATGGTGGGACTGGCATTTGCTATCGCAGCCAGCTGTAACTTCCCCATCATTCTGCTCTCCATGTACTGGTCAAAACTGACCACGCGTGGCGCAATGATGGGCGGCTGGTTAGGTCTCCTGACGGCCGTCGTGCTGATGGTGCTTGGTCCAACAATTTGGGTACAAATCCTGGGTCACGAAAAAGCCATTTTCCCGTATGAATATCCGGCGCTGTTCTCCATCAGCGTAGCGTTCCTCGGGATCTGGTTCTTCTCTGCCACCGATAACTCAGAAGAAGGTAACCGCGAACGCGAGCAGTTCCGTGCTCAGTTCATCCGTTCCCAGACCGGGTATGGCGTAGAACAAGGTCGCGCGCACTAATCTTCCCTCTCCTCCGGCTTCCGGGCCGGAGGATTACTGCCTTTCTCAGAACATCAGCCTTGCGACCAGCGGCGATACCAGCACCATCACCACACCGGAAAGCATCATCACCAGGCTAGCCACTACGCCCTCCTGTTGGCCGAGCTCATATGAGCGAGCCGTGCCTGCGCCGTGCGATGCTGCGCCAAAACCTGCGCCTTTCGCCATCCCTTCGCGAATAGAGAGCCGCAAAAACAGCACATCGCCGACCGCCATCCCGAATACGCCCGTCACGACCACGAACAATGCCACCAGATCCGGCTGACCGCCCAATGGCTCTGCCGCCGCCAGCGCAAATGGCGTAGTAACGGACCGCACCGCCAGACTGCGCTGAATTTCATCAGGCAGCATAAACAGGCGCGCCAACCAGACGGAACTGGTGACCGCCACCAGTGTCGCCGTCACCACACCCGCCGTCAGCGACATCCAGTGACGTTTAATCACGGCGAGGTTGTCATAAACCGGAACGGCGAAGGCAATGGTTGCGGGACCTAGCAGCCATAGCAGCCAGTGCGATTCACCAATATAGTTTTGCCAGGAGATATGTCCAAAGACCAACATCAGCACCAACAGCGCCGGAGTAAGCACTAACGGCATCAGCGGTAATTTACGAAAGCGGCGATACAGGCGCTTGTTGGCAAAATAGATGCCCAGCGTAATCACCAGACACAGCACGCTTAACTGGAAATTACTCACGGTTTAACCTGCTCATTTCATAGCGATACACTTTATCCACGACCCATGCCGTTGCGCCGAGCACCATCATCGTACTTATCGCAATAACGGCAAAAATACGCCATCCATCAACCAGTAGCAGTTGCGTATAGTTAACGACGGCGACCACCGCCGGGACAAAAAACAACAGCATTTCAGCCAGTAACCAGCGAGCGCCTGCGCGGATCCAGTTCAGCGGGATAACCCGGCAGACAATCAACGCCAGCATCAGCACCATCCCAACCAGGTTGGCAGGAAGCGGCAGATGCAGCCAGGAGACAAGATATTGAGCAAAAACAAAGAGACCTGCGTACAACAGAACCTGAACGGGGATCTGGAGTCGATGAATAACGGCAGGCGTCACGCGGCTTATCGCCACAGCCATGAGGGTATGTCCTTAAAAAATAGAGAGCGCCAGTATAGAGAGCCCCCGTCCAGGACTGAAATGAATTAAAATCATTGCAGGCATAGTCTTAAGGAATAATCATGGATATCAGAACGCTGCGATATTTTGTTGAGGTGGTGCGTCAGCAGAGCTTTACCCGCGCAGCGGAGAAACTCTTTGTCACCCAGCCCACTATCAGCAAAATGTTGAAGAACCTTGAAGACGAGCTTAATTGCACGTTGCTCATCCGCGACGGACGGCGGCTGTTGTTGACCGATACCGGCCAGGTCGTGTTCGAACGCGGCCTGGCGATCCTCGCCGAGTTCCGCCAGCTCGAAGCAGAACTCAGCGACATTAATCACCTCAACAAGGGAATATTGCGCCTCGGTATCCCGCCCATGGTGGGTATGTTGATGGCTAGCCCCATCAGCCTTTTTCGCCAGCGTTATCCCGGCGTGGAACTGAAAGTGTCTGAATTTGGCGGTTTAACCGTCCAGCAGGCGGTGATGAACGGCGATCTGGATGTTGCGATGACCGCGTTGCCGGTTGAAGAAGAGAGCGGTCTGGCGACCTTACCACTTTTCAGTCATCCGCTCTGCGTGCTGGTCCCCCGCTCCGGTCAATGGACAACGTGCGACTCCATTTCCCCCGAAGCGCTGGCGGAGCATCCGCTGCTTATCTACAACGAAGATTTCGCGTTGAGCCGTCAACTGCTTGAGTTGTTTAACCAGCACAACGTAAAACCGCGTATCGCTGTGCGCAGCGGGCAGTGGGATTTTCTGGCGGCAATGGTGCAAGCCGGCGTCGGGATCGCCATTTTACCGGAGCCGATTTGCCAGCGGTTGGATAAGCAAACGCTGCGCTGGATCCCTCTGGAAAGCGACTTACGCTGGCAGTTGGGCATGATTTGGCGCGAAGGTGTGTATCTGTCGCACAGCGCCCAGGCGTGGCTGAAATGCTGCGAAGGGTTTTGGTTAACGCAGGAGTCGTAAAATGCCGGATGCGGCTTAACGCCTTATCCGGCCTACAATGAGCTACCCCGTAGGCCTGATAAGCGTAGCGCCATCAGGCACGTTCACCCGCATTAAAATCCATTATTTCACCTGCCCAATTTTGCGGGAACAAACCACGCCTCACATCGCGATGAAATGTTGAAAAAGGCCATGTCTGTACCTGTTTTACCCACCCGTGCTTCACTGGGTTAATGTAAATATAATCAACATGCTGGCGATAATCGTGCTCATCGCGGAGAGTGTGTTCCCAAAAGCGAGGTTGCCAAATATGTCGGGCAGACAACGATCGAGTGAAATGCTTCTTAATTTCCCGCCAGCGGGATGAAAAATCAGCGTCATTTTCAGGCAAAGTCCAGATGCAATGCATATGCTCAGGCAATACGACCCATGCATTGATCCGAAATGGTCTAGCCGTTTTGACCGCAGCGATTGCACACCGAAGCGCGTGAATGTTGGCTGTCAGAAGCTGGCTTCGACGGTCCTGCAGATTCACCGTAAAAAACCAGGTTCCTCCGTTGATGTAATTTCGTCGATAGTTGGACATGTTTCCCCCTTTTCTCAACCGTATGGAGAAAAGAGGGAATCGACAAGACAAGCAGATCAGTTCAGGAAAGCGGCTCGCAAATTACATGATGGATAATTTTTTGTAGGCCTGATAAGCGCAGCGCCATCAGGCACATCTTTCGCCGGATGCGGCTTAACGCCTTATCCGGCCTACAACGAGCTACCTTTTATTGGTTCTCAATCAACAGCGCTTCCAGCAAATCCAGATCGTGCAATAGCTTTTGCAGCGTTTCATTGCTGATTTCACGCGTGGCGCGCAGATGATAAAGCTCGGCGCGTTCTGAACGCAGCGCCGCCAGACGGAACCGTCGCTCCAGGTTCTCTTCCTGCATTGAGCTTTCTACATCGTTTCGCCCATCGGCGCGACGACGCAGGTTACCAATGACACGGGAGCTCACCTCAGTCAGTAGCTGATTATCAATGTTCTCTTCGCTATCCGCAGCCAGACGCTCCTCCATTTTCTGGATCGCGACAATCGCGACTTCCGCCGTGGCAGCACGGGCAATGCGCTCCTCTTTTTGCTGTTGCGAGTGGTCTGCAACTTCCAGATGCTGTAGCAGAATCGGCAGCATCACCACGCCGACAAACAGCGAGAACAGAATCACGCCCGCGGCGAGGAAGATCAGCTCATAACGCGCCGGGAAGCCGCTCCCGTCCGGTAACAACAGAGGAATGGAGAGCACACCGGCGAGGGTAATGGCCCCGCGAACTCCCGCAAAGGAGGCAATCAGGATTTCACGCGTCGTCCAGGAGCCAAACTCCATCGGCTTTTTCTTCAGGAAGCGCAGGCTGAACTTCTTCATGGTCCACAGCCAGCCAAAACGTACCAACATCAGCGCGGCATAAATCAGCACGATATCGGTAAACAGCATCCAGATTTCAACGTTCGGATCGACTTCCGCCGCCGCCAAAGATGACTCCAGAATGCCCGGCAACTGCAGTCCTAACAACAAGAAGACCATGCCGTTAAACACAAACTCCAGCATCGCCCAGGTGCTGTTAGCACGTAAACGCATCGCCAACGGCGCGCGGCGCATCACGCCAGAGCGGGTAATCGTCATCCCGGCAGCAACCGCCGCGAGAATGCCTGAAACACCGATGTGTTCCGCAATCAGATAAGACGCAAACGGCAGCAGGAACAGCAGGACGATTTGCGTTGCCGGCTCATCGCCGCCCCAACGGCTAAGAAAACGCAGGGAGCGTCCGTATAACCAACTGACGACAAAACCGGCCAGGATGCCGCCAACCGCCACTTTGAAGAACTCAAGCGTCGCGCCGCCGACGGTAAACACCATCGTGCCCATCGCCACGGCAACGGCAAATTTCAGCGAGACCAGGCCGGACGCGTCGTTCATCAACGCTTCGCCCTGCAGGATACCCATGATTTTCTTCGGGATGCGCCCCTCACCCACAATACCGGAAAGGGCGACGGCATCGGTTGGCGACAGCACGGCAGCCAGCGCAAAAGCAGGAATGAGAGGGATCCCCGGCACCAGCCAGTAAATCATAAAGCCAATCCCGACCACCGTGACCAGAACCAGCGCCAGCGCAAGGCCGAAAATCTCTCGCCCGTGCTCCAGAAACTCACGCGTCGGCGTCTTCCAGCCATCGGCAAACAGCAGCGGCGGGATAAATAGCACCAGAAACAGCTCAGGATCGAATTCCACATGCAAACCAAACGTCGGCCACGCCAGCAAGGCGCCGATGGCGATCTGCATAAGGGGTAATGGGAGTTGGAAGGGCAATACGCGAGTAAATACCCCCGACAGCGAGACCACAAGGGTCATGATGAGTATGGTGAAAAAGATTTCCATGCGTTCCCTGTTTGCGATGTTTCTTATGATTGATGATAAAGGCGTCGTGCCTTAATTCTATCTACTTGAGAGTATCGCAAAAGACAACGAGTGTGTTCTGAAAATAAAAACGGGCGGCCTGGGCCACCCGTTTTCAGGAGCGTCATCGAAGCAAAATCAAATAGCCCAACCGCCCGCGTAAAAGGCCACCAGCGCGATAGCAATTACCACCGTACCGATGTTCAGTTTGCGCCATTCGCCAGAGACAATGCGACCAATGACCAGGGTAGCAAAACCAATCATAATGCCGGTAACGATGTTACAGGTCAGGACGATAAATACAGCAGTGACCAGACCCGCCATCGCGTCGACAAAGTCAGCAAAGTCGATTTTCGCCACGTTGCTCAGCATCAGCAGCCCCACATACATCAGCGCAGGCGCCGTTGCGTAAACAGGAACAAGATAAGAGAGCGGAGAAAGGAACAGGATCAGCAGGAACAATACGCCAACGGTGATCGCCGTCAGGCCGGTCTTGCCGCCTGCCGCCGTACCCGCTGCGGATTCAATGTAAACCGCCGCCGGTGCAGCCCCTACCAGACCAGAGAACACGCTGCTCAGGGAGTCGGTGGTCAGCGCTTTGCCGCCATCGATAATTTGTCCGTCTTTATCCAGCAGATTCGCCTGTCCGGCTACCGCGCGGATGGTTCCGGTCGCATCGAAGACCGCGGTCATAACCAGCGCCAGCACGCTCGGCAGAACGATCGGGTTCAGTGCGCCCATAATATCCAGGCTGCCGATCAGCGAGTTGCCGTTTTCATCGCTCAGCGACGGCATGGCAAAAATACCGGAGAAATGTACGGCCGGATCGAAAATCAGGCCGACGATGGAGATACCGATAATGGTCAGCAGGATGCCGCCCGGTACTTTCAGTTTTTCGAGACCAATAATCACCGCCAGACCAACCAGCGACATAATCACCGGGAAAGTATCGAAGTCGCCCAGCGCAACCGGCAGGCCGTCCAGCGGGTTCTTAATCACCAGACCAACGCCATTGGCCGCAATCAATAGCAGGAACAGGCCGATACCAATCCCCGTACCGTGCGCAACGCCCTGCGGCAGATTGCGCAGGATCCAGCTACGGATACCGGTCGCAGAAATGATGGTAAACAGAACCCCCATCAGAAACACCGCGCCCAGCGCTACGGGCACGCTAATATGTTGTCCCAGTACCAGGCTGAATGCGGTAAACGCGGTCAGCGAAATGGCGCAGCCAATCGCCAACGGCAGGTTCGCCCACAGGCCCATCACAATAGAACCGACGCCCGCAACCAGACAGGTTGCCACAAACACAGCGGCAGGCGGGAATCCGGCTTTACCCAGCATCCCCGGAACCACGATAACGGAGTAGACCATGGCCAGGAACGTCGTTAATCCGGCAACGACTTCTTGACGAACGGTACTGCCGCGATGCGAAATTTTAAACCAGGCGTCGAGTGAACCGCCGGTACGCGCTGAAGGCGTAGACATAGAAAACATCCCCTGAGAGTTTATTTTTTCGTCATTATGCGTGGTGGACAATCCACTGCCTGCTAAACGATTTCTCCATGTGCCAGCTTTGCGTCAATAGGGGTGTCGCAAAAAAGCAAACGTTTAGCTCCGCGCATAAAAAACGGGTGATAAAAAAAAGCAAACGATTATCCAGCGATCATACGTTGGTTTTCAACTGAACTTTGCCGCTTTTTACTCATTTCTTCTTATAATGCGCAAGAAATAGCCAGACGATGCGCAAACGTTATCGTCAATGCGCAATCTGGCAACAAATTTCGCTGAGTTATTACAAGATTTGCATTTATTTTTCACGCCTGCTCGCACAAAAAAATGCATGAAGATGCGGAAAAATTTTTGGCTAAAAAGCAATCAATTCACTGGCAAATAGAGAGGGGTGGCTTACACTTACATTATCAACACAGACCGGAACCTCCCCAAACGTGCTCGACTGAGGGGTGTTGATGTCGGGGGAAACCCTCCCGTGAACCAACGGGATAGAGTGAAAGACAAAGACCGGAACCAAACTAAAGCGCCCTCTGTGGCGCTTTAGTTTTATACCCGTTATATCCGCCACATACTTTAAACCAATCAATCATCTTCCAGCAGGCGCGCCCCGGTCCCCTGCTCGCCAAGCTGATCGCCAGGGTTACGCAACGGGCAATCACTGCGGGATAAACAGCCGCAGCCAATACACCCATCCAGCTCATCGCGTAACGCCACCAGAGTATGAATGCGTCGGTCTAACTCCTCGCGCCATTGCGAAGAGAGCTGCTTCCACTCTTTGGCGCTGAGCGAATGCCCTTCAGGTAATACACCTAACGCGTCGCCGATCGTGGCCAGTGGAATGCCGATACGTTGGGCAATCTTGATAATCGCGACATAACGCAACACATCGCGTTTGTATCGACGCTGATTGCCGCTGTTGCGCATACTGCTGATTAATCCTTTGCTTTCATAGAAATGCAGGGTCGATACCGCCACACCGCTACGCTTTGCAACTTCACCTGGCGTGAGCAACGCTTTTATCCGGGGTAATTTCTTTTCCATAAATCGCTTTACCTCAAGTTAACTTGAGGAATTATACTCGCCCACAGACAAAACGACGAATCGAACACTGAGAAAGAGGCAACTCTATGTCCCATCAGCAGATTATTCAGACCCTTATTGAATGGATTGATGAACATATCGATCAACCGCTGAACATTGAGGCGGTTGCGAAAAAATCAGGTTACTCAAAGTGGTATTTGCAGAGAATGTTCCGCACGGTGATGCGTCAGACGCTGGGTGACTACATCCGCCAACGTCGGCTTCTGCTGGCCGCCGTTGAACTACGGACGACCGAACGGCCTATATTCGATATTGCGATGGATCTTGGCTATGTATCGCAGCAAACCTTCTCGCGCGTATTTCGCCGAGAGTTTGATCGTACTCCCAGTGATTACCGCCACCGCCTGTAAAATTATTGCCCGCTCTGCGTCAGTATGGCGGGCGAGCGTTTTATCCAACGCATGAACTCCTGCGGCGGCAGCGCCTTCGCAAAATACCAGCCCTGGCAATACTGTACGCCGTGTTCAAGCAACCACCCGATTTGCTCCGCCGTTTCCACCCCTTCCGCAATCGTCTTCAGGTTTAGGCTTTGCGCCATCTCGATGATATGTTCGGCAATCAAGTGACTGGTGCTGTTAGTGGCCAGCGTGCTAATAAACGATTTGTCGATCTTCAGGATATCGATATTCAACGCTGACAAATTATGGAGGTTGGAATATCCCGTGCCAAAATCGTCAAACGCCACTTCAAAACCGGCCTGCCGAAACGCCTGGATGATGGGTGTCATTTTATGTACATCGATAAAGCCGCGCTCCGTCACCTCAACTTTAATTTGCTGGGCCGCCACGGAGTACTCATGGTTTTTTTCGGCAATCAGAGCAATCAGTCGGGATGAATGAAAGTCAGAGGCCGAGAGGTTAATCGAGATATACAACTGAGGATTCGCCGAAAGAAAAGCCCCTAAATCTTTGAAGACCTCCTCAACAACATAATCCGTGATCTGCTCAATCATCCCCTCTTTTTCCGCCAGCGGAATAAACTCCGTCGGGCTCATCACCTCGCCGTTACAGCCTGGCCAGCGTAGCAAAGCCTCGGCCCCGACACATTGTCCATTTTTGATGTCAATGATCGGCTGATAGTACAGACAAAGCTGACGTTTCTTGATCGCACGTTTTAATAAGCGGCGGGGAGAGAGGTATTCCTGACGCGTACGCCACCACATGAGCAGTATCAGGATGCTGCAGATAATCCCAAAGGGGATCGTTAACGCCGCCTCATGATAGAAAATCTGATTCACACGAGCGTCGGAGGTCGAAACAATAATCGCGATGGGGCGTTTTTCTGAATGTACGATGGTATAGAATCGCTCGCCCTGCTGGAATGTTGAGGATTCACCGCTTATCAGCGGCGAGAACTGCGCAATATTCGCCCCTTCGCTGGCAGAGAAAAAGGTGTCCGTTACCGTGTCATACACTCCCCAGGACAGATCCGGATCATCAGACATGACTTCGCTGTAAGATAATGGATTGATGACGACAACGTAGTTTCCTCGTTGCATGTACGTCATTTTGTAGCCAGCGAAAAAGGGGGTGTCGCGGTAGTAATAGATGAAGACGTCTGGCGCGCGTTTATAGTCGGCTGTCGCCATAATATATGGGACTCGCGGCATCATTGACGTAGAGCACAAAAAATGATCGCCCTGCGCATAAATTAGCTCACTGATATATAAACGACCACGAATAATATTCAGCATACTTTTCTGATGGGCAGAGGTACACATCTTACCCTGATACAACTGGGCCATATCACGCGCTAAATCAGCCTGGAGGATCACCAATTCCGTTTTATTTAACACCAGTTGAGCAAAAGAGCTGAGTTGATTACGGGTTTCGGACATCGCCCGGATGTGAGCAAACCATAACGCCAGCACCACGGGGAGCAATACCACCATGAATGTTCCGAAGAACTTCAGCATCTTGCGTCGCGCACTGTGATTCATGTCAGCCCTATTTCCCTGTTTCGTATATGCCAGAACCCATTAGGCGGGATGCTATAAACACTGACTGATTAAGTTGCATGAATCTATCATTATTAGCAACAGACTTCTCTATGTAAAAGTCTGATAATAGATGATGCTGATATTATTTTTCCGTAAGGCAAACTCAAAGTTATGCTTATTTCATAACATTATTATCAATAAGTAGTAATTTTTTATGAGCATTATCCTGGTCGTGTTTAAGAAATTCATTAAATTTCTTAACGAATAATTTAGGATAAACATAACAGGTAATCCATATGCATCTTTTTATTAGATTATTTGTTATCGTTTTTTATTAAAAATAACCATGCAAATAACATGGTTATTATCCTGCAAAAATAACCTCTAACACTGGTGAACAAACGAGCAAATGTGATATAGTTCACACAATTCATGTAACAGAAACAATGTTTCATTCGTGTTATTGCCCGTCGAGAGCCAGAGTACTACACCCTCGGTGAACACCCCCGCGCTGTCATGGGCATCAAGACTTTCTGAGGACGTTTTTTCATGGCAACGATAACAACTGGCGTGGTTCTTCTGCGATGGCAGCTACTCAGCGCGGTGCTGATGTTTTTAGCCAGCACGCTCAATATCCGTTTTCGTAAATCAGATTATATTGGCCTGGCCGTCATTAGTAGCGGTTTGGGACTGGTTTTCGCCTGCTGGTTTGCAACCGGGCTGCTCGGCATAACCCTGGTGGATATGTCCGCAATCTGGAAGAACATTGAAAATGTGATGGTTGAAGTGATGAGCCACACACCGCCAGACTGGCCGATGGTGTTGAACTGATAAAAAATTACATATGGCTACCCCTGTTATGAGGTAGCCATAATTTTTCGTATAAAGCAGAAAAATTAGAACGGAATATCGTCGTCAAAATCCATCGGCGGCTCGTTAGACGGCGCTGCCGGAGCTGACTGCTGCGGGCGAGACTGCGCGCCGCCGCTGAACTGATTGCCGCCCTGCGGCTGCTGAGGCTGACCCCAACCGCCCTGCTGCTGACCGCCACCTGCCGGAGCACCACCACCCTGACGACCACCCAGCATTTGCATGGTGCCGCCAACGTTAACCACAACTTCAGTGGTGTACTTTTCTACGCCGGACTGATCGGTCCATTTGCGGGTACGCAGTTGGCCTTCGATATAGACCTGAGAACCTTTACGCAGATATTCGCTGGCTACTTCCGCCAGTTTGCCGAACAGCACGACACGGTGCCATTCAGTCTGCTCTTTCATTTCGCCGGTCGCTTTATCACGCCAGGATTCGGAAGTAGCCAGCGTAATGTTGGCAACTGCGCCACCATTCGGCATATAGCGTACTTCCGGGTCCTGGCCCAGATTACCGACGAGAATCACCTTGTTTACGCCTCTGCTGGCCATGATCGTGTCTCCTGAAAAACGTTACTGAATAAGTGTAAGCGCGGGATTGTAGCATTTCCAATAGCGCTTTTACTACGTTGCGAGATCGATTCCAGTAAACAACCCCGGATAGACATTGTTGCACAGACACCTGCGTTTTGCATTCCAATACTGTATATCCATTCAGGTCAGGTTGTGTCATAATTAACCGTTTGTGATCGCCGGTAGCACCATGCAGCCAGGCAAAAAAGCGTTTAATCCGGGAAAGATGAATGGATAAGATCGAAGTTCGGGGCGCCCGCACCCATAATCTCAAAAACATCAACCTCGTCATCCCGCGCGACAAGCTGATTGTCGTCACCGGGCTTTCGGGCTCAGGCAAATCTTCGCTCGCTTTCGACACCTTGTATGCCGAAGGACAGCGTCGTTACGTTGAATCCCTTTCCGCGTACGCGCGTCAGTTTCTGTCACTGATGGAAAAGCCGGATGTCGACCACATTGAGGGGCTGTCTCCCGCCATCTCAATCGAGCAAAAATCGACATCTCATAACCCGCGATCCACGGTAGGTACGATTACCGAAATTCACGACTATCTGCGCCTGCTGTTTGCCCGCGTTGGCGAACCGCGCTGCCCGGATCACGACGTTCCCCTGGCGGCGCAGACCGTGAGTCAGATGGTGGACAACGTCCTGTCGCAGCCGGAAGGCAAGCGTCTGATGCTGCTGGCGCCGATAATTAAAGAGCGTAAAGGCGAGCACACCAAAACGCTGGAAAACCTGGCTGGCCAGGGCTATATCCGTGCCCGTATCGACGGGGAAGTGTGCGACCTGTCCGATCCGCCCAAGCTTGAGCTGCAAAAGAAACACACCATTGAAGTGGTGATTGACCGCTTTAAAGTACGTGACGATCTCACCCAGCGCCTGGCGGAATCGTTTGAAACCGCGCTGGAACTGTCCGGCGGTACGGCAGTGGTTGCCGATATGGACGACCCGAAAGCGGAAGAGCTGCTGTTCTCTGCCAACTTCGCCTGCCCGATCTGCGGCTACAGCATGCGCGAACTGGAACCGCGTCTGTTTTCATTCAACAACCCGGCGGGCGCATGCCCGACCTGTGACGGCCTCGGCGTACAACAGTATTTCGATCCTGACCGGGTGATTCAAAACCCGGAACTGTCGCTGGCCGGTGGCGCTATCCGCGGCTGGGATCGCCGCAACTTCTACTACTTCCAGATGCTTAAGTCACTGGCGGAACACTATAAATTCGACGTCGAAGCCCCATGGGCAAGCCTGAACCCCGCCGTGCATAAAGTGGTGCTGTACGGTTCCGGTAAAGAGAATATCGAATTTAAATACATGAACGATCGCGGCGATACGTCCGTACGTCGCCATCCGTTCGAAGGCGTATTGCACAATATGGAGCGCCGTTATAAAGAGACGGAATCCAGCGCGGTACGCGAGGAATTAGCCAAATTCATCAGCAACCGCCCGTGCGCCAGCTGTGAAGGGACGCGTTTGCGCCGGGAAGCCCGCCACGTATTTGTTGAAAATACGCCGCTGCCCGCAATTTCCGACATGAGCATCGGTCATGCGATGGATTTCTTCAACAACCTGAAGCTTGCCGGTCAGCGAGCGAAGATTGCAGAGAAAATTCTTAAAGAGATTGGCGATCGTCTGAAATTCCTGGTCAACGTCGGCCTCAACTACCTGACGCTGTCACGTTCAGCGGAAACGCTCTCCGGCGGCGAAGCCCAGCGTATTCGTCTGGCAAGCCAGATCGGTGCGGGTCTGGTCGGCGTGATGTACGTCCTGGATGAACCGTCTATTGGTCTGCATCAGCGCGATAACGAACGTCTGTTGGGCACGCTCATCCATCTGCGTAATCTGGGTAATACCGTGATTGTGGTCGAGCACGATGAAGATGCGATTCGCGCCGCTGACCACGTTATCGATATCGGCCCGGGCGCTGGCGTTCACGGCGGCCAGGTGGTTGCCGAAGGGACGCTCGACGACATCATGGCGGTGCCTGAGTCGCTGACCGGCCAGTACATGAGCGGTAAGCGTAAAATTGAAGTACCGAAACAGCGCGTGGCGGCCGATCCGGAAAAAGTGCTGAAGCTTACCGGCGCGCGCGGCAACAACCTGAAAGATGTCACCCTGACGCTGCCGGTTGGCCTGTTCACCTGCATTACCGGGGTTTCTGGTTCCGGTAAATCGACGCTGATCAACGACACGCTGTTCCCGATTGCGCAGACGGCGCTGAACGGCGCCACGCTGGCTGAACCTGCGCCGTACCGCGATGTTCAGGGCCTGGAACATTTCGACAAAGTGATCGACATTGACCAAAGCCCGATTGGTCGTACTCCGCGATCCAACCCGGCAACCTACACCGGTGTGTTTACGCCGGTGCGCGAACTGTTTGCTGGCGTACCAGAGTCCCGCGCGCGCGGTTACACGCCGGGTCGTTTCAGCTTTAACGTTCGCGGCGGACGCTGTGAAGCCTGTCAGGGCGACGGCGTGATCAAAGTTGAAATGCACTTCCTGCCGGATATCTACGTGCCGTGCGACCAGTGTAAAGGCAAGCGCTATAACCGCGAAACGCTGGAGATTAAGTACAAGGGCAAGACCATCCACGAAGTGCTGGATATGACCATTGAAGAAGCACGCGAGTTCTTCGATGCCGTCCCGGCGCTGGCGCGTAAGCTACAAACGCTGATGGACGTGGGCCTGACGTATATCCGTCTCGGCCAGTCGGCCACTACGCTCTCCGGCGGCGAAGCGCAGCGCGTGAAGCTGGCGCGCGAACTGTCAAAACGCGGCACCGGGCAGACGTTGTATATCCTTGATGAACCGACCACCGGTCTGCATTTTGCGGATATTCAGCAGTTACTGGACGTGCTGCATCAGTTGCGCGATCAGGGCAACACCATCGTGGTGATTGAGCACAATCTGGACGTAATCAAAACCGCTGACTGGATTGTCGATCTCGGTCCGGAAGGCGGTAGCGGCGGCGGGGAAATTCTGGTCTCCGGCACGCCAGAAACGGTCGCTGAGTGTGAAGCTTCACACACGGCCCGCTTCCTCAAACCGCTGTTGTAATTGCGCAACACTTATCTGGCCTACAGAATATGCATAATGTCTTGTAGGCCGGATAAGGCGCTTGCGCCGCATCCGGCGAAACAGATCAGGGCTGCGCCAATATCCGACGTTTATCTTCCGGCAGCGTGTTTACCGCCAGCTGATAAGAGGCATCAACCAGATAATAAATCTGCGAATCCGGCAGCGAGCCGTCCAGATACACCGTGCTCCAGTGCGCTTTATTCAGATGCCTGCTTGGTCGTACATCGCTATGCTGCTGACGCAGTAATTCCGCCAGTTCAGGGCTGGTTTTCAGAGAGACCGCCGGGCGTTCTTCTACCTCTTTTACCATGGCAAAGAGTACATCTTCGACTTTGATTTGTGTGGCTTTCCAGTCACTGTGCACGCTCTGCTCCGCGCCCGTTTTTGCCATGCAGTATTGCAGCAACTCCGAATTCGTCATCTTTATTCCCCTTACCAGCACTCGCCTAATGAGAACATCGTTTATTCAGTGTGCAGCAAGTCCGCAAAAGGTAAAAGCCGGTAACGCAAATTTGTTTAAAAAACCACCAAACAGCAGCCTGCGCCTTTAATACTCAGAATTTACGATCACCTCTTCACCAAACGCGCCGGCCTGGGGTAGCGGTTTATAGGTGGAGTTGGAAGCACGTAAAATACGAATACCGCGAATACCCACGTCGCGAGCGGCGGTGATGTCATTGTCAGAATCGCCGTAGAACATGCGCACGTTTTTATCCTGTAACCACTGCGTTTTGGTGTTCTGGCCCGGCTTGTCGCCGGCAAAAATGACCGGATTCATATTAGCGGCCGGGATGTGAAAGTTATCAGCCAGCGTTTTCGATACCGTTTCAGTCTTCGTCGGGCTACGTCCGGTGACGAAGAAAATGCTATCGCCACGACGCACATGCATATCAATTAACTGGCGCGCCACTTCTTTTGGAATACTGAACTCGTCCCAGCCGTTGTTCATTTTCTCCCAGAAAGCCGGATTCTTCAGGTAATCTTCACTGTCCGGAGAGTACGTTTTCTTACCGCGCCAGAAGCCCGGACTGGAAAAAAGGACGGTATCATCGATATCAAACCCGACGGCCATCGGCGGGCGTCCAGTCAGACTGTTTTCAATTTGCGCCACGGAAACCCAGTGAATGGGGGCCTGCTCGGCGAGTTTTGCAACGTTGGTGCCTGGATTGAGCTGCGAGGGAGAAGAAACTAATGCCTGAGCAGGCTGATTTAACGTGAACAATAAACAAACGGCACTCAGTGCCAACGTAAACTTGCGCATATTTTTCCCTAAGTAGTCAGTTAGTTATCATTTTTTTATTAACAACTGGTCAAAAAACTATCTGACCTTACCCCCTGAGGGAAGGGAAAGGAAGGATTTTCTCTGGTTTTGTTACAGAAAAAGAGCACGATCACACAGAAAAGCGTGCCTGATGGCGCTACGCTTATCCGGCCTACAAACGATAAAAACCAATGCTCTTGTAGGCCGGATAAAGCGTTGACGCCGCCATCCGGCAAACCAGATTGTTACATAACGGCAGCAAAGGCCTTCGCCACGCGCTGCACGTTAGCGTGATTCAATCCGGCCACGCACATACGACCACTGGCAATCAGGTACACACCAAACTCATCACGCAGGCGATCGACCTGAGCGGCGCTAAGCCCGGTATAGCTGAACATTCCGCGCTGTTGCAGCAGATAGTCAAAGTTACGACCAGGGATTTCAGCGCTCAGCACGTTAACCAGCTCCTGGCGCATTGCCAGAATGCGGGTACGCATCTCTTCGACTTCCGCCAGCCAGCTGGCTTTCAGCGCGTCATCACCCAGTACCGTAGCGACCACCTGCGCACCAAAGTTCGGCGGGCTGGAGTAGTTACGACGTACGGTCGCTTTTAATTGCCCCAGAACGCGGCTTGCCGCATCGGCGTCTTCACATACCACAGACAGCCCACCGACGCGCTCGCCGTATAAAGAGAAAATTTTAGAAAATGAGTTACTGACCAGAGCGGGTAATCCGGCGCTGGCTATAGAGCGGATCGCGTAAGCATCGTCTTGCATTCCGCCGCCAAAGCCCTGATAGGCAATGTCGAGGAACGGGATCAGATCGCGCGATTTCAGAATCTCAATAACGGCATCCCATTGCGCAGGGGTTAAATCTGCACCGGTCGGGTTATGGCAGCACGGATGCAGCAGCACGATGCTGCGCGCTGGTAAGGTATTCAGCGTGGCCAGCAGGTCATTGAAACGTACCCCGTTGGTTTCATTGTCATACCAGGGGTAAGTACTCACTTCGAATCCAGCCCCTTCAAAAATCGCAATATGGTTTTCCCATGTTGGATCGCTGACCCATACGCCAGAGTCAGGGAAATAGCGTTTCAGGAAGTCTGCGCCAATTTTTAGCGCCCCGGAACCACCCAGCGTCTGAATGGTTGCGACACGCTGTTGCAGGAGAACCGGATGATCCGCGCCAAACAGCAGCGGCGCAATGGTATTACGATACGTGTTCAGACCTTCCATCGGTAGATACAGCGAAGCGCCATGCGGTTGGGCATTAAGTCGGGCTTCCGCCTCCGCCACCGCTTTAAGCTGAGGAATAATGCCGTCTTCGTTGTAGTACAGACCAATGCTGAGGTTCACTTTGTCGCTACGTGAATCTTCTTTGAATCGCTCCATGAGCGATAAAATCGGGTCGCCAGCGTAGGCGTCAACTTTTTGAAACACGAGGTGGTTCTCCAGGTTTACAGGCAGAGGATAAGAACACAATAAACCGGAAGCGGAAGAAGATCGAGAGGATGTTGCAGTTGGCGAGCATATTGCCGGATGGCGGCGTTCCGCCTGTCCGGCATATCATGAACTTAGTCGATATACTTCATCGCCACCCTTGAGGTCAGGCGCGTGATAAGTTCGTAAGCACTTACTTTCGTCATTTCAGCAATGCGTTCCACGGGCAAACCTTCACCCCAAAGAATCACTGAATCACCGGCCTTATCCTGTGCCTCAGGGCCTAAATCGACGCAGATCATATCCATCGCGACGCGACCAACGATCGGCACTTCACGGCCATTGACCAGCACCGGTGTTCCAGACGGCGCCGCACGCGGGTAACCATCACCATAACCCATCGCCACCACGCCTAAACGCGTGTCGCGCTCGCTCTGCCAGGTACCGCCATAGCCGACCGGTTCGCCCGCTTTGTGATCACGCACCGCAATCAGGCTGGAGGTTAGCGACATCACCGGCTGGCAGCCAAAATCGGCACCGATAGAGTGGTTTTCCAGCGGTGAGACGCCGTACAGAATCAGCCCCGGACGCGCCCAGTCGAAGTGAGATTGCGGCCACAGCAGAATACCACCGGATGCGGCAATCGAACGCTGCCCCGGTTTGCCTTCACAGAAGCTATTAAAGATATCGAGCTGCTTTTCAGTCGCGCCACACTCAGGCTCGTCCGCGCGTGCAAAGTGGCTGACGATATTGACCGGCTGGCGCACATTTTCACATTGCGTCAGGCGCTGATAAAACGCCTCGGCCTGCTCAGGACGCACGCCCAGGCGGTGCATGCCCGTGTCGAGCTTCATCCAGACGGTGACCGGTTCAGCCAGTTTTGCGGCCTCCAAGGCCTCGAGCTGCTCCAGGTTGTGTACGGCGGTATGCAGACGCTGCGCGGAAATAGTCGGCAGATCGGTGGCATCGAAAAATCCCTCCAGTAGCAGGATAGGCTGCGTGATGCCCCCCGCGCGCAGCCGCAGGGCTTCTTCAAGACGAGCGACACCAAAAGCGTCCGCATCGGGGAGCGTTCGCGCGGTCTCTAACAGACCATGGCCGTAAGCGTTCGCTTTCACGACCGCAACCAGTTTACTGGCAGGAGCCAGTTCACGCAGACGTTGCAGGTTGTGTCGCAGAGCGCGGCGGTTAATAACTACAGTTGCCGCTTGCATGTGTATTCCTTAATAAAAGAATCTCCTAAATCATTCGTGTTGCAGAAAGGCGACAAGCCTGAGAATCCCCGGAAGCTTAGTAAACTAAGTGACCGGGGTGAACGGGCGAAGTCAACGCATCTGCAGCATGAAGGATGACGGAGATTTATTCGTCGTCGTATTGTGGGCCCGCATAGTTGTCGAATCGCGACCACTGTCCGTTAAAAGTCAGGCGAACCGTTCCGATCGGACCGTTACGCTGCTTACCAATAATAATTTCGGCGATGCCTTTTAAGTCGCTGTTTTCGTGATAAACCTCATCACGATAGATAAACATGATTAAGTCGGCATCCTGCTCGATGGAGCCGGATTCACGGAGATCTGAGTTGACCGGACGCTTGTCGGCGCGTTGTTCCAGAGAGCGGTTAAGCTGCGACAGCGCCACCACCGGCACATGCAGTTCTTTCGCTAACGCTTTCAGCGAGCGGGAAATTTCAGCAATTTCCAACGTACGGTTGTCGGAAAGCGACGGCACGCGCATCAGCTGCAGGTAGTCGATCATGATAAGTCCGATACCGCCGTGTTCACGGGCGATACGACGGGCACGCGAACGCACTTCCGTCGGCGTCAGGCCGGAAGAGTCATCAATATAGATGTTTCGTTTCTCCAGCAAAATACCCATTGTTCCGGAAATTCGCGCCCAGTCTTCGTCATCCAGTTGACCAGTACGAATTTTTGTTTGGTCTACGCGTGAAAGCGAGGCCAGGGAACGCATCATGATCTGCTCTGAGGGCATTTCAAGACTAAAGATAAGAACCGGCTTATCCTGCAACATCGCCGCATTTTCGACGAGGTTCATTGCAAATGTCGTTTTACCCATCGACGGACGCGCGGCGACGATGATGAGGTCTGACGGCTGCAAACCAGCGGTTTTTTTGTTGAGGTCGTCATAACCGGTGTTCACCCCGGTGACGCCGTCGTGCGGCTGCTGGAATAGCTGCTCGATACGCGCGACGGTAGCGTCGAGCACATCGGTAATGTTTTTCGGGCCTTCGTCTTTGTTGGCGCGGCTTTCAGCGATTTTAAAGACGCGAGACTCCGCGAGATCCAGCAGGTCTTCACTGGAACGTCCTTGCGGATCGAATCCGGCTTCCGCAATTTCGTTCGCGACCGAAATCATGTCACGGACAACGGCACGTTCGCGGACGATATCCGCATAAGCGCTAATGTTGGCCGCACTTGGCGTATTTTTCGATAACTCAGCCAGGTACGCAAAACCGCCGACGCTGTCCAGTTGGCCCTGAACCTCCAGCGACTCTGCCAGGGTAATCAGATCGATGGGTTTTCCCATCTCCTGCAGGCGATGCATTTCCGTAAAGATATGCCGGTGCGGGCGGGTATAAAAATCTTCCGCCACCACGCGTTCGGCCACGTCATCCCAGCGTTCGTTATCCAGCATTAAACCGCCCAACACCGACTGTTCCGCTTCAATCGAGTGCGGCGGTACTTTTAGCCCGGCGACCTGGGGATCGCGCTCACGAGCATCAGTCTGTTGTTTGTTGAAGGGTTTATTTCCTGCCATAGTGAATGGAGTTACCGAGATAATGATTGGGTCGAAAGATTACCACATTTCTTTTGGAGGAAGCATGGCAACACGTATTGAATTTCACAAGCATGGTGGGCCTGATGTACTCAAGGCTGTGGAGTTTACGCCGGTTGACCCGGCGGAAAACGAAATCCAGGTCGAGAATAAAGCGATAGGGATCAACTACATCGACACCTACATCCGCAGTGGTCTTTATCCGCCGCCTTCTCTGCCCAGCGGTCTGGGTACCGAAGCCGCAGGCGTGGTCAGCAAAGTTGGCAGCAAAGTGACGCACATCAAAGCTGGCGATCGCGTGGTGTATGCTCAGTCTGCGCTTGGCGCTTACAGCTCAGTGCATAACGTGCCGGCTGATAAAGCCGCTATTCTGCCTAACGCTATCTCGTTTGAACAGGCCGCCGCCTCGTTTCTGAAGGGGCTGACCGTTTTTTACCTGTTGCGCAAAACCTACGAAATCCAGCCTGACGAACCGTTTTTATTCCACGCAGCCGCAGGTGGCGTCGGTCTGATCGCTTGTCAGTGGGCGAAAGCGTTGGGAGCGAAACTGATTGGCACCGTCGGCAATGCGCAAAAAGCGCAAATTGCGCAGCAGGCCGGCGCGTGGCAGGTGATTAACTATCGTGAAGAAAGCATTGTTGAGCGGGTAAAAGAGATCACCGGCGGTAAAAAAGTGCGGGTGGTGTATGACTCGGTGGGGAAAGATACCTGGGAGGCGTCTCTCGATTGTCTGCAGCGCCGCGGACTGATGGTCAGTTTTGGCAACGCGTCCGGACCCGTGACTGGTGTAAATTTAGGGATTCTTAATCAGAAAGGTTCGCTGTACGTGACCCGCCCTTCGCTCCAGGGTTACATCACCAACCACCATGAATTAACCGAAGCCAGCAATGAGCTGTTCTCGCTGATTGCCAGCGGGGTGATCAAAGTGGATGTCGCACCTGGTCAGACATTTGCGCTACACGACGCGCAACGGGCCCATGAAGTGCTGGAAAGTCGCGCCACGCAGGGATCGAGTCTGCTGATCCCGTAAAGAATTAGGGCTTCCCGCAGGAAGCCCTTTCTTTTTTTTAGTTCGGCTGTATGTAGGGTACAGCTCGATGAATTCGTTAACCAGGCAATAGTGACAGATTTGATAATCAATTCCTATTTGGTTCTAAAGGCAATGTTTCAGGTTGTGACGGACCACTCAATACCTTAGTAAAATCGGCGGTTATTGCGCTGATACTGTGGGACTTTTGGCGCTTTTATCGCCTTGATCACCCACACCACGGCAACGGCCAGTAACAGCCAGGGCAACAGTTTAATCATCAAGGCAAATAGCCCGCCCAAAAACATGACGACGGTGGCTACGACCAGCGCGGCCAGCACCCCCAGCAACGAGACGCCGGTGACCATCAGCATGATAAAAAATCCAATCACAAAAAGTAGTTCCAGCATGACTCTCTCCCGAAATAAAATACTCTCCATTCCTTTACAAGAAACATGCCAAAGTTAATCCACTGATTTATAAAACAAAAAACCCTGTGACAACGCACAGGGTGTGGTGAAATTAACTAACTTTTAGTGAGAAACTAACGCTTATCGGCCACCAGCTTCAAAGCATGTTCCAGGACGTTAATATCGGCTCCGGCTTTATGCGCGTTCTCACTCAGGTAACGACGCCACTGACGTGCGCCGGGGATTCCCTGAAACAGTCCCAGCATATGGCGCGTCACATGCCCCAGATAAGTACCCTGACTCAGTTCACGCTCAATATATGGGTACATGGCACGCACCACGGCGACCGGATCGGCATCATGAGTAGCGGCAGCAAAAATTTCGCGGTCGACCGACGCCAGAATTCCGGGATTTTGATAGGCTTCACGCCCCACCATCACGCCATCCATATGTTGCAGATGCTTTTTCGCTTCTTCCAGCGATTTAATACCGCCGTTGATCGACATCGTCAGATGCGGGAAATCACGCTTTAACTGATAAACACGGTCATAATCCAGCGGAGGGATCTCGCGGTTTTCTTTCGGGCTTAATCCGGACAGCCAGGCCTTGCGGGCGTGAATGATGAACATCTCGCATTCGCCGTTGCCAGATACCGTGTTGATGAAATCGCACAGGAATTCGTAGCTGTCTCGATCATCAATGCCGATTCGGGTCTTCACCGTCACCGGAATCGACACCACATCGCGCATCGCCTTGACGCAATCGGCGACCAGTTGCGCATTCCCCATCAGACAGGCGCCAAACATGCCATTCTGTACGCGGTCGGAAGGACAACCCACGTTGAGGTTAATTTCGTCATAGCCCCGCTGTTCAGCGAGCTTCGCACACTGCGCCAGCGCAGCCGGATCGCTCCCGCCCAGTTGCAACGCGACCGGATGTTCTTCTTCGCTATACGCCAGATAATCGCCTTTACCATGAATGATCGCTCCGGTAGTCACCATCTCCGTATACAGCAGCGTCTGGCGGGACAGTAAGCGCAAAAAGTAGCGGCAATGTCTGTCCGTCCAGTCGAGCATCGGCGCGATAGAAAAACGATGAGCGGGAAAAGCGGTAGACTGAGATTCAGGCAGCATGGCGAATATTCAAGCATCCGGTTAAAAAAGGGGCGCTACTATAGCATAGACCGGTGCGATAGTGCGCCCCATCATCGTGGCTCGCACAGCATATTCTCACAGAGCGTTATTTGCGCCCCGGCTTGCCGTCATGTGGGCCAAAAAACTGCGGCGGATGGTCAACCCAGCGATCCTCGCGCGTGGCGGCATAGACCGGGTTAAGCGGGTAATAAATGCGATTATATTTTTTGTTTGCCTCACCCACGACCAGCAAGCGCACCTCTTCACTGGTGTTATTGATAAAGGTATGGCACACCCCGGTTCCTGCCGGAAAACCGACGCTGTCGCCAGGTTCGAGCTTCCATAAATAGCCGTTAATCCAGGCTTCCGGATAACCTTCCAGCACATAGATAAACTCTTCTTCATCGCTTTCGGCATGAGGATAAGATGTGCGACGCCCCGGCGGCAGGCGTTCATGATGAATACCTAGTCTTCCTAACCCCAGTTTACGGGCAAGCGGCGCGCCAATAGCAAAAAGTTCATTGCTGTCGGGGTAGGTGGAGTCATCAGCCCCCTCCACCTCTCGCCAGTGGCGAATACAGTCGGGTCTTTTCATGTGGATTCTCCAGAATACGATGCGTCAGGTATAGCACACGGCGGCGGATCTCGGCGTTTTAAGCAGAACATGATAAAGTAAGGGATTAACCTTTCACACAAATCGAGGCGCCAAATGGACAAAACCACCACGCAGGAGTTATTGGCTCAAGCTGAAAAACTCTGTGCGCAACGCAACGTGCGGCTAACGCCACAGCGCCTCGAAGTGCTGCGCCTGATGAGCCTGCAGGAAGGCGCTATTAGCGCTTATGACCTGCTCGACCTGCTACGGGAAACCGAGCCGCAGGCCAAGCCACCGACTGTTTATCGTGCGCTCGATTTTCTGCTGGAACAAGGTTTTGTACATAAAGTGGAATCGACCAACAGCTACGTGCTGTGTCACCTGTTCGATCAACCGACCCACAGTTCTGCGATGTTTATTTGCGATCGCTGTGGCGTGGTAAAAGAAGAGTGTGCGGAAGGTGTGGAAGACATCATGCATATGCTGGCGGCAAAAATGGGTTTTGCTCTGCGGCATAACGTGATTGAAGCTCACGGGCTGTGCCCGGCATGCGTGGAGGTTGAAGCCTGTCGCCATCCAGGCGAATGTCAGCATGACCACTCAATTCTGGTGAAAAAGAAAGTCGGTCGCTAAGCCAGAGAGCGTACATCCTTGTACTCTCAGGAGGGGACTAATTACCAGCGGTAATCATTGCGGGTTTCCCAGTCAGTGACTTCTTTCTCCGCCTGATCTTTTGCATAACCGTAACGCTCCTGGACTTTACCGACCAGTTGGTCACGTTTGCCTTCAATGACCGTCATATCATCGTCGGTCAGTTTGCCCCATTGCTCTTTCACTTTACCTTTGAACTGTTTCCAGTTGCCGCCGACTTCGTCTTTATTCATCATCAAATCCTCATCGTTAGGTTGTGAATAGCCAGAGTATCTCGTCCAACTCCGCTATCTTTTCTGCTGGACGTGAGAATAAGTGTAGTCACTGATTCGGCATTCGATTCACTATTCAGAATTTTTAACCGTCAGGCTTCAACAAACCACGTCCCGTTGCGCCAGTGACGTCGCCAGATAAAGGCCAGCGAAAGCCCGCGCAGGGCGAGAAACACAGTGAGTGCCAGCCACAAACCGTGGTTACCCAGCAGCGGTAAAGCCAGTAACGTTAATGCGAATCCCGCGGCGGCAACGGCCATGCTGTTGCGCATTTCTGCAGCCCGTGTTGCGCCGATAAACATACCGTCCAGCAAATAACACCAGACGCCAACCAGCGGCAAAATCACCTGCCAGATAAGATAACGATCGGCCAGCAGTTGAATCTGCGGGAGCGAGGTCAGCAACGCTATAATGTGCTCGCCAAACAGGGCATAAACCAGCGAAAACAGAATCGCCACAAGACCGGACTGTCGGCAGGCTGCGCGCCAGACATCCAGTAACTGGCTGCCATCCCGTGCACCATAGGCCTGACCGGAATGCGCTTCAACGGCGTAGGCAAACCCGTCCAGCGCGTAGGCGGTAAAGGTCAGCAGGGTCATCAGAACGGCATTTACCGCAATGATATCGCTCCCCAGGCGCGCGCCCAGCACCGTAATGGCACCGAAACAGAGCTGTAGCAACAGCGAGCGCAGCATGATGTCGCGGTTAAGCGCCAGTAAGCGGCGGAAATTGCCACGCCAGGCCTGTTTCAACATTGCCAGCGAAATTCCGCGCATATGCAGGACTTTGCGTACCATTAACAGACCGATCAGCAAGGTGGCATATTCGGCGGTGACCGTTGCCAGCGCCGCGCCCTGCACGTTCATATGCAGGCCCATCACCAGCCATAAATCGAGCACAATGTTGAGAACATTACCGACAATCAGCAGGATAACCGGCGCCCGCGCATACTGAACGCCAAGCAGCCAGCCGAGCAGTACCAGATTCGCCAGCGAGGCGGGGGCGCTTAACCAACGGATTTCCAGGAAACGTCGGGCCTGCTCCAGTACTGCTTCACTGCCGCCGACAATATGCAGAGCCAGATCGATAATCGGCGTACGAAACAGTGCGATAAGCAGCCCCGCCCCCAGCGCCAGCATTAGCGGCTGCACCAGCGCACGCGCCAGTGCCTGCGGATCTTTCGCGCCAAATGCCTGGGCGGTAAGACCTGTGGTGCTCATGCGTAAAAAAAGCAGCAGCATAAAGAGAAAACTGGTCGCGGTGGCGCCAACGGCAACGCCGCCAAGATAGACCGGACTATCCAGATGACCAATGACCGCGGTATCGACCAATCCCAGCAAGGGAACGGTGATATTGGAGAAGATCATCGGTAAGGCAAGACGCCAGAGTGCTTTGTCGGAGGAGGTAAAGAAAGGCATGAAATGGAGCCTGAAAAGAAGTTAGAGGTACTGGAAGATGTTGCCCTGGCCCGGTAAGCGCAGTGCCACCGGGCGAGTTGCCGGATGGCGACGCAAACGTCTTATCCGGCCTACAGGGACTCAACAGAGTATTACAGCCATTCCCCGTTACGAATGACGCCTACCGCCAGCCCTTCAATAGTGAAGCTTTGCTCGCGCAGGTCGACCACAATGGGTTTGAATTCGCTGTTTTCTGGCAGGAGTTCAACCTTGTTGCCCTGTTTTTTCAGGCGCTTCACCGTCACTTCGTCGTCAATGCGCGCAACAACAACCTGACCGTTACGCACATCCTGTGTTTTATGCACGGCCAGCAAATCACCGTCCATAATCCCGATGTCTTTCATCGACATACCGCTGACGCGCAGCAGAAAATCGGCATTGGGTTTGAACAGTGAAGGATCGACCTGATAATGGCCTTCGATGTGTTGCTGCGCCAGAAGTGGCTCACCTGCCGCAACGCGACCGACAAGCGGTAAACCTTCTTCTTCTTCCTGCAACAGACGAATACCACGCGATGCGCCGGATACAATTTCCAGCACGCCTTTACGCGCCAGCGCTTTCAGATGTTCTTCAGCAGCGTTTGGGGAACGGAACCCCAAACGCTGCGCGATCTCCGCACGCGTCGGTGGCATACCTGTCTGGCTGATGTGATCTCTAATAAGATCAAACACCTCTTGCTGCCTGGCCGTTAACGCTTTCATTCCGCCCCCTGGGTGTATATACAGTTATGCTGTGAGTATATACAGCTAAAGGTGATTTTGGAACCGCAAACTGCACAAAAAACAGGAGAATGATGAAGTTGTGGAATCTTTATCGCAAATGCGACCACAACAGGATGCCCCAAGTGATCAAGGCGACAAAAATCGACAGCAATACCGCCGCCGACCCCATGTCTTTCGCACGACCAGACAATTCGTGGTACTCGGAACCGATACGATCAACCACCGCCTCAATCGCACTATTGAGGATTTCAACGATCATCACCAGCATCACGGAACCAATCAGCAACACGCGCGTAATGGCGTCGACGTCCAGCCAGCAGGCGATGGCAACGCCTAGCAGAACGGCAACGCTTTCCTGACGAAATGCCGCCTCATTAATCCATGCGGCGCGAAAACCTTTCCAGGAATAGCCTGCAGCTTTGATAATTCGGGTGAATCCAGTGGTATTATTGGCCATCAAAAAGAACCTTTTTACATTATTAGCGTCAATGTCATTGTAACGTTACCCCGTTTGTTTCAGGGTGTGGCAAAGCAGCGCGAAGTATGACCGGATACACCAGAAATTCACTAAACTTTCTGATATCCTTGCAGCGCATTTGCATTATTAACCAGAGGCTTTACATCGTTTATGTCCGGCTGGCCACGAATTTACTACAAATTACTGAATTTACCATTAAGCGTACTGGTAAAAAGCAAGTCTATTCCGGCGGAACCCGCACCGGAATTGGGGCTCGATACTTCTCGCCCCATTATGTACGTCCTACCGTACAACTCCAAAGCAGACTTGCTGACGCTGCGCGCCCAATGTCTGGCGCACGATCTCCCGGATCCCCTGGAACCGCTGGAGATAGACGGAACTCTACTGCCGCGCTACGTGTTTATTCACGGCGGCCCACGTGTCTTCACCTATTACACGCCAAAAGAAGAGTCTATTAAGCTGTTCCATAACTATCTCGACTTGCATCGCAGCAATCCAGACCTGGATGTGCAGATGGTGCCGGTTTCGGTAATGTTTGGCCGTGCGCCTGGACGCGAAAAAGGCGAGGTCAACCCGCCGCTGCGTATGCTGAACGGCGTACAAAAATTCTTTGCTGTGTCCTGGCTGGGTCGCGACAGCTTTGTCCGCTTCTCCCCGTCGGTTTCTCTGCGTCGCATGGCGGATGAACACGGTACAGATAAAATTATCGCCCAGAAGCTGGCGCGCGTAGCGCGTATGCACTTTGCTCGCCAGCGCCTGGCCGCAGTCGGTCCGCGCCTCCCTGCGCGTCAGGATCTGTTTAACAAGCTGTTGGCCTCAAAAGCTATCGCGCGCGCGGTAGAAGATGAAGCGCGCAGTAAAAAAATCTCCCACGAAAAAGCGCAGCAAAATGCGATAGCGCTGATGGAAGAGATTGCCGCCAACTTCTCCTACGAGATGATCCGTCTGACAGACCGTATTCTGGGCTTTACCTGGAACCGTCTGTATCAGGGCATTAACGTTCATAATGCAGAGCGTGTACGCCAGTTGGCGCACGATGGCCATGAAATCGTCTATGTTCCGTGCCACCGCAGCCATATGGACTATATGCTGCTGTCGTACGTTCTGTATCATCAGGGTCTGGTTCCGCCGCACATCGCGGCAGGCATCAACCTGAATTTCTGGCCAGCAGGTCCCATCTTCCGCCGCCTGGGCGCGTTCTTTATTCGTCGTACCTTCAAGGGCAACAAGCTTTATTCCACCGTTTTCCGCGAATACCTGGGCGAGTTGTTCAGCCGCGGCTACTCGGTTGAGTACTTTGTCGAAGGCGGTCGTTCACGTACTGGTCGTTTGCTCGACCCGAAAACCGGCACGCTGTCGATGACCATTCAGGCGATGCTGCGCGGCGGTACGCGTCCGATTACCCTCGTACCGATCTACATCGGCTACGAGCACGTCATGGAAGTGGGCACGTATGCGAAAGAACTGCGGGGCGCGACGAAAGAGAAAGAGAGCCTGCCGCAAATGCTGCGTGGCTTAAGCAAGCTGCGTAATCTGGGTCAGGGTTACGTTAACTTTGGCGAGCCGATGCCGTTGATGACTTACCTCAACCAGCACGTGCCGGAGTGGCGTGAATCTATCGATCCTATCGAGTCTATCCGTCCAGCCTGGCTGACGCCGACGGTAAATAACATTGCCGCCGATCTGATGGTACGCATTAACAACGCAGGCGCGGCCAACGCCATGAACCTGTGCTGTACCGCGTTACTGGCTTCCCGCCAGCGCTCTCTGACCCGTGAGCAGTTGACTGAACAACTCGATTGCTATCTGAGTCTGCTGCGCAACGTACCGTATGCCCCGGATGCGACGGTTCCTGCGCAGAGCGCCAGTGAACTGATTGACCATGCCTTGCAGATGAACAAGTTTGAGGTCGAGAAAGACACCATTGGCGACATCATCATTCTGCCGCGCGAGCAGGCGGTATTGATGACGTACTACCGCAACAACATTGCGCATATGCTGGTTCTGCCTTCGTTAATGGCGGCCATCGTAACCCAGCATCGTCATATTTCACGCGCCGCGCTGCTGCAGCATATTGAAGCGCTATACCCAATGCTGAAAGCGGAGCTGTTCCTGCGCTGGGAGCGTGACGAACTCGCTGGCGTGATCGACGAACTGGCCAGCGAAATGCAGCGCCAGGGACTCATCACCCTGGACGATGACGAACTGCATATCAATCCGGCCCGCTCCCGTACGCTACAGCTGCTGGCGGCGGGTGCTCGTGAGACGTTGCAGCGCTACGCTATTACCTTCTGGCTGCTGAGCGCTAACCCATCTATCAACCGTGGTACGCTGGAGAAAGAGAGCCGCACCGTGGCACAGCGTCTTTCCGTCCTGCACGGCATTAACGCGCCGGAATTCTTCGACAAGGCCGTGTTCAGTTCTCTGGTGCTGACGCTGCGTGACGAAGGATATATCAGCGATACCGGAGATGCCGAACCGGAAGAGACGATGAAGATCTATCAGATGCTGGCCGAACTGGTCACGTCGGATGTGCGTCTGACCATCGAGAGCGCCACACAAGGCGAGTAAGCATAAAAAAACCGGTCGAAATGACCGGTTTTTATTTTGCAGGCTAAGCCAAACTCAAAAATGCCAGTAGCTCATTGCCAGGCCTAAGAACAGCACCAGACCAACATAGTTATTGTTCATAAACGCTTTAAAGCAGGCGTCACGTTCACGGTTGACGATCAGTTTCTGCTGATACACAAACAGCGCCCCAGCCACTAACAGAGACCAGTAATAGCCCAGCCCCAACCCGTTTAACCAGCCCACCAGCGCCATCAGCACCAGCACGCCCACCTGCAGAATACCAATAATCAGCTTGTCGTTCTGGCCGAACAGAATCGCGGTCGATTTAATACCGATCTTCAGGTCATCATCGCGGTCAACCATTGCATACTGCGTATCATAGGCCACCGCCCAGAGGATATTGGCGAGGAACATCAGCCAGCAGCTCAGCGGTACGGACTCGCTCACGGCGGCGAACGCCATCGGGATCGACCAGCCAAACGCCGCCCCCAGCACCACCTGCGGCAGATGCGTATAGCGCTTCATAAACGGGTAAACCCACGCCAGCGCTAATGCCGCAACGGACAACAAAATGGTCATCGTATTAAGCGTCAATACCAGCAGGAAGGCCAGCAATACCAGTACGACAAACAGCGTTCGGGCTTCTTTCTCGGTGACAGCCCCGCTCGGCAGCGGTCGATTCGCGGTACGCTTAACGTGGCCGTCAAACTTCCTGTCGGCATAGTCATTCACCACGCATCCGGCAGCGCGCATTAACCATACGCCGGCGACAAAAACCGCCAGGATCCACAGTTGCGGCATGCCAGGGGTTGCTACCCATAATGCCCACAGCGTAGGCCAGAGCAGCAGTAAGGCGCCGATTGGCTTATCCGTACGCATCAAGCGGTGAAACGCCAGCAGCTTATTCTGCGTCAGACTCCACTCCATCTTTATCTTCCTCTCAGTACAACGGCGATGCAGGCAGAAAAAGCTCGGTAAGCATCAACGGCTTACCGCTCAGCCGCAGGCGGGAACGACGCCCCCACAGCGCTGCATCGCGGCCAATCTCAATAAAATCTCGGGTCAATGTCGATGACGTAAACAGGTAGCGTCCGAGCGGGGTTTTCCCCAGATTTTGTAAGGCCAGTTCAGGGCCACACAGGGTGGATTCAGGCACCACGGTACGCCCGGCAAGCCAGGGTTCACCATCCGCGCATAACAGGATTTCGCGTAACCAATAGCGGGACTCTTTAGGCAGCAGCATCAGTTCTTCAGCCACTTCATTTTGCCCAACGAACGCTTCGCGAATCAACGTGACGGTGACTTCTTTGCCCTGCTGCTCAAAACGTTTGGTCATGGAATCTTCCAGTAACAACCAGTCGAGCAGTTGCGGGTCCAGCGCCGGGATCGCATCAAAATAACGCAGCGCACGCAGTTGCGTTAACGCAGGGTGTGGCATGCCTTACTCTCCGATTTATAACCTAAAGGCATTGTATCGCAGAAAAGGCATTACGGGGTGAGCAAACACAATTAAGTGATCGACAGAGCAACATAAGCGTAACAATTCGCACTGAAGGATAAAAAAAGGTGCGCCAGGAGACGCACCAGTTGTTGCAAAATCAACAATGTGGGGAGATGTTTACCCCTTGCCTTTTACACTGCTGATAAAGGTGGATCGAGCTGATTTGGATCCCAGACGTTCAGCTTCATCAAGCAGCTTCAGCGCTTTATCGACATCGCCTTTCGCCACGGCATCCTTAATCGCCTGATTAAAATAGCTTTCGGTGTCGTTCAGCATCGGCTCACTTTTCTTCACCGGCTGCGGCGCAGGAGCGGCAACCGCTGCTGCCGGAGCCGCATAAGTCACCGCAGGCGCTGCGGTATTGCCGACAGTGACAGGGCCAGGGCCGGAAGAACCGAACAGCGGCCCGACCAACACACTGGAGGACGAGCTGGTTTTGACTTTCAATTTCAACAGACCATCGGTGGTATGACGCGCGATCGGGTCCGGAATATCGGGAACGGCGTTACCGACGCCCTTGGCATAGGCTTTTGCCGGATCAAGCAGGGTCGTGGTCTGCTGGAGGTCTTTATCCGTCGTAAAGACCAGAACATAAAGCTTTTGCTGGCCCAGCGCTGGCGTCAGACGCATTACGCCTTCCAGGCGATCGGCACTCATTACGCCGGGCTCCTGGTAGGTGAAATAGCTGCTGGGGAAGAACGCAGATGGCGTCATGTTCTGATCAAGAATTAAGACGTTTGGCGCAAATACGCTGGTTTGTTTGTTTACTTCGCTGGTTAGCGTCAGAGTTAACTCGCCAATATTGGCCGGTACGCTCCAGGCCGCGACCGGACCGGTAATACCAGCAACATCCAAACGCTGGCCCGCGCTCGCAAGCTGCGTGGACTGAGTTTTGGATTGATCAACAGGCGTCCAGGTTAGCTGTTGCAACGCAGCAGTGGGAATAGCAGGCGCCGCGGTGGTGTTCTGCGGAACAATATTCACATCGGCCAGGCTGATGCCAGGCGCGCTGGCAAATAACCCTGCAGATAAACAAAGGGCAACGAGACTTTTCTTCATTTTCATTGTTATCACCTCAGATAGCATGGGTTCAGCGGTGGCCAGGCAATAGCGCGCTAAACCGTAATCAAGAGGGGCGTAAGCCCCTCTTTCGGTCTTTACGTCAGGTTAGTGCTGAATTACCACCAGATTTCCATCTGAGCCCCGAAGGACCACTCATCGCTGTCGCCACGGCTGGTGGTGCTGATACCAGAGTTCGTTGCAACTGCATATTTGGTTACGTCGTTACCATTTTTGACGTAGCCCCACTCCTCATCCCACTTGGCATAGGTTGCGAAGACACGAATTGCCGGGCGGGACCAGATGCTGTCGCCAGCCTGCCACTGTTGCGCGAGGGTGATTTTGTACTGGCTGTTGCGATCGCCAGTCTGCTGAGATTTGACGTTGTCGTAGCCGACTTCCATCAGGGTGCTCATGATTGGCGTCCATTTGTACATCGGGCGGATACCGACGGTGTACCATTCGGTACCCAGATCGTTATCCATATCGAGGTTCTGGTACATACCGACGTACATCAGATCCCATTTGTCGCCCAGGGAGATGGCGCCGTGGTCGAGAATACGCACCAGGCTACCGTTGTTATTAATCACGTTATTGGCGTAATTGGTTTTACTACCATCTGGATTAGTAATGGTGAAGGAAGAAGAACCGTAAGAACCCTGGTTCAAACCTTTACCCTGCGTGGTCATGGAGTCTGTCGCGTACTGAACAACAAACTTGTTGTAGCCCTTCAGCATGCTCTGAGTATGTTCAGCGGTGAACATCCAGCCATCTTTTGATGCGCCGTCTGCCAGGCTGTAATCATCTGTCGTATTCGCACGACCGTAGTCAACACCCAGTTCCAACATACCGTCAGTGTTCGTTGCCAACTGCGCTAAACGAACGTCAAATACGTCGTTGGCGGTGTCTTTGGTACGATCATAGATATTCTGGCTGCTGAACGCGTATGAACCACCCGCTTCCTGAGAACGGCTCGCGGCCAGAGACAGTTTACCGAAGCCCAGATCGATGTTTTCAATACCGGCGCCAGGACCTGAAATATCCCAGTAGTAGAAGTCGATCATGTGCACGTCATGACGTTGGTAGAAGCGCTTACCGGCCCAGATAGTAGAGCCTGGCAGCCATTCAATCAGGTTTTTACCCTGCACGTTGGCTTCACGGAAGGCTGGATCAGTTCCTTCCCAGTCATTCTGCTGTGCTACGGAGTAGGCGACGTTGGTGTCGAAGTAGAAGCTCTTATCGCCTTCTTTCCACACTTCCTGACCTAATTTGATTTCCGCATAGGTTTCACATTCGTTACCGAGACGGTATTTACTTTGTGCACCTGTTGCCTGGAAACATTGTTGTTCGCCGCCGCTACCCGTCCAACCGATACCGGAACGAGCATAACCATGGAAATCCACAGCCATTGCCTGAACAGACATAATGCCTGCTGCCACAGCAACCGCCAGAGGAAGTTTGCGCAGAGTAATCATCGTTCTATCTCCTGAGATCATTGCTTTTCTTTAAACGCTGCCACCTTCTGAAACTGCGAATGGTTTTGCGTTTCGTTTTTTTATGGGGACCTTAAACGCCCGGCTCCTGGTGCAACCGACGACATGCAGTGCCATCCTCACGGAACAGATGGCAACGCTCTGGCGGCAGGCCGATAGCGAATGTGGCACCCTCTTCTACCAACACCACGTCGTTCTGGCGGTAAACCAGGTTTTGACGGATGGCGGGGATCTGGATATGAATTTGTGTTTCGTGACCAAGTTGTTCGACCACCTGGACTTCACCTTCGAGGGTGACATCGGCGATTTCACTGGGCAGCAGATGTTCCGGGCGGATACCTAAAGACATATTGGCACCCACCTGAACGCGGGCACTGTCGACGGGTAACCAGACTTGCTGGCGGTTTGGTAATTCAACCTGCACCTGATCAATTGCCGTTGCGGTAACTTTCACCGGCAGGAAATTCATCTTTGGCGAACCGATAAAGCCCGCGACAAAGCGGTCGGCAGGATAGTGGTACAGCTCCAGGGGTTTACCGACCTGCGCCACACGACCGGCATCCAACACCACAATTTTGTCTGCCAGGGTCATCGCTTCGACCTGATCGTGGGTGACGTAAATCATCGTGCGGCCAAGACGTTTATGCAGGCGGGAGATTTCAATACGCATCTGGACGCGCAGCGCGGCGTCAAGGTTCGACAACGGTTCGTCCAGCAGGAATACTCGCGGCTCGGCAACCAACGTACGGCCAATCGCCACACGCTGACGTTGGCCGCCGGAAAGCGCTTTCGGTTTACGGTCCAGCAGGTGCGCCAGTTGCAGAACTTCAGCTACCTGATTAACGCGCTGGTTCATTACCTCTTTTTTCGCGCCGGCCAGTTTGAGGCCGAACGACATGTTTTCCGCGACGGATAAATGGGGGTATAACGCATAGGACTGGAAGACCATGCCCACACCGCGTTCGGCGGGTGGAATGTCGTTCATCCGGGTCTCCCCGATAAACAGGTCGCCGCTGGTGATGGTTTCAAGTCCGGCGATCATACGCAGCAAGGTCGACTTACCACAGCCTGACGGTCCGACAAACACCACGAACTCCCCTTCGTGAATGTCGAGATTGATATCCTTCGATACCACCACGTCACCCCAGGCTTTCGTTACATTTCGCAGCTGTACGCTCGCCATGCCCTTCTCCCTTCGTTACAACCTGTCATCGACAGCAACATTCATGATGGACTGACTATGCGTTATCCCTCACGGGCGTGAATCCTCCACCCCCCAGCTTTTTTATGGGGGAGGAGGCGGGAGGATGAGAGCGCAGCGTCTGAGACCCGGACCACCAGCCTCAGAGGAATTTCGTGATGCAGCTTGCAAAAATGGGTGGGGTTTTATGTGCGCCAGTGCGCAATACTCACATTTATGTAACACAGATCACATAAAGAACGGGTGGGGCGTAGGTGTAAGGAGGATGGAAAGAGGTTGCCGTATAAAGAAACTAGTACCCGTTAAGCCACCTCTGCAAAATCACCAAACAGGATGGGAACTATGAATATCAAAACTGGCGCACGCATCCTCGCATTGTCTGCATTAACGACGATGATGTTTTCCGCCTCGGCTCTCGCCAAGATTGAAGAAGGTAAGTTGGTCATCTGGATTAACGGCGACAAAGGCTATAACGGCCTCGCTGAAGTGGGTAAAAAATTCGAGAAAGACACGGGTATCAAAGTTACCATTGAGCACCCGGACAAGCTGGAAGAGAAGTTCCCGCAGGTTGCCGCGACTGGCGACGGCCCGGACATCATCTTCTGGGCGCATGACCGTTTTGGCGGCTACGCACAATCTGGCCTGCTGGCTGAAATCACCCCAGACAAAGCGTTCCAGGACAAGCTCTATCCGTTCACCTGGGATGCCGTACGCTATAACGGCAAACTGATTGCGTACCCGATCGCCGTGGAAGCGCTGTCGCTGATTTACAACAAAGACCTCGTTCCGAACCCACCGAAAACCTGGGAAGAAATTCCGGCGCTGGATAAAGAGCTGAAAGCGAAAGGTAAATCCGCGCTGATGTTCAACCTGCAAGAACCGTACTTCACCTGGCCGCTGATTGCCGCCGACGGCGGTTACGCGTTCAAGTTTGAAAACGGCAAGTACGACGTGAAAGACGTGGGCGTGGATAGCGCTGGCGCGAAAGCGGGCCTGACCTTCCTGGTCGACCTGATCAAAAACAAACACATGAATGCGGATACCGACTACTCCATCGCCGAAGCGGCCTTTAACAAAGGCGATACCGCGATGACCATCAACGGTCCGTGGGCGTGGTCCAACATCGATAAGAGCAAGGTGAACTACGGCGTTACGCTGCTGCCAACCTTCAAAGGCAAGCCGTCTAAACCGTTCGTTGGCGTACTGAGCGCGGGTATCAACGCCGCCAGCCCGAACAAAGAACTGGCGAAAGAGTTCCTCGAAAACTACCTGTTGACCGACCAGGGTCTGGATGAAGTGAACAAGGACAAACCACTGGGCGCGGTTGCGCTGAAATCCTTCCAGGAACAGTTAGCGAAAGACCCGCGTATCGCGGCCACCATGGATAACGCCCAGAAAGGCGAAATCATGCCGAACATCCCGCAGATGTCCGCATTCTGGTATGCCGTGCGTACCGCCGTGATCAACGCCGCCAGCGGTCGTCAGACCGTCGATGCCGCGCTGAAAGACGCGCAGGGTCGTATCACCAAGTAATACAGTTGTGAACGTGCCGGATGGCGGCATACATGCCTTATCCGGCCTACAACGTATGTAGGCCGGATAAGCGCAGCGCCATCAGGCACGCTGACCAACAGGTTTTCATTGTTGTTGAGGATTGAACCCCATGGATGTCATTAAAAAGAAACACTGGTGGCAAAGCGACATGCTGAAATGGTCAGTAATGGGTCTGCTTGGTCTGCTGGTCGGTTACCTTGTTGTTTTGATGTACGCTCAGGGGGAGTATCTGTTTGCCATCATGACGCTCATTTTAAGCTCTGTTGGCCTGTATATTTTCGCTAACCGTAAAGCCTATGCCTGGCGCTATGTTTATCCTGGCGTGGCCGGTATGGGGCTGTTTGTCCTGTTTCCGCTCATTTGTACCATCGCCATTGCTTTTACCAACTACAGCAGCACCAACCAACTGACCTTTGAACGTGCTCAACAAGTCCTGATGGATCGTTCTTATCAGGCAGGTAAAACTTACAACTTTGGCCTGTATCCGGCGGGTGATGAGTGGCAACTGGCCCTCACCGACGGTGAAACGGGAAAAAATTATGTTTCCGACGCCTTTAAATTTGGCGGCGAACAGAAGCTGCAGTTAAAAGAAACCGAGGCGCTACCAGCGGGCGAACGTGCGACGCTGCGCATCATCACCCAGAATCGTCAGGCGCTGACTCAGCTAACGGCTATTCTGCCGGACGAAAGCAAAGTCATCATGAGTTCACTGCGTCAGTTCTCCGGTACGCAGCCGCTCTACTCCCTGGCCGATGATGGGACGCTCACCAACAATCAAAGCGGCGTGAAGTACCGCGCTAATAACGATATTGGTTATTATCAGGCCATTAACGCAGACGGTAGCTGGGGTACTGAAAAACTCAGCCCGGGCTATACCGTCACCATCGGCTGGGACAATTTCACTCGCGTATTTACCGACGAGGGCATCCAGAAACCGTTCTTCGCCATCTTTGTCTGGACGGTAGTGTTCTCAGTCCTGACGGTGATTCTGACCGTGGCTGTAGGTATGGTGCTGGCCTGTCTGGTGCAGTGGGAATCTCTGAAGGGCAAAGCGATTTACCGCGTCCTGCTGATTCTGCCCTACGCCGTACCGTCGTTTATCTCGATTCTGATTTTCAAAGGGCTGTTCAACCAGAGTTTTGGTGAAATCAACATGATGCTCAGCGCGCTGTTTGGTATCAAGCCGGCCTGGTTTAGCGATCCAACCACCGCGCGTTCGATGATTATCATCGTTAACACCTGGCTGGGTTACCCGTACATGATGATCCTGTGCATGGGGCTGCTGAAAGCGATTCCTGACGATCTGTATGAAGCCTCGGCAATGGACGGCGCGGGTCCGTTCCAGAACTTCTTTAAAATTACGTTACCGCTGCTGATCAAGCCGCTGACGCCGCTGATGATCGCCAGCTTCGCCTTTAACTTTAATAACTTCGTGCTGATTCAACTGTTAACCAACGGCGGCCCGGATCGCCTCGGTACCACCACGCCTGCCGGTTACACCGACCTGCTCGTCAGCTACACCTACCGTATCGCCTTTGAAGGCGGCGGCGGTCAGGACTTCGGTCTGGCGGCGGCGATTGCCACCCTGATCTTCCTGCTGGTTGGCGCGCTGGCGATTGTGAACCTGAAAGCCACACGTATGAAGTTTGATTAAGGGAGATAACGACAATGGCTATGGTCCAACCGAAATCACAAAAGTTACGTTTATTCGCAACGCACTTAGGGCTGCTGATTTTTATCGCGGCGATCATGTTCCCGCTGCTGATGGTCATCGCCATTTCGCTGCGTGAAGGTAACTTCGCTACCGGCAGCCTGATCCCGGATAATATTTCCTGGGAACACTGGAAACTGGCGCTGGGCTTTAGCGTAGAACATGCGGATGGCCGCGTCACTCCGCCGCCGTTCCCGGTGCTGCTGTGGCTGTGGAACTCGGTGAAAGTCGCCACCATTACCGCGATTGGTATTGTGACGCTTTCCACCACCTGTGCTTACGCCTTTGCCCGTATGCGCTTCCCGGGTAAAGCGACCCTGCTGAAAGGGATGCTAATCTTCCAGATGTTCCCGGCGGTGCTGTCTCTGGTCGCGTTGTACGCCTTGTTTGACCGCCTGGGCCAATACATTCCGTTTATCGGCCTGAACACTCACGGCGGCGTGATCTTCGCCTATCTCGGCGGTATCGCGCTGCATGTGTGGACAATTAAGGGCTATTTTGAAACCATCGACGGTTCGCTGGAAGAAGCGGCCGCGCTGGATGGCGCCACGCCGTGGCAGGCATTCCGCCTGGTACTGCTGCCGCTTTCCGTACCAATTCTGGCGGTCGTGTTTATTCTGTCATTCATTGCCGCTATTACCGAAGTACCGGTCGCGTCACTGCTGCTGCGTGATGTGAACAGCTACACCCTTGCGGTTGGTATGCAGCAGTACCTCAATCCACAGAACTACTTGTGGGGCGACTTTGCCGCCGCAGCTGTACTTTCAGCCATTCCGATTACTCTGGTGTTCCTGCTGGCACAGCGCTGGCTGGTCAACGGCCTGACGGCGGGTGGTGTGAAAGGTTAAGTTTTATCGAAGTACCTGCCCGGCAACGGGCAATGCCACTGCAACCCTCAACTTATGTTATCCCAACCTGTGACAGTTATTCGGCGCTCTACGGAGCGCCCTTTTTTATGTTATTTTGCATTGCTGTTACGATTATTTCCTTTCGTGGCCCCCATCACTGCAATTATATTTACCACCTGAAAACAGACAAATTAAACAGAATTAAGATCACAGAAAAGACAAAACATAATTGCAATGTAAAAAATGATAATTGTCTTCCCTGCCTGTTAAATCCACCATCACGACACTGATCAAAAGAGCTGTATCCTCTAAGGCAGGTCTGAATGAACACCCAATATAATTCCAGTTATATTTTTTCGATTACATTAGTAGCAACATTAGGAGGGCTATTATTCGGCTATGACACCGCCGTCATATCCGGAACGGTAGAATCCTTAAATACCGTGTTTGTCGCCCCGCAACATTTAAGTGAATCCGCCGCCAACTCGCTGTTAGGCTTTTGCGTTGCCAGCGCGTTGATTGGCTGCATCATCGGCGGTGCGCTGGGCGGTTATTGCAGTAACCGCTTCGGTCGCCGGGACTCGCTGAAAATCGCCGCCCTGCTGTTCTTTATTTCCGGTATTGGTTCTGCGTGGCCAGAATTAGGATTTACCACGATTAACCCAGATAATGCCGTGCCTGTTTATTTGGCCGGATACGTCCCCGAATTTGTTATTTATCGCATCATTGGTGGTATTGGCGTTGGTTTAGCCTCAATGCTCTCACCGATGTATATTGCAGAACTGGCTCCAGCGCATATTCGTGGGAAACTGGTTTCCTTTAACCAGTTCGCCATTATTTTTGGTCAACTGCTGGTGTATTGCGTTAACTATTTTATTGCCCGTTCCGGTGACGCTAACTGGCTGAATACCGATGGCTGGCGATATATGTTTGCTTCCGAAAGCATTCCCGCCCTGCTGTTTTTACTGTTGCTGTACACCGTCCCGGAAAGCCCGCGCTGGCTGATGGCGCGTGGCAGACACGAGCAGGCGGAGGGCATTCTGCGCAAAATTATGGGCAACAGCCTCGCCACCCAGGCCATGCAGGAGATCAATCAGTCACTGGAGCATGGCCGTAAAACCGGCGGACGCCTGTTGATGTTTGGTGTGGGCGTTATCGTCATCGGTGTGATGCTCTCCATCTTCCAGCAGTTTGTCGGTATTAACGTCGTGCTGTACTACGCGCCGGAAGTGTTTAAAACGTTAGGGGCCAGCACCGATGTGGCGCTCTTGCAGACTATTATTGTCGGCGTAATCAACCTGAGTTTCACCGTGCTGGCAATCATGACGGTGGACAAATTTGGTCGCAAACCGCTGCAAATAATTGGCGCATTGGGTATGGCTCTTGGGATGTTCAGCCTTGGCACCGCGTTTTACACCCAGGCTTCCGGGCTGATAGCGCTGCTGTCGATGCTGTTTTACGTCGCCGCATTCGCCATGTCCTGGGGACCGGTTTGTTGGGTGCTGTTGGCAGAAATCTTCCCGAACGCGATTCGTGGCAAAGCGCTCGCCATTGCCGTCGCCGCTCAGTGGCTGGCGAACTACTTCGTCTCCTGGACCTTCCCGATGATGGACAAAAATTCGTGGCTGGTTTCCCATTTCCACAACGGTTTCTCCTACTGGATTTACGGTTGTATGGGGATTCTGGCGGCGCTGTTTATGTGGAAGTTCGTGCCGGAAACCAAAGGCAAAACGCTGGAAGAACTTGAAGAACTGTGGGAACCCGCAGCAGAGAAAACCCAGCCAGCCTCTGCGCAGTAACCCTGACATACAACACGCCGCAGCCGGATTGCGGCGTGTTGTCTTTTACTCTCGCTTCAGCCGTTTAGAGTTACACAGCCACAGCGTAATCACCAACAGCAGGATCGCCGCAGAATAGATCAATACATCCATCGGCGCTTTATGATCGACGATGATCAACCGCACAATTGCGGTGATCCCGATATAAACAAAGTAGCGCAGCGGAAAGTGAAATCCTGACTGAAAGTACTTCACAATCAGCGCGATAAATTCAAAATAGAGAAAGTAAACCACCAGCCCTTCCACCAGCTCATACTTGCTGGTTTGTTCCGGCGCGAACAGTACATCCGCCAGGTGTAGCGTTTCTTTCCCAAGGAATACGACCAGGATCAGGCCCAGACTCAACAGCCCCAGATTCAACACGGTCTGTAAGATGGTGGAGATAAACTCCACGCGCGGACGAGATAGCGACGTCATAACGGCCCCTCCTGTTCAGTAACAAGGTTCCTGTATAACGCAGAAATGTGACAGAGATCTACATTTTTTGTTTATGTTTTGTGCAGCTCAATAATAGTGCAACAATGCTTCTGACACTAACTTCTTGAACGGAATAGAAATGCTTAAGATTGAAATGGCAACCGTCGACGATGCCAGCTTGCTAAGCGCAATGGGCTATATCAGCTATCGACATCACTTTGCGCCTTTGTGGAAAAACCCGAGCGAGCTCGACGCTTATCTTGAGCAGGAATATTCCTTACCAGCGATATCCAGCAGTCTGGCCGAACCCGGAACCTTCTGGCTTATCGCCTTTGCCGACGCGCCGGTTGGCTTTGCCAAATACAGTCTCCGCCACTCTATTGATCCAGAAGGGCGTTCAGGGGCATTGCTAAATAAGATCTACCTGATGCCAGATGCAACGGGCAAACAGTACGGTGAGCAGCTTTTTGCCGAAGTTATTCGCCAGGCCAAAGAGCAGGATGAAAAATGGCTCTGGCTTGAGGTACTGGCTGATAATCCTAAGGCACGGCAGTTCTATGAACGGCAAGGGATGACGCTTGTGAAGGAAACTGCTTTCACTACCGCCTCCCAGACCAGTATTTTGTACGTTATGGAAAAGCAGATTTAAGAGGATATAAATGATGAATATTCGTCAATCCGCTGTCCGCAACGTCACGTGCGGTGAGAATGTGGTGGTTTATGAACCGGCGAACCTGTACGACTGCATACTGGAAGACAACGTTTTTGTCGGACCATTTGTTGAAATCCAGAGCAACACGCAGATTGGCGCAGATAGCAAAATTCAGTCGCACACCTTCATCTGCGAATATGTCACCATCGGTTCCCGCTGTTTTATCGGTCATGGCGTGATGTTCGCCAACGATATGTTTCGGCAAGGAAAACCCAATGCCGACCGCACCAGTTGGGGAAGAATTACGATTGGTAATGATGTCTCGATCGGCAGTGGGGCGACCATTCTGGCAGTCACAATCTGCGATGGCGCAGTCATCGGCGCGGGAAGCGTGGTGACAAAATCGATTACCGAGAAAGGCGTGTACGCGGGCAACCCGGCAAAATTATTGCGTCGTTTGTAAGTTGCCGGATGGCGGCATAAATGCCTTATCCGACCGACAATGTAGGCCGGATAAGCGCAGCGCACCGGTTGATCAAACATTAACGGAAGTTCTCGCTTCTGTCGCTGGTCATATCATACAGACCAAACTTACGTCCCAACTGCTGCCCACCGTCACGCGTCAACGGCGTCCAGCCAATCGCCGCACGACTGCGGGTTGGACCTGAAGAGAAGAGATCCAGCGGCACAGAAACGTACACCCCTTTGGTAAAATCACCCTCGCCATATTCATCCGGCGAGGCGTCGGTGATGGTCGCATAGCCGCCCACCACCACACCGCTGTCGAAGCGTTTGGCAATTTCCAGCGTTCCCCCCTTATCTCCCGCCAGATACTGGCCCACACTGGCTTTCACCAGTACATCCTGGGCGAATGAAGGATTCCAGTAAGCCGTCAAATGCCCGGTCTTCACGCTGTAGTCGGTGAATTTCATCATATCCTGCGCGCTACGCCAGTCACGCTG
This sequence comes from Citrobacter sp. wls717, assembly GCF_005280955.1. Taxonomy (NCBI): domain Bacteria; kingdom Pseudomonadati; phylum Pseudomonadota; class Gammaproteobacteria; order Enterobacterales; family Enterobacteriaceae; genus Citrobacter; species Citrobacter sp. wls717. The sequence goes on from NZ_SZWW01000030.1 coordinate 103,164, forward strand.
TTTCACATAGTTGGCGTCAATGCCAAACGCCCAGTTGCTGTCTAACGGACGATACAACACTTCTGCCCCCGCCCCGCCGTACATGGTCTCCAGGTAACCAGCGTAAACCTGTCCGTAGAACCCGTTTCCGAGTGACTGGAAGTAGTTGGCCTGCAGGTTATTCACGTAGACATCGTTTTGCACATACTCGCGCACATGAGTACGCACGCGTGGTAAATGCGAATCCTGCGGCGGGTTGGTGTAGTTAAATTTGTCATAGTTATTGGCGAGGTTGGCGAACAAACTCCCGGTGGTCAGCAGATGATCGGTCACCCACCAATCCGCAGTTCCCATTACGCCCAACTGGTACATATAGAAGTTTTCCGGGCCGCCCACCGACTGATTGAGCACCGGATCGATATGAAAATCAAAGCGAGACTTATCAATATACCAACCCTGCTCGGTCGTTTTCGGCACCACGGGCTCAACGCGTTTTTGCGCCAGTTGTGTTTCATGACCCAGCGGCTCACCTTCCAGGTGTCGCTTAAGGCTGGAAACATCCGTTTCGGTCGTCACCTGCGGCAAGTTAAGGCGATTTTCGGTAATCCGGATCGTACGGATCCCGTCGGGAAGATCGTTCATCACGATCCGATTGGCGCGTTCGATCCCTTCTCGCGAATCACGGTATTTCACCTGTTCGCCGGTCACATACAGCGTATCGCCCTGCACCTGGATTTTGGGATCCGCCAGCCCGGCGTTATATTTCAGCAGCGTTAACTGATTCGCCACTACCGAATGTTGCAGAATCGCATCCTGCGGCTGTGGTTGATACTTCGGACGGGCGTTATCGTTATAGTTTGGTCGCAAGTCGTTGAAGTTAGTCCGCAGCGTGAACCCAAACATAAAGGTGTTCCCGCGCTCATAGCTGAGGTTAACGTCGGCCCAATCGGTGACGCGATAGATAGCGCCGACGTTAAACTTGCTCTTTTGATCCAGCTTGCCCGCAAAATCCTGCTGGTAATTATTGCCTTCATACTCCAGTTTCAGGCGCAGCGGCTGCCAGGGTGTCTGATATTCCACGCCGCCAAATAACGATGCCGGACCATGAAACATCTGACTGCCGTCAATAGAACCAGCCTGCTTGTAGCTGTTATCGCGATGACAGAATTTATCGCTGTATGAGCAAAACGGATTGCTGACGTTGCCGCTGGTGCCAAGATACCCCCAGCCCAGACCGAGCGAGAAATCAAACGGGCCCCAGGCTTTATTCGCCACAATATACTCCGCATCAAACAGACCCGTCCCGCCGATATCCCGCGCGCCAACGGCCACCTGCGGCATCCAGTAGCTCTCTTCCCACAGCCGCAGCTTGAGATCAAACGCTTTATCCTTGTATGTCTGATCGCCAGAAAATGACTCCACGCTGCTGTATTTTTTGGTACGCACATCGGTATAGCGCAGCGTGGTTTCCAGCCAGGGGAACAGTTGCACCGACGCAGAGTAGTAGCGGTACTGATCGTTGTCCCGGTAGTTGAGGCTCATTTCCCCTTCACGCGCCATCCGTGCTGTCGGGGTTTGCAGCAGGCCTACGCCGCCAAAATCGGACTGGGATGGACCAATAGGCGCAGGCCATGTTTCACCGTGACAGGCAACGCTTACGCCCAGCGCCAGTAAGCTGAGCAGATAAGTTTTTCTCATTATTCAGGTATCCGCTGGGTCAGGGTGTGAAGAATATCGGCATTGATTTCATCCGGGGTACTGCTCCAGAAGGCATCAGAGAGTCCGACAAAAATGATGCTGCCGGGCATCGGCTCAACGTGACGTTTGTTCCAGTAAGCGATAGGAACTTTTTGCGAGCGTCCATCGGGATAGATGACCCACGCGTAGCTGCGATCCGCTCCGCTGAGCCGACTTTGCCCATCGAGATAGCTGGCGACATCACGCCCGGGCACAAACGGTTGTTTACCCGGACGGCTTAGCAAACCAAACAATGTGATATCCGTTGGCTGCGATCCAACCCATAGCGTGTAGTTGCCCTGCAACGGCGGGTTGCCTCGCTCGCTGACGCGCACCACATCCGGGTCAAGGTTAATGTTCTGTCTGCCGGTCACCTTCAGCGCCTGAATTTGCTGGCGTAATGCGTTGATAGCCGCCGCATCGTCACCGCTTTCTTCAGCACTCAGCGCTGCCAGACGAGCCAGTAGTGTCTGCTGCTGGCGTTCTGCCGCCGCCGTTGCCCGCTCTTCGCTGATGACCGCTCCGGGCCACCAGCTATTACTCAGCCGCGGCTGTCCAACCAGATCGATCAGACGCTCCGCACCGGTCAATATTTTGGGTTCAGCGCTGCCTGCAATCATGACTTTGACATTGCCCGCAGCAAAAACAGAGGGTGCGCTCAGGCTAAAAACCAGCGCCATTACGGCTCGTTTCATCATGATTTTGCAGCCTTAATCAGGGTGGTTTTCACCGGGAAGAAGTTAGCTCCCAGATACTGTTCCGACTGACGGATTTGCCCTTCGCTATCGATCCAGTAGCGGTTATGCCAGCGCGTTTGATCGGTCGTTATCTCTTCATCAAGGATGCGCACTGGCGTTTCATCGCTGCCGACCTGAATGCTGTCAGTGCCATCCCATGTGAAAACAGAGCGGGCGGTGGCATAGCGCACCTGCTGATGTTCAGTCCAGCCCATCGTGCGGGTCCATGTTGCGCCATCGGCTATCTGATTGGGTTTGATGAGCGGGTCCGCTGCCAGATTATTCACCTCAATCAGGTTGTCACCGCCGAGCTGCGTTTTCACAATGCGCCCATGCTGCGTGACGAGAATGGCCTGATCCTGAGTCACCCATTTCTGTTGTCCGTTTTCTGCAAACGCGAGTACGACAAACAGCTGTGGACCACCATTGAGCTGCATATACTGGCTGGCGTAGGGCATGTTTTGGATTTCATCATCCGTCATCTGAACGCCGGGAGTACCAAACACACTCTCCCACAGCGAATGGCCCAGCCCTTCGGTGGTGGCCGAGCACGCCTGTAGTAACAGGCAAACCAATATGAGCGCTGGTCGCTTCACGACACTTCTCCGCATTATTGCCGGGTGCGCAACGCTTACCCGGCCTACAAATCCCGCAGGCTTTTGGCAATTCAAAATAACCACACCGAAGTGTGGTTAGAATTAATCCCCGTCATACTTCACGTTGCAGATGCGTTAGCTACGTTCACTCACCCCGGTCACATAGCTATCTATGCTCCCGGGGACTCACTCACTTGCCGCCTTCCTGCAACGCGAATTATTTAGGGGCTACGTACCGGTATTACTGGGTACTGGTGGTTGTCGTGGTTGTCGTTCCGGTATTAGAACCATCACCACCACCGGTCGCCGCAAGGGCCACCCCCACCGCAGAACTTACGGTGCTCACGCTGGTGGCAGAGGAACTTCCTGCCGAAACCGACGCGGCAGCCGACCCTGCAGCCTCACCCACCTGAACGGGGGCAGCATAGACAGAGGTCGCCGCAAGCGCAGATATAGCCCAAAGGCCATACAGAACTTTTTTCATCACAAATTCCCTTCATTTAATGAATGGAGATTTACCCAAAAGAATTTCGGGCGAGATCGAGTATACACAAGCCAAAGTGTGCAAATTACGACTGGCGGGAATTTAGGATAATGAGAAATGAAAGTAGATTGCTATTATTAATTAATAACATCAAACAGTAAAATCAATCAGTTAAAATATACACACCAGAAATACAATATCCGTAAATTCTGAAAATAACAGAAATGAAATTCCATTAAGTTAATTATTTTAGGATTATGCTCAATTAGGGAGTGAAGCAAAAGCGTAGATATCCTGGAGCAATCCTATAAAAAAGCCGATATTAATATCGGCTTTTTTATTTCATTAATGCCGGATGGCGGCTAAACGCCTTATCCGGCCTACAAATGTGTAACTGTAGGCCGGATAAGCGCAGCGTCATCAGGCGCGCCAGGACTTATAACGGTTAATCAAACCATTGGTGGAACTGTCGTGGCTGTTCACTTCGGAACCATCATTCAGCTCCGGCAGGATGCGATTTGCCAGCTGTTTGCCCAGCTCCACGCCCCACTGGTCGAAAGTGAAGATGTTCAGGATTGCGCCCTGAGTAAAGATTTTGTGCTCATACAGCGCAATTAGCGCCCCCAGGCTGAACGGCGTGATTTCACGCAGCAGGATGGAGTTGGTCGGGCGGTTGCCTTCGAACACTTTGAACGGCACCACGTGGTCCAGCGTTGCCGGATCTTTACCCTGGTCGCGGTATTCCTGCTCAACCACTTCACGAGATTTACCGAACGCCAGCGCTTCAGTCTGAGCAAAGAAGTTAGACAACAGTTTCGGATGGTGATCCGACAGCGGGTTGTGGGTAATAGCCGGGGCGATGAAATCGCACGGCACCATTTTTGTACCCTGGTGGATCAGCTGGTAGAACGCATGCTGGCCGTTAGTCCCCGGCTCACCCCAAATGATCGGGCCGGTCTGGTAATCCACCGCATTGCCGTTACGGTCCACGTATTTACCGTTGGATTCCATATTGCCCTGCTGGAAGTAGGCCGCGAAACGGTGCATATACTGGTCATACGGCAGGATCGCTTCGGTTTCAGCACCGAAGAAATTGTTGTACCAGATACCGATCAGCGCCAGCAGCACCGGCAGGTTTTTCTCCGCCGGAGTAGTGGAGAAGTGTTTGTCCATCGCGTGCGCGCCGGACAGTAGCTCTACGAAGTTGTCGAAACCGACGGACAGGATGATCGACAGACCAATCGCTGACCACAGGGAGTAACGACCGCCAACCCAATCCCAGAATTCGAACATATTGGCGGTATCAATACCGAATTCGCCAACCGCTTTACCGTTGGTGGAGAGCGCCGCGAAGTGTTTAGCAACGTGCTTGTTGTCGCCCGCGGTCGCCAGGAACCAGTCACGCGCGCTGTGGGCGTTAGTCATGGTTTCCTGGGTGGTGAAGGTTTTAGATGCGACCAGGAACAGCGTGGTTTCCGGGTTCACTTTCTTCAGTACTTCAGCGATGTGCGTCCCATCGACGTTAGACACAAAGTGCATGTTCAGATGGTTTTTGTACGGACGCAGCGCTTCGGTCACCATGAACGGACCAAGGTCGGAACCGCCGATACCGATGTTCACTACATCAGTAATGGCTTTGCCGGTATAGCCTTTCCAGCTTCCGGAGATGATCGCTTCAGAGAAGGATTTCATCTTCTCCAGCACCGCGTTCACTTCCGGCATCACATCTTTGCCGTCAACGATGATTGGGGTATTGCTACGGTTACGCAGCGCCACGTGCAGCACGGCACGGTCTTCGGTACGGTTGATTTTCTCACCGGAGAACATGGACTTGATGGCGCCTGCCAAATCGGTCTCTTTCGCCAGATCCTGCAGTTTGGCCAGCGTCTCTTCAGTGATGCGGTTTTTGGAGAAATCCACCAGCATCAGATCGTCAAACGTCGCGGAAAATTTGGTGAAACGATCGCTATCTTTCGCGAACAGATCGGCGATAGTAACGTCTTTCATCTCTTCAAAGTGTTTTTGTAGTGCCTGCCAGGCTGAGGTCTGCGTTGGATTGATGTTTTTCATTAGCAATACTCTTCTGATTTTGAGAATTGTGACTGAGATCGATTGTAACGCCAGTCACAGAAAAGTGTGATTGTTTTAATGCCATTGCCAGGGCATCCGCCAAACGAGGCTACAAAGTATAGCCGTTATCAGCGTTGTTATTAGTACCGTTACTCAACGCAGTTGCAGCATGAAAAATCCGCATAATCCCAGCGTTGACAGTGCAAGCTACACATTTTATTTATAAATACGGTATTTGCATTTGCGCCTGCACCGGTTTCCGTTCTGCCTTATGTGCCATGGTCGCTCTATTCACTCCCTGACACGAGGTAGTTATGACTGATGTAGTTGTCTCCAAGTTTGGCGGTACCAGCGTGGCGGACTTTGATGCCATGAATCGCAGCGCTGATGTGGTGCTTTCTGATGCGAACGTCCGGTTAGTGGTGCTCTCCGCATCGGCAGGTATTACCAACCTGCTGGTTGCTCTGGCGGAAGGGCTGGAGCCAACCGAGCGCTTCGAAAAACTCGACGCCATTCGCCAAATTCAGTTCAATATTCTGGAACGCCTGCGTTATCCAAACGTGATTCGTGAAGAGATCGAACGCCTGCTGGAAAACATCACCACGCTGGCAGAGGCGGCGTCACTGGCGACCTCAACCGCGCTGACCGACGAACTGGTCAGCCACGGTGAGCTGATGTCTACCCTCCTGTTTGTTGAGATCCTGCGTGAGCGCAACGTCCAAGCGCAGTGGTTTGACGTGCGTAAAGTGATGCGCACTAACGATCGTTTCGGTCGTGCAGAACCCGACGTCGCGGCGCTGGCCGAACTGGCAACGCTTCAGTTAGCCCCACGTCTGAGTGAAGGTCTGGTGATTACCCAAGGCTTTATCGGCAGCGAAAGCAAAGGCCGCACCACCACGCTGGGACGCGGCGGCAGTGATTATACGGCCGCCCTGCTGGCTGAAGCGCTGCACGCAACGCGCGTCGATATCTGGACCGATGTTCCCGGCATTTACACCACCGATCCGCGCGTCGTTCCAGCCGCTAAACGTATTGATGAAATCGCCTTCGAAGAAGCCGCGGAAATGGCGACCTTCGGCGCGAAAGTGCTGCACCCGGCAACCCTGTTACCTGCCGTACGTAGCGATATCCCGGTGTTTGTTGGCTCCAGTAAGGATCCAAAAGCAGGCGGTACGCTGGTATGCAATAAAACCCAAAATCCACCGTTGTTCCGTGCCCTGGCGCTACGCCGTAAGCAAACTCTGCTAACGCTGCATAGCCTGAATATGCTGCACTCTCGCGGCTTTTTAGCGGAAGTGTTCGGCATCCTGGCGCGCCACAACATCTCGGTAGATTTAATTACTACATCGGAAGTCAGCGTGGCGCTGACGCTGGATACCACCGGTTCAACGTCTACTGGCGATACGCTGTTAACACAGTCTCTGCTGATGGAGCTGTCTGCCCTGTGTCGGGTTGAAGTGGAAGAAGACCTGGCGCTGGTAGCGCTGATTGGCAACGACCTGTCCAAAGCCTGCGGCGTGGGTAAAGAGGTGTTCGGCGTACTGGAGCCATTCAACATCCGCATGATTTGCTACGGCGCGTCCAGCCATAACCTGTGCTTCCTGGTGCCAGGTACCGAAGCCGAACAGGTGGTACAGAAGCTGCACCATAATTTGTTTGAATAATATTTCATCACGCGATAAACAATAACTATAGCCGGGCTCGAACCCGGCTTTTTTATAACAACACAACACATTTCAATCGCAAGGAATATAACATGCTCGCTACTCTGACGCGGCTGTTCCCATTATGGGCGCTGCTGCTCTCTGTTATTGCGTATTACACGCCCTCCACCTTTACACCTGTCGGGCCATTTGTGCCGTCGTTACTGATGCTGATTATGTTCGGCATGGGCGTCCATTTGAAGGTGGATGACTTTAAACGTGTACTCTCACGTCCTGCGCCGGTCGCCGCGGGTATTTTCCTGCATTATCTGGTGATGCCGCTCGCCGCCTGGATTTTGGCGCTGGCTTTTAATATGCCGCCGGAACTGTCCGCAGGCATGGTGTTGGTCGGTAGCGTCGCCAGCGGAACAGCTTCTAATGTCATGATCTATCTGGCAAAAGGTGATGTGGCGCTCTCCGTGACTATTTCATCCGTTTCAACGTTGGTCGGCGTCGTCGCCACACCGCTGCTGACACGGCTGTATGTCGATGCGCATATTCAGGTGGATGTGATGGGTATGCTGCTGAGTATTCTGCAGATCGTGGTCATTCCGATTGCCCTGGGACTGGTCATTCACCATCTGTTCCCACGCGTCGTAAAAGTCGTCGAGCCGTATCTGCCCGCGTTTTCTATGGTGTGCATCCTGGCGATCATCAGCGCCGTCGTGGCAGGCTCTGCTTCGCACATTGCGTCCGTTGGCTTTGTGGTGATTATCGCCGTTATCCTGCATAACACCATTGGCCTGCTCGGCGGCTACTGGGGCGGAAAACTGTTTGGTTTCGACGAGTCGACTTGTCGTACGTTAGCTATCGAAGTCGGCATGCAGAATTCAGGGCTGGCCGCTGCGCTGGGCAAAATCTATTTCGGCCCGCTTGCCGCCCTGCCCGGCGCGCTGTTCTCCGTTTGGCACAACCTTTCCGGTTCGCTGCTGGCAGGCTACTGGTCCGGTAAGCCGATTAAAGAGAAAGCACGCCGCTAATTGTCGGCTGTAGGCCTGATAAGTGTAAGCGCTAGCAGGCATAATACGCGCACGTCGCCGGATGGCGGCTAACGCCTTATCCGGCCTACCCAGCCTCTGCACTTTGCCGTACACTGAGGACATCGGCTAACAGAGGGCACCCCTATGGCACTCCCCCGCATTACCCAAAAAGAGATGACCGAGCGCGAGCAGCGTGAACTGAAAACGCTGCTCGACCGCGCGCGCATAGCGCATGGTCGGCTGCTGACCAACGCAGAGACCAACAGCATCAAGAAAGAGTACATCGATAAACTGATGGCCTTGCGCGAAGCAGAAGCAAAAAAAGCCCGCCAGTTAAAGAAAAAGCAGGCTTATAAACCGGATGCGGAAGCATCGTTTTCCTGGTCAGCGAATACGCCAACGCGCGGCAGACGTTAACGCCCTTTCTTCTTACGCCCCGGCGAGGTAAAGCGTTTGCCGTTTGCTGCCGGGCGCGATTTCTCTTTCTCCGCAGATTTTTCGATTTTCACTACCGGGCGCTTAATGCCTGCGGTTTTTGGCTTCGCTTTCGCCTTCGGTTTGGCTTCCGAGGACGAGTTCTCGATCAGCTTAAAGAGTTCGATCAGTTCGTCATCCGTCAGGTCGCGCCATTCGCCAAGCGGCAGGCCGGATAAACTAACGTTCATGATACGCGTACGCTCAAGTTTGGTAACTTCATAGCCAAAGTGCTCGCACATGCGGCGGATCTGGCGGTTCAGCCCCTGAATCAGCGTGATACGAAACACAAACGGCGCTTCTTTTTTCACCTTACATTTTTTGGTGACGGTGCCGAGGATTGGCACACCAGCCCCCATTCCACGGATAAAGTCATCAGTGACCGGCTTATCTACTGTCACCAGATACTCTTTTTCGTGATCGTTACCGGCACGCAGGATTTTATTCACCAGATCGCCGTGGTTGGTCAGAAAGATAAGTCCCTGGGAATCTTTGTCCAGACGACCGATTGGGAATACACGCTTGCTGTGATTCACGAAATCAACAATGTTGTCGCGTTCGCTGTCTTCGGTGGTACTGACAATCCCAACCGGCTTATTCAGCGCGATAAAGACCAGATCTTCCGCTTCACGCGGCTCAATCAACCGACCATTCACTTTTACGACGTCGCCAGGCTTTACCTGATCGCCAATGGTGGCGCGTTTGCCATTCAGGAAGACATTCCCTTGTTCGATAAAGCGATCCGCCTCGCGACGCGAGCAGATTCCGCTTTCACTGATGTATTTATTTAGTCGGATGGATGAGTCGGGCAGCATAATTTCTCCTGTATACACTTCATCCTTCAAGCTGTCTCTGCGTTGGCTGCCCTCACTCCCCCAGGTCACATAGCAATCTATGCTCCCAGGGATTCGTTCCCTTGCCGCCTTGATACAACTTGAATGATTTTGTGTATTAAAAGCGAAATATACCCTACCTTGCGGGCGATAAAAAAGAACAGCGTGTAAATGTGCGATTGAAACTATGCCGCTTTTTCAGGTCTGTCACGCCCCGAAGAAGAAGTCTGCGAGGCGCTTTCCAGATTAGTTTAGAGAGTCGCTGACAAACAATTGCTGGTCAGCTTTCGCTTCCAATTGCGCCAGCGCGGGAATCAACTGGCTGATGTTGACCAGGCTGTGTCCTAACTGGCATATGCTCTCATACGCAAAATGTTCCTGACCTTCACCCGCCATGGTCAGCAGGCTTTCGCCCATAAAATTCAGCGTCTGGTACAACCCTGCCAGCGCCTCTTCACAGCCAAACGATAGCGCCAGATTTTCTTCGGTGGTGAGATGGCTACAATCAAGATGGCGGAATGCCTCGGCGAGTGGAAAATAAAGCAGATCGGCTTGCGGAATGGGAGAAGAAGACGCAAAACAGGCGTTAGTGGTACTATTAGCATCAGCCATAGCATTACCTCGTATAATGTTGTGGTTAGACGCCCTGATCGTGTTCCCGCACTTTCGGGGCGTTGTCATTTTGGGGGTGTGAGAGTAATGTGTCATCACACATACTCACACTACTCTTGTGTAATTAAGGTGTCAACACACATGAACGAAAGAAGAGGCAATCCTCCGTTTCAATTCCGTCTGGATCCGGAACTTCGCAAAGCGATGGAAGAAGCACAACGGCAGGATGGCGATGAATCGTTGGCTGCCTGGATTAAGCGTGTGATTAGAAAAGAGCTGAAACAGAAAGGGATCGAAGTCTAGTGGTCGGCATTATGTATCGTTTTCTGAAGGTCTGTTTAGAGCGGACAAGCTGCCATCATGAGCAGTAAGCAGATAATCGCCTCTTGATTAGTCGATTATTAAATGTAAACGGAATAGTAAGTCATTCGGTACAGGATTATGCAGTCCAATCCATCGACACAAAATAACTGTAAGGTCACAAATATGACGCCTACATTGCAAGGATCTCTTGTCACGCTCCGTCCTCTGCTTAAGACAGATGCTCAGCTATTGATTGATGCTGCTGCGGATGGAGAACTCTGGTCCCTGCCATTTACGGTAGTTCCGTCTGCTGACACAACTGAGTCGTACATTCAGAAAGCCCTGCAGGGGCAAACTGAAGGCACAGTCATGCCGTTTGCTGTAACGCTCTCATCAGACCAACGCGTCATTGGGTCAACACGTTTCTGGAAGATTGATAGAGAAAACCGAAAGCTCGAAATTGGTCATACCTGGTATTCACAAAGCTGGCAAAAAACAGCTGCAAATACCGAGAGTAAACTGTTACTGCTGCGATACGCCTTTGAGCAACTGAACTGTGTTCGCGTTCAGTTTACGACTGATGTATTGAATGAGCGCTCTCAAGCTGCCATTCTCCGTATTGGCGCAGTCCAGGAAAGCATCATCAGAAATGAACGAATTATGCCTGATGGCCGAAAACGTACTTCTATACGGTATAGCATAATTGATGATGAGTGGCCGCAGGTTCGGACTAACCTTGAGCGCCGCCTCTCCAGTTACAGCAAAGAGAAATAACTCGAGCTTTTGCGGGCGGATGGTCTGCTGTAAACGAAGCGGACACTGGGTTTACCGTTTCGGTTAAGCTTCTCTGGCAGATTTCGATACTACACCAGACCCGCTAAACAACATGCGGATACCGAGGCCTATCATGACAACTCCGGTAAACCGTTCCTGCCATTTGATAAAGCCTGGGTGTTTACCCAGCCAGTTTCCAAATGTCCCTGATGCCATCGCGACCGACCCCAGGGAAACGATTCCTGCCAGCTTTTGGATACTACCCAGAACAAGTAATTGCAGCCAGACAGGACCCGCGGTGGGATCGACAAACTGAGGAAGAAAAGCAAACATGAACAACAGGGATTTTGGGTTAGTCAGGCTATTCAGGGCGCCTTCCTTAACGGCATTCCAGTCAGAAATTTTTGCAGTTTTTCGCAGACGTGTATCAGTGCCAGAAGTCGCAATCATTTTTATGCCCAGCCATATCAGATAAGCTGCGCCAGCCCACCTTAGCAGATCTAGCGCCACCGGCCAGGCATGAACAACGGTTACCAGCCCGGACAAGAAAAGAAACTTGCACAAAACCAGCTACAAATACATTACCCAGTACCGTAAGCAGTGCAATACGTCTTCCCTGACCGACTCCTCTGGCGATAGTTAGCATCATGTCTGGCCCCGGAGAAATCTCCAGTAGAGTCAGCGCAAGAAGGAAGGTCATAAACGTTTCGATCGAAGGCATCTTGGTTGAATCCGGAAAAATATTTCCGCTACGTTACCTCAGTCCGATTCGAGCAGAAAGCGGAATATACCGCAGCGCCCGCTCCTGGCACGAAGTGGGCAGATTACTTAACCCGCTTCCCCGTTTCGTCAATGACCTTCTCACCATCCTCTTTGGTAAACGCTCGTTTCTGACCTTCCGGTAGAATATCCAACACTATTTCTGAAGGGCGGCAAAGACGAGTGCCAAGCGGCGTAACGACTACCGGCCGATTAATCAGGATCGGATGTTGAAGCATGAAATCAATCAACTGCTCATCACTAAATTTCTCTTCATCAAGACCCAGGTGTTCATAAGGCTCAACATTCTTACGCAGTAATGCACGCACCGTAATTCCCATTTCTGAAATAAGTTTAATCAGCTCATCACGGGTCGGTGGCGTATCGAGATAATAAATTATCGTCGGTTCGTTGCCGCTGTTACGGATCATCTCCAGCGTGTTACGAGAAGTGCCGCAGGCAGGGTTGTGATAGATGGTAATGTTGCTCATATCTGTATCTCATTACAAAGTGATGGAGAACCGCAACGCCAGCGCGGCCAGAGTGACAAACAGCACGGGCAGAGTCATGATAATGCCAGTGCGGAAGTAATATCCCCATGTAATCGTTATATTTTTCTGGGCAAGCACATGCAGCCAAAGCAAGGTTGCCAGACTGCCAATCGGGGTGATTTTCGGGCCTAAATCGCAGCCAATCACATTGGCATAAATCATAGCCTCTTTGACGACGCCAGTCGCCGTACTCCCGTCAATCGACAGTGCGCCAATCAGCACCGTCGGCATATTGTTCATCACCGATGACAGGAACGCGGTCAGGAAACCGGTGCCGAACGTTGCTGCCCATAACCCCTTTTCTGCCAGCAGGTTCAGCACGTCAGACAGATACTCCGTGAGTCCTGCATTGCGCAGGCCATAGACCACCAGGTACATGCCCAGCGAAAAAATAACAATCTGCCATGGCGCACCGCGCAGGACTTTTCCGGTGTTGATGGCATGACCTCTTTTCGCCACTATAAACAGTACTGCTGCGCCAGTAGCCGCTATCGCACTGACCGGGATCCCCAGAGGCTCCAGCACAAAGAAACCGACAAGAAGCAATAACAGGACAATCCAGCCCGCCCTGAACGTTGCCGGATCCTTTATCACACTGGCAGGCGTCTTCAGCAGCGAAACGTCATACGTCTCCGGAATGTCCTTGCGGAAGAAGAGATGCAGCATGACCAGAGTGGCCGCAATCGCGGCTACATCTACGGGGATCATAACGGAGGCATACTGCGTAAAGCCCAGACCGAAAAAGTCCGCCGAGACGATATTCACCAGGTTAGAAACAATGAGCGGCAGGCTGGCCGTATCTGCAATAAATCCTGCGGCCATGACAAAGGCCAATGTCGTGCCCTGGCTGAACCCCAGTGCGAGCAGCATCGCAATTACAATCGGCGTCAGGATCAGTGCGGCGCCGTCATTGGCAAACAACGCAGCAACAGCGGCCCCAAGCAAGACTATCCAGGTAAACAAAAGGCGGCCACGTCCGTTACCCCAGCGGGAGACGTGCAGTGCGGCCCATTCAAAGAAGCCGGACTCATCGAGCAGCAGGCTGATGATGATGACCGCAATAAATGCCGCAGTCGCGTTCCAGACGATATTCCAGACAACGGGAATATCAGCGATATGGATGACTCCGGTACTCAGCGCCAGCGCAGCTCCGATACTCGCGCTCCAGCCAATACTCAGACCTCTGGGTTGCCAGATCACCAGTACCAGCGTCAATAAAAATATACTCCCTGCCAAAAACATTTCAAACCCCGTTATATATGATTATGTGAATATGTTTTCCTTCCTCAGCAAGAGGTGCAGGCCGACTTTGCCAACCATTCCCGCACATCTTCCCGAAGGCACTGCCAGGACGTCGTGATTGTCTCAGCGGCCCACGCAGGAATATGAGGTGACAGACGATAGTGAATCCATTTGCCTTCCCGACGATCCAGAACTAGCCCAGACTCGCGAAGAATAGCCATATGGCGTGATATTTTAGGCTGTGATTCGGCGGTAGCTGCACAGATATCGCACACGCACAGTTCTCCGGACTCCCGCAGAAGCATGACAATGGCGAGCCGTGTTTCATCCGACAGGATTTTGAAAAGCTGAACAGGTTGTAGCATTTTCCTCTCCGTTCCCTTTAGAATATATATATGATAAATCATATATATTAACTTTGAAATCATCTGCTCTCTCTGGAGGAGAAAAATGGAACAATTTCCTGCCCTGAATACGGAATGCTTTGATCAAGACATCGCTGAACGCCTGCATCTGCAGGAGCCACCAAGAATTCTGATCCTGTATGGTTCAGTAAGAGAGCGCTCCTACAGCCGCTTTGCCGCGGAGGAAGTGGGTCGCCTGCTGACGGCGATGGGCGCGGAGGTGAAACTCTTTAACCCCTCCGGTTTACCCCTGCCGGATGATGCGCCGGACACGCATCCCAAAGTCACCGAGCTGCGCGGTCTGGTCAGATGGTGTGACGGGATGGTGTGGAGTTCTCCGGAACGGCACGGTGCTATGAGCGCGGTGATGAAGGCGCAGATTGACTGGATACCCTTAAGTGAAGGCGCGGTTCGTCCTTCGCAGGGCAAAACACTTGCGGTAATGCAGGTCTGCGGCGGTTCACAGTCCTTCAATGCCGTGAACCAGATGCGTATTCTGGGTCGCTGGATGCGGATGTTTACGATCCCCAACCAGTCCTCTGTAGCCAAGGCATGGCAAGAGTTCGACGAAAACGGACGAATGAAACCTTCGTCATGGTATGACCGTATCGTCGATGTCGCCGAGGAGCTGTTTAAAATCACGCTGCTGCTTAAGGGACAAACCGGTTACCTTGCAGATCGTTACAGCGAGCGAAAAGAGAGCCATCAGGAGCTTTCATCCCGTGTCAATCAGGACAAAATATAACGTCCTTACTTATTGAGCTCAAACGTCCGCTCCTGGCACGAAGCGGACGAGCTAACTGAGATGAAGGTCCGCTGTGAGCGAAGAGCTGACATTGTGCTTAAATAATGATGGCTCTGGCAGGATGGGAGTTCAATGATTGCAAGGTGACCACTAATTCAGGTGACGTAAATGTGTAGCAATCCCCCACTTTAGGCCGATACATTTTCCATTAACCAGGTCGATAACAGAATAACTTGCATTGGGGTGAGCATAGCGAGGGAAACTATTGACAGTCCCTTCTTTAAGAATTGCCAGAGTGCCCTGACTGACATGCCCGTGAGACACAATACATATTGTTTGTTGATGTGATGAAGTATCTTCCAGGTTTTGTAAAAAACGCATAACTCGCTGAGAAGCATGCGCCAGTGACTCCCCCCCAGGTGGAAAATACTCTGCATCAAGCCTGAATAACGCATTTGCATCGTTCGGATGTTTTTGTCTGAGTAGTTCTAACGGCATACCTTCAAACTGACCAAAGGCCTGCTCTTTAAGGGCCGGTTCAGCCGTCAGTGAACAGCGAAAGTGTTCAGCCAGGCTTTGCCCCATTTGCCAGGCACGTCCAAGCGGAGAAGCGTAAACACGCTCTATTTGATACTCACTTGCACTAAACGCTGCTAGTAGGACGGATGTTTCATGCAAACCCCGACAGGTCAAGGGGCTATCGCTGTGCCCCTGAATAATTCCTTCCAAATTCCACTCTGTTTCTGCGTGTCGAACAAGTATCAATTTCATCGTTAGCGGGCCATGCTCGTTGTTGATCAAAATGCCCAAACTGCGCGATGTCAAACACACACAGTTGAAGCAGCGGAAGGCTTTCCTGTTTTGGAAATAATGAACAAGTGTAGCTTATTGCCGTTATGCAGCGGCTCTGGGTGTGAGGCGCTGAATTTTATCCGTAGTTAACTTCCGCTTTTGGCACAAAGCCGCCCCTATCCCCTGTTATCGTTTCTCGTATCAACCGCAGCGTCCTGAAAAACTACGTATTATTGCGAGGCGCTTTCCTGTTTCCTCCACCCAACATTTCCCCATACTCCCCATTTTTTTATTCTCTAGTCTCAACTTGTCAATTCAGAATGTAGTTTATAAAATACATGGAACGTACTCATGGAAATTCTTCAGACAATGGTTTTCCAGCGTTGGGAGCAAAACTTACGGGACAGGAGAGCTAAAACGCTCATTGCTACACGCCTTTTTCGTTTGGCTCATGGTTTAGCTGGTGATGTCAAACCTGTTGGAGAATGCTCGCCCGTTCACTGGATTATCAAGAGATCTTCCACCATGAATAAACTTACGCAGTACGATCCCGCAACTGCGCTGGTCGATGATGAAGAAATTGCCGTTTTTATGGCCGATGCCCTCGAAACAGGCGATGCAGCGTACATTGCAAAAGCATTGGGCGTGGTGGCTCGCGCTAAGGGAATGGCGAACATCGCGGCAGAAACGGGATTATCCCGCGAACAACTTTATCGCTCTTTTAGTGAGAAAGGTAACCCAACGCTGAAAACTACGCTTGCAGTGATGAAGGCGCTCGGTATTGAATTGACGCTTAAAAAATAGTCTCAGCATCTGTCTCCTCTTCCAACATCGTGAGCCATATCAGGAAGGCGTTAGATCGATAGTGGTAGCATGACCGCGGTTTGTAATTTTCTGATTACATGGAGAAATGATGGAACTGCTTTTATTGAGTAACTCGACGCTGCCGGGCAAAGGCTGGATGGAACATGCGCTGCCGCTGATCGCAGAGCAACTGAACGGTCGCCGCACGGCGGTGTTTATTCCATTTGCCGGCGTGACGCAAACCTGGGATGAGTACACGGCGAAAACGGCAGCCATCTTTGCGCCAATGGGCGTTAACGTTACTGGCATTCATACCGTTACCGATCCGATTGCAGCCATTGAAAACGCCGAACTGGTGATTGTCGGTGGGGGTAACACCTTCCAGTTGCTGAAAGAGAGCCGCGAGCGCGGACTGCTGGCGCCGATTGTCGATGTCGTCAAACGCGGCGCGCTGTACATCGGCTGGAGCGCGGGTTCCAACCTTGCCTGCCAGACCATCCGCACCACCAACGACATGCCGATTGTCGATCCAAAAGGCTTTGATGCCCTGGGTCTTTTCCCGCTGCAGATTAACCCGCACTTCACCAACGCGCTGCCGGAAGGCCATAAAGGCGAAACGCGTGAACAGCGTATTCGCGAGCTGTTAGTTGTGGCGCCGGAACTGACGGTGATTGGTCTGCCAGAAGGGAACTGGATCAAGGTGAGCAACGGTCAATCCGTGCTTGGCGGTCCGAACACCACCTATATCTTTAAAGCGGGTGAAGAAGCGGTTGCCGTTGAGGCGGGTCACTGCTTTTAGTTAGTTTGTTGTCTGATGCCGGATGGTAGCTTCGCCTTATCCGGCATCAAGGTAGACGACAACATTGACGGTTATCCGTAGGCCCGGTAAGCATCAGCGCCACCGGGCAACCTTTCATCTGTCCTCGTTAGTACTCACGCTCGTCGTCTTCATCCGGCTGTTCCAGCACACTGTAAGCCACAGAGCAAAACAGTGAGTTCAGACGCTGCATATCGCCCAGCAGCGCCAGGTGCAGGGAACTGGTTTCAATACTCTGCACGTTCTGCTGATGCAGACGATCCACATGCGCATGCGAGTAACGACGGTTAAGGATGCGGAAACGGTGCTTGCTGCGGCGCAGACGACGGGCGCTGGCCACGTCGCCAGAGAAGAATACCGACATCGCCAGTTGCAGATTACTGAGCAGTTGATCGTACAGTGCATCAAGTTCTTTCAGCCCTTCGACAGAGAATGCCCGACGCGCTGCCAGCGACTTGTCGGCAATCTCGCTGCCCATACGCTCAACAATATCCGACGCCTGTTCAAGGTTGAGCGACATTTCGATAATCTCAGCCCAACGGCGCGACTCTTCTTCTGCCAGTTCATCCTTTGGCATCCTCGCCAGATAGAGCTTAATCGCCGTGTACAGCACGTTGATATCGTCTGCCATCCTGCGCAACTCTTTCTCTTCACGCGGTTCGCCGTGCATCACCTTCTTTAGCCCATCCATCATCTGCTCCATCGCATCGCCAATACGCAGAGCTTCACGGGCGGCATTGGCCAGAGCCAGGGTTGGGGTATCCAGTGCGCTGATGTCCAGATGCTTAGGCTTCAGGTGGGCGTCCAGTTCTGGCTCATCACGGATAATACGCTTGCAAAAACGCGCCATCGGTTCGGCGAAAGGCACCATCGCTATGCAACGTACCAGGTTGTAGAAAACATGGAAATAAATGACCAGCTCAGATTTCGGCAGCGGCAGCTCATCCATCAGATTCGCCAACGGATGAACAAACGGCAGGATAATCAGACTCCCCACCAGCTTAAACAACAAGCTGCCAAGCGCCACGCGACGGGCAGCAGCGTTAGCCGCGCTATTGTTGAGCATCGCCAGCAGGCCAGAGCCAAGGTTGGCGCCAATCACCAGGCACAACGCGACAGGAAACGAGATAATGCTGGCAGCGGTCAGGGTTGCCGTCAGCAAAACCGCCGCCAGGCTGGAGTAACTGATCACCGCGAACATAGCGCCAATCAGCGCATCCAGCATAATATCGCCGGTCAGCGAGGCGAAAATAACCTGTACGCCGTTAGCCTGGGTTATCGGCGTGACCGCCTGCACAATCAGCTCCAGCGCCAGTAAAATCAACCCCAGCCCGATGCCAACCCGCCCCAGTTGCCCCACGCGGGACTGCTTACGCCCGAGAAAAAAGATCACGCCGATGAAAATCAGCAGTGGCGATAGCCATGAGAGATCGAAAGTCAGGATACGCGCCATCAGCGCGGTCCCCACGTCGGCGCCCAGCACAATGACCAGCGCCGGGGTAAGCGCCACGAGATCCTGTGCGACAAATGAGGTCACCAGCATGGTGGTGGCGTTGCTGCTTTGCACCAGCGCGGTCACGCCGATACCCGCACAAAAGGCGAGCGGCTTCTTTTCAACGCTACGGCTTAGTACGGTACGCAAACGGGCGCCAAAGACGCGCATCACGCCGGTACGCACAATATGTGTGCCCCAAACCAGCATAGAGACAGCAGAAAGCAGGTGTAACAGAGTTAGCACGGAATCAGGTTCTCCTTATCGTTATATGTTCCTGAGGTTCATCGCAATGACATACCGCCTGACGGCGCTACGCTTATCAGGCCTACAAAAATGAGCCATCCGGCAAGCAGTGCCGATGAACGTTCTTTCAGTATAAGGGTTTAAACGTAAGAAAGAGACAGGGCACTCATTGAGTGCCCTGTTTGTTGTAAAGAAAGATGACAGTTTTGTGAATCAATCGGCGTCGTAGCCCAGATTAGGCGCTAACCAACGTTCAACTTCTGCCACGCTCATGCCTTTACGGAAGGCATAATCTTCAACCTGATCGCGCTGAATTTGCGCCACGGCGTAATACTTACTGTCAGGATGACTGAAATACCAGCCGGAAACCGAGGCGCCAGGCCACATGGCGAAGGATTCGGTGAGCTTCATCCCGGTATGTGCTTCGACGTCCAGCAGCTCCCAGATGGTGGCCTTTTCGGTATGTTCCGGGCACGCCGGGTAGCCCGGCGCCGGGCGAATGCCCTGGTAGTTTTCGCGGATTAGCTCTTCGTTACTGAGGTTCTCATTCGCCGCATAGCCCCAGTAGACTTTACGCACGCGCTCATGCAGATATTCCGCGAATGCTTCCGCCAGACGGTCAGCGATGGCTTTCACCATAATCTTGTTGTAGTCGTCATGCTGCGCTTCGAAGGCGTCCGCCAGCGCATCCTCCTCCAGACCACCGGTCACCGCGAAAGCACCGATGTAATCCGCTTTGCCGCTCAGTTTCGGCGCGACAAAGTCAGACAGGCAGTAGTTGGCGAAGCCAACTTTTTCCGTCTGCTGGCGCAGGTGATGACTCACGCTGATAACGTGCGTACGCGTCTCGTCACGGTAAATCTCGATGTCGTCACCCACGCGGTTAGCCGGGAACAACCCCACCACGCCGCGCGGGTTCAGGGTCTTCTCAGCGCTGAGTTTATCCAGCATGTCGTTGGCGTCTTTGAACAGGCGCTTCGCCTCTTCGCCCACCACTTCATCTTCGAGGATGCGCGGATACTTCCCGGCCAGCGACCAGGTCATAAAGAACGGCGTCCAGTCGATGTAATTGCGCAGCGTTTCGATGCTGGCCTCGACTTCCTGCACGCCTAACCGATGCGCGACCGGCGGCGTGTAGCTTTCCCAGTCGAAGGCCAGATCGTTATCACGTGCGGCCTGTAACGTTACCGGCGGCGTGCGAGGTTTCTTACGCGCATGCTGGATGCGCACGGTTTCGTACTCTTTACGCGTACGGGCGACAAAGTCATCGCGCTGGGTGTCGGAGAGCAGCGCGGCAACAACCCCCACGGTACGCGAGGCGTTCTGCACGTAAACCGTCGGGCCGCTGTAGTTCTGCTCAATTTTCACCGCGGTGTGCGCTTTTGAGGTGGTCGCGCCGCCAATCAGCAGTGGGATGGTGAAGCCCTGACGCTCCATCTCTTTCGCCACGTTGACCATTTCGTCCAGCGACGGGGTAATAAGCCCGGAAAGGCCAATCAGATCGGCATTCACTTCACGCGCCGTTCTGAGGATTTTCTCCGCGGGCACCATCACGCCAAGATCGACGATTTCGTAGTTGTTACATTGCAGCACCACGCCAACGATGTTCTTGCCGATGTCGTGCACATCGCCCTTCACGGTGGCGATGACCATCTTGCCGTTGCTGGAGCCTTTCTCTTTACTGGCTTCGATATACGGTTCGAGGTAAGCCACCGCCTGCTTCATCACGCGGGCTGATTTCACCACCTGCGGCAGGAACATTTTGCCCTCGCCGAACAGGTCGCCGACCACGTTCATACCGTCCATCAGCGGCCCTTCGATCACCTCAATCGGGCGTTCGGCCTGCTGGCGCGCTTCTTCTGTGTCGAGCTCGATAAATTCGGTAATGCCTTTCACCAGCGAGTATTCAAGGCGCTTTTTCACGTCCCAACTACGCCACTCCGCCATCTGGGCATTCGCGGTGTCGTCGGTTTTACTGCCGCGATATTTCTCGGCCAGTTCCAGCAAACGCTCGGTACCATCTTCACGTCGGTTGAGGATCACATCTTCAACCGCGTCGCGCAGCTCGGCGGGCAGGTCGTCATAGATAGCCAGCTGTCCGGCGTTGACGATGCCCATGTCCATCCCATTGCGAATCGCATAGTAGAGGAATACCGCGTGAATAGCCTCACGTACCGGGTCGTTGCCGCGGAACGAGAAGGAAACGTTAGAGACGCCGCCGGAAATCAGCGCGTGCGGCAGCTCGCGTTTAATATCTTCACAGGCACCGATAAAGTCCTGCGCGTAGTTGTTGTGCTCTTCAATCCCGGTTGCCACGGCGAAAATGTTTGGGTCGAAGATGATGTCTTCCGGCGGGAAGCCCACTTCTTCGGTGAGAATTTTGTACGCCCGGCGGCAAATCTCAATTTTACGTTCGCGGGTATCCGCCTGGCCCTGTTCGTCAAAGGCCATCACCACCACCGCAGCACCGTAGCGACGCAGCAGCTTCGCGTGATGGATAAAGGTCTCCACCCCCTCTTTCATCGAGATGGAGTTAACGATGCCTTTACCCTGAATGCACTTCAGTCCTTTTTCGATGACTTCCCATTTCGAGGAGTCGATCATAATCGGCACGCGGGCGATGTCCGGCTCGCCGGCAATCAGGTTGAGGAAGCGCACCATCGCCGCTTCGGCGTCGAGCATCCCCTCATCCATGTTGATGTCGATAATCTGCGCGCCGCTTTCCACCTGCTGGCGGGCGACGTCCAGCGCTTCGCTGTATTTCTCTTCTTTGATCAGACGCTTAAATTTCGCTGAACCGGTGACGTTGGTACGTTCGCCGACGTTAACAAACAGGCTATCGTCGCCAATGTTCAGCGGTTCAAGGCCGGACAGCCGGCAGGCCACCGGGATTTCTGGCAACTTGCGCGGCGGTAAACCTTCTACCGCCCGGCTCATCGCGGCGATATGTTCCGGCGTGGTGCCGCAACAGCCGCCAACCACATTGAGGAAACCGGCCTCGGCCCATTCGCGAATCTGTGTCGCCATGGTGTCGGCGTCGAGGTCGTACTCGCCGAAGGCGTTCGGCAGCCCGGCGTTCGGGTGCGCGGTGACGTAGCATTCGGCAATGCGTGACAGCTCCTGCACGTACTGGCGCAGCTCGTCCGGGCCTAAGGCGCAGTTCAGACCGAAGGTCAGCGCATCGGCGTGGCGCAATGAGTTATAGAACGCTTCGGTGGTCTGGCCGGAAAGCGTACGTCCGGATGCATCGGTAATGGTGCCGGAAAGCATAATCGGCAGCTCGACGCCCAGCGCTTCGAACTCGGTTTTTACCGCGAAAATAGCGGCTTTAGCATTGAGGGTATCGAAGACGGTTTCAATCAGAATCAGGTCGCTGCCGCCTTCCACCAGCGCTTTGGTGGATTCGCGATAGGCGGCCACCAGCTGGTCAAAGGTAATGTTGCGGTATGCCGGGTCGTTGACGTCGGGCGAGATAGAGGCCGTACGGTTGGTTGGACCGAGCACGCCCGCGACATAGCGCGGTTTGTTCGGCGTGCGCGCCGTCCATTCGTCTGCCACCGCGCGCGCCAGCTTCGCCGCCGCAAAGTTGATTTCCGCCGACAGGGATTCCATCTGGTAATCCGCCATGGCGATAGTCGTGGAGTTAAAGGTGTTGGTTTCGATGATATCCGCGCCCGCCTCAAAGTAGGCGTTATGGATCGCGGCAATCACCTCCGGCTTGCTGAGCACCAGCAGGTCGTTGTTGCCCTTCAGGTCGCAAGGCCAGTCGGCGAAGCGCTCGCCGCGGAAATCCTCTTCGCTCAGACGATATCCCTGGATCATGGTGCCCATCCCGCCGTCCAGCACCAGAATACGTTCATTTAACTGCTGACGTAATTGTTCTACTTTGCTGCTCACACTCGCTCCCGACAACGCTCAACCAGACCGAAAAAAACTCAACAGGCCATACTGGCACAAACCTGAGAGGCGGAAAAGAGAACAACGGCCAACATGAGACATGTTCAGCTTCACTCATCCGATCAGTACAGGAATTCTTGCATTATAATCGAATAAAACGAAAATGATTTCCACGATACAGAAAAGGAGTCCGCCATGGTTGCCCCTGTCCCCGCGAAACGCGGTAGAAAACCCGCCGCTGCCACTACGCCTGCAACCGGGCAGGTTCAGTCTTTGACCCGGGGTCTGAAGCTACTGGAGTGGATTGCGGAATCCAACGGCAGCGTGGCGCTAACCGAGCTGGCGCAGCAGGCCGGTCTGCCGAACTCAACAACCCACCGTCTGTTGACTACCATGCAGCAGCAAGGTTTTGTCCGCCAGGTGGGCGAATTAGGCCACTGGGCCGTGGGTGCGCATGCGTTTATCGTCGGCAGCAGCTTTTTGCAAAGCCGCAATCTGCTGGCGATTGTGCACCCCATTCTGCGCAAACTAATGGAAGATTCGGGTGAGACGGTAAACCTGGCCGTGCTGGATCAAAGCGACCATCAGGCCATTATTATCGACCAGGTGCAGTGCACCCAGTTGATGCGCATGTCTGCGCCTATCGGCGGCAAGCTGCCGATGCACGCCTCCGGTGCGGGCAAGGCATTTTTATCTCAATTGAGTGAAGAACAGGTTACCGGTCTGCTGCACCGCAAAGGGCTACACGCGTATACCCATGCCACGCTGGTGTCGCCGGTCCATCTGAAAGAGGATTTGGCGCAGACACGTAAGCGCGGCTATTCCTTTGATGATGAAGAACACGCGCTGGGCCTGCGCTGCGTGGCGTCGTGCATTTATGATGAACACCGTGAGCCGTTCGCCGCCATCTCCATTTCCGGGCCAATTTCACGTATTACCGATGACCGCGTGACCGAGTTTGGCGCAATGGCGATCAAAGCAGCGAAAGAAGTCACGCTGGCGTACGGCGGGTTTAGATAAGCAAGGGTTGGGACTGATTTGTAGACCTGATAAGCGCAGCGCCATCAGGCACGGCGTACATTGCCGGATGGCGGCGCAAGGGCCTTATCCGGCCTACGGTCGGTTTCATAACGTACGCTAAACCGCTGCCGACGACGGTAAGCGTAAACATCTTCCACGTGACCTTCACGGATCCGCGTTTGCAGCCCTCGCCAGTAGTCGGCGCTGAACAGGTCGGCGTGCATCTCCTCAAACAACGGCCCGATGCGCGGGTCGGCACATAGCCAGTGACGAAACTCTTCCGGGAAGACATCCCCCGGCGACACGCTGTACCACGGTTCAGCGCTCATCTCATCTTCCGGGTAGCGCGGCGGTGGGATATGGCGGAAATTCACCTCCGTCATATAGCAAATTTCATCGTAGTCGTAGAACACCACGCGCCCGTGGCGGGTCACACCGAAGTTCTTAAACAGCATATCTCCCGGGAAAATATTGGCGGCGGCCAGTTGACGAATGGCGTTGCCGTACTCTTCTATCGCGTCGCGCAGCTGCTG
This sequence comes from Citrobacter sp. wls717, assembly GCF_005280955.1. NCBI lineage: Bacteria > Pseudomonadati > Pseudomonadota > Gammaproteobacteria > Enterobacterales > Enterobacteriaceae > Citrobacter > Citrobacter sp. wls717. Next base: position 127,748 of record NZ_SZWW01000030.1, read on the forward strand.
GCCTTCGACCTGCTCCAGCCAGATATTCAGCGGCACCATGCGCCGTTCGATATACAGATGGCGAATAACAATCTGATCGCCGAGATCGGTAATTTTTTCCGGCGCTTCCTGCAGTAGCAGCGCCATCAGCGCCGGGTCGATTTTCCGTTTATCCAGCACAAAGTTTTCAAACTCCTGGGTATCGGCCATGCGCCCGACGCGATCGTGCTCTTTCACCAACTGGTAGCAGGCGCGGACGTGCGCGGCGGACATCTCCTTTTGCGGCGCAAATTTGTCTTTGATGATTTTAAACACCCGGTCGAAGCCCGGTAGGGTAAACACCAGCATCACCATGCCGCGGATCCCCGGCGCTTCGATAAATTGCTCATCGCAATCAGCGAGATAAAGCAGATACTCGCGGTAGCTTTCGGTCTTCGCGTGTTTCTGACAACCAATCGCCATATACAATTCAGCGGTGGTTTTACCGGGCAGGATCTCGCGCAGCCACTCCACTAACGCCGCGGGCAGCGGAGCGTAAACCATAAAGTAGGAGCGGGCAAAGCCAAACACAATGCTCGCTTCCGCCGTCGTGGTCAGACAGGTATCGACAAACAGTTCGCCTTCGTCAGTCCGGTGGATTGGCAATAAAAACGGCAGCGTCCCGGAAGGGGTAATCAGCTTACCGACCAGCCAGGCGGCCTTATTGCGATAAAACAGTTCGTTCGCCACCTGTAAATGACAGCGCGGCAACACATCCGCACCCAGAGTTTCGGTCAGGTGTTCGATGATGTAGTGGATATCACGATGTTTGTTCTGCCACGGTAGACGCAGAGGCAGATCGCTGAGAACGCGGGTGAGTAGCCACTCCCAGCCGGTATCGGGAAAAAAGTCTTTCGCCAGCGGGCGGGGGATCGTGCGAAAACGGCGCTCTGGCTGAGAGCTAAAAATAAACAGCCGCTCGGGAGTCAGCGAGCGGTGGTCAAATAACCGGCAGTAAACGGAGTTAAAGAAGCTCTCCGCAATCTCGAAGCGCGGATAATCCGGCAAGAGCCGGGTGTAATGATCTTTCACGCGGAGCAAAAAATCCGCGTCGGTACTTTTGCCGTCAGTAATGCAGCGCAACTGTTCCACCACCAGACCCACATGATGATCGTAAAGGTGAATACGGCTTTTCATCGCCTGCTGAACCGCATGCCAGTCGGCATGTTCAAAACGCTGCTGCGCGCCGGAGGTGACTTCCAGAAAACGCCCGTACTGGGCGTCGAAACCTTGTAAAATTGTCTGAGCAATCAGTAATTCCAGGCCACGCGTCATCGATATCTCCCATCCGGCACAACGTCATGCCGGATGGCGCATACGCTTTTCCGGCCTACATCCCTTCGTAGGCCCGGTAAGCGCAGCGCCACCGGGCATTGATCAGAACTGCGATTCTTCGGTGGAACCCGTTAACGCGGTAACGGAAGAGGCGCCGCCCTGAATGATGGTGGTAACTTTATCGAAGTAGCCGGTACCCACTTCCTGCTGGTGGGACACGAAGGTGTAACCGTCTTTTGCCGCCGCAAATTCTGGCTGCTGCACCTTCTCAACATAGTGGCGCATGCCTTCACCCTGCGCATAGGAGTGCGCGAGGTCGAACATGTTGAACCACATGCTGTGAATACCTGCCAGGGTAATGAACTGGTATTTATAGCCCATGTCCGACAACTGCTGCTGGAAGCTGGCAATGGTTTTATCATCCAGATTTTTCTGCCAGTTAAACGACGGCGAACAGTTGTAGGCCAGCAGTTTACCTGGGAATTTCGCATGAATGGCATCGGCAAAGCGCTTCGCCAGTTCGAGGTCTGGTGTGGAAGTTTCACACCACACCAGATCCGCATACGGCGCGTAGGCCAGACCGCGGCTGATCGCCTGCTCAATACCAGCATGTGTACGGAAGAAGCCTTCGCAGGTACGTTCGCCAGTAATGAATTCGCTGTCGTAGGCATCGCAGTCAGAGGTAATCAAATCAGCTGCGTCAGCATCGGTACGCGCAATCACCAGCGTCGGCACGCCCATCACGTCGGCAGCCAGACGGGCCGCCACCAGTTTCTGAATAGCTTCCTGAGTCGGCACCAGCACCTTACCGCCCATGTGACCGCATTTTTTCACTGATGCGAGCTGATCTTCGAAGTGAACGGCTGCTGCACCAGCCTCAATCATCGATTTCATCAGTTCAAACGCGTTCAGAACCCCGCCAAAGCCCGCTTCCGCATCGGCAACGATCGGCAGGAAGTAATCCACGTAGCGCGGATCGTTCGGCTCAATACCGCTTGACCATTGGATCTGATCCGCACGACGGAAAGTATTGTTGATCCGATCCACCACTGCCGGGACGGAGTTCGCCGGATACAGCGATTGATCCGGATACATGCTGGAGGCCAGGTTGGCATCTGCCGCCACCTGCCAGCCAGAAAGGTAAACCGCTTCAATACCGGCTTTCGCCTGTTGCAGCGCCTGGCCGCCGGTCAGCGCGCCGAGGCTGTTGATATACCCTTTCTTCGACTCACCGTGCAGCAGACGCCACATTTTCGCCGCACCAAGCTGCGCCAGCGTGCATTCCGGGTTGACCGAGCCACGTAATTTCACCACATCCTCCGCGCTATATGGACGGGTGATGCCTTCCCAGCGCGGTTGAGTCCACTCTTTCTGTAATTCTTCGATTTGTTGATTACGGGTTTTCATGTGCAGATGCTCCATATTGTTATGTGGTGAGTTAAGCCAGCAGGCGGTAACCTGGCAGGGTCAAGAAATCGATCAGTTCATCAGAGGTAGTGATTTGCTCCATCAGACGCGCGGCATCGTCAAAACGCCCGCTGCTGTAGCGGTGCTCGCCCAGTTCGTCCTGAATCACCAACATCTCTTCGGCCAGCATCTGGCGGAACAGCGGTTTGGTCACCGGCTTGCCATTGCTGAGCGTTTTCTGGTGGTGGATCCACTGCCAGATAGAGGTGCGGGAGATTTCAGCGGTGGCCGCATCTTCCATCAGACCGTAAATCGGCACGCAGCCGTTACCGGAGATCCACGCCTCGATATACTGCACCGCGACACGGATATTGGCGCGCATACCCTCTTCGGTACGCTCACCGTCGCACGGTGCCAGCAGCTGTTCGGCGGTAATTGGCGCATCTTCTTCACGCGTTACAAACAGCTGATTTTTGTTTTCTCCGAGCACGTCGTTGAATACCGTCATTGCGGTATCTGCCAGGCCCGGATGGGCAATCCATGTACCGTCATGACCGTTATTCGCTTCCAGCGCTTTATCCGCTTTTACCTTGGTCAGAACCTGGTTGTTACGCTCGGCATCTTTACTGGGAATGAACGCAGCCATGCCGCCCATCGCGAACGCGCCGCGTTTATGACAGGTTTTAATCAACAGACGCGAGTAGGCGCTAAGGAATGGCTTATCCATCGTCACCACCTGACGATCTGGTAGCACGCGATCCGGGTGGTTCTTCAGGGTTTTGATATAGCTGAAAATGTAATCCCAGCGGCCACAGTTCAGGCCCACAATGTGATCACGCAACGCGTGCAGAATTTCGTCCATCTGGAAAACAGCGGGCAACGTTTCAATCAGCAGGGTCGCTTTGATGGTGCCGCGCGGCAGGTTAAAGCGGTCCTCTGCATAGCTGAACACTTCACTCCACCAGGCAGCTTCTTGCCAGGCCTGCGTTTTTGGCAGATAGAAATATGGGCCACTGCCTTTTGCCAGCAATGCTTTGTAGTTGTGGAAGAAGTAGAGTGCAAAATCGAACAGGCTGCCCGGGATGGATTCGCCACGCCAGGTGACGTGTTTTTCCGGCAGATGCAGACCACGCACACGACACACCAATAAAGCTGGATTGGGTTTAAGTTGATAAATTTTACCCGCTTCGTTGGTGTAACTAATGGTGCCATTGACCGCATCGCGCAGGTTGATCTGCCCGTCGATAACTTTGCTCCACTCAGGGGCCAGCGAATCTTCAAAGTCAGCCATAAAGACTTTGACGTTCGCGTTCAGCGCGTTGATGACCATCTTGCGCTCAACCGGTCCGGTAATCTCTACGCGGCGATCCAGTAAATCATCAGGAATACCGCGAATTTTCCAGTCGCCCTCACGAATGGAAGCTGTTTCCGAAATAAAATCAGGCAACTTACCGTTATCAATATCCTGCTGCTGCTGGATCCGCGCAGCCAGAAGCTTATTCCGCTTAGGCGTAAATCTTGTCACCAGTTCAGTCAGAAACTCCACCGCTTCTCCGGTCAGGATTTGCTGCTCCTGTTCGCCACGCGGCCTGGTGAAGACCAGTTCATCGGTTGTCGTTGCCTGTTGATTCATTGCGTAGTTCCTCGTCAGTGATCCAAACACATCCCCAATGCGAACGAAGGATCGTTGTGCGGTTTTCGTTCAGCACAACTAAGACTACTCATTTAAATTTCAAAATCAAAAACAATTTCCATTTTTAAATTAATTATCAATTAACCTATTGATAACAATATAAATAAAATTTAATTACACAGTGAGGTGCGTTTCGGAAATAAAAAAGGCACCCGAAGGTGCCTGATTCAACATGCTGAAACGCTTAAGGATCGTCTGCTACAGAAGATTAATCCAGCGTTGGATTCATGTGACGCAGATCATATGGCGTGATCTGGTAGACGTAATAGTTGAGCCAGTTGGTAAACAACAGATTGCCATGGCTACGCCAGGTTGCCCGCGGTTTGTTTTGCGGGTCATCTTTCGGGAAGTAGTTATAGGGTACTTCCGGGGATAAGCCCGCTTCAACGTCACGAAAATATTCGCTACCGAGCGTGTGCGCGTCATACTCCGGATGACCCGTCACAAAGGCAATGCGTTTATCTTTGCTGGCGAACAGATAGGCATCGCCCTCTTCCGTTTCGGCAAAAATCTCGAGATCGGTATAGTCGCGGATAAGTGCGGCAGGGAAGTCGGCATAGCGCGAATGAGGGGCCAAAAATGCATCATCAAATCCGCGCGTCAGCAACGCATGAGGATGCAGAATATGATGCTCATAGACGCCGGAGAGTTTATCCGTGCGGGTTTGCTTGGGAATGCCATAAAGGATATTCAATGCGGCCTGTACCGCCCAGCAGACAAACAGCGTCGAGGTAACGTGATCTTTAGCCCACTCAAGAACCTGTTTTATCTGCGGCCAGTAAGCCACGTCATTAAACTCAACCAGACCCAGCGGCGCCCCTGTAACGATCAGTCCATCAAAGTTCTGATCGCAGATATCCTCGAAATTACAGTAAAAGTTATTCAGATGCTCCGTTGGGGTGTTGCGTGACTCGCGGGCATCGATGCGCAATAGCTGAACATCTACCTGTAGCGGTGAGTTAGACAATAAACGCAGGAACTGGTTTTCCGTTTCAATCTTCTTCGGCATCAGGTTGAGGATAAGTACCTTCAGTGGACGGATTTCCTGACCGGAAGCGCGGGATGTCGTCATGACAAAGACGTTTTCCTCACGCAAGAAATTGACGGCGGGTAGTTCGTCCTGCACGCGAATTGGCATAACCTGATAACCTCACTACATACGTTTAAACGTTTAGACATCCAGATAGCTGAAGATACCCAGGAATCAGCAGAATGTCGAGCCTACATCCTCAAGTTGAGAAAGTTTCACGGTTCCTTGCTGTAGAATAGTGCAGTAAAGAAAAAAGGAGAATGCTATGACCTTTACCATCCGTCGTTCGCGTCAGGACGAAGGAGACAAGTTAGTTTCTATTTGGTGTCGCTCAGTGGATGCCACGCACCATTTCCTCTCTGCGGATTATCGGGTTGAACTGGAACAGCTGGTACGTTCTTTTTTACCAGAAGCCCCTCTATGGGTTGCAGTGACAGAGCAGGATGAGCCAGTCGCCTTTATGCTCCTGACCGATCAGCATATAGATGCCCTGTTTGTCGATCCGGATGTGCGTGGTAGTGGCGTTGGTAAGCTGCTGATTGAACATGCTTTATCAATGAGTTCCACGCTAACAACTAACGTTAACGAACAGAATGAACAAGCGGTTGGATTCTATAAGAAGATGGGATTTAGCGTGACGGGACGTACAGAGGTGGACGATCTTGGGCGCCCCTACCCGTTGCTCAATCTCGTGCGCGGGTAGCAGGGCAAGTTTTTACGTGGTGCGGGATTGCCTGATGCGCTGCGCTTATCAGGCCTACAAAATACGTTCAGTACAACGTAGGCCGGATAAGGCGGGACGCTGCATCCGGCAGGTTTCATTTCGTACAGAC
>NZ_SZWW01000021.1:0-120970 GCF_005280955.1 Citrobacter sp. wls717
GCCGGATAAGGCAACGCCGCCATCCGGCAATAAAAAAAGCGTGGAGCATTCCACGCTTTTTTATTGGGAGCGAAAAAATTACTTCGCTTTACCCTGGTTAGCAACGGCTGCGGCTTTTGCCGCGATCTCGTCAGCGTTACCCAGATAGTAGTGTTTAATCGGCTTAAAGTTTTCGTCAAACTCATACACCAGCGGTACGCCGGTCGGGATGTTCAGTTCGAGGATTTCATCTTCGCTCATGTTATCCAGGTACTTCACCAGCGCGCGCAGGGAGTTACCGTGAGCAGCGATAATTACGCGCTCACCGCTTTTCATACGCGGCAGAATGGTTTCGTTCCAGTAAGGAATCACGCGATCGATGGTCAGCGCCAGGCTTTCGGTGAGCGGTAGTTCTTTGTCAGTCAGTTTGGCATAACGCGGGTCGTGACCCGGATAACGCTCGTCATCTTTGGTCAGTTCCGGTGGGGTAACCGCAAAGCCGCGACGCCATTGCTTAACCTGCTCGTCACCGTATTTTTCAGCGGTTTCTGCTTTGTTCAGACCCTGTAGCGCGCCGTAATGACGCTCGTTCAGTTTCCAGGATTTCTCAACCGGCAGCCAGGCCTGATCCAGTTCGTCCAGGACGTTCCAAAGGGTATGGATGGCACGTTTCAGCACAGAGGTATAGGCAAAATCAAAGCTATAGCCTTCCTCTTTCAGCAGTTTACCGGCCGCTTTTGCTTCACCTACGCCTTTCTCGGACAGATCAACGTCATACCAACCGGTAAAACGGTTTTCGTTGTTCCACTGACTTTCACCGTGTCGTACCAGAACCAGCTTAGTTACAGCCATACACTCACTCCTATCAATCATATTTAATGATAATAATTCTCATTATATTGCCGTAATGAGTCAGCGGCAATGCTTACGCATAACCATAGCGAAAATAGCGCCACAGTGTAAGGTTCTTGTGAACTCAAGGTTGCGATTTTGTCTTTGGATGATGTGGGGTTGAGCGGGTTTACTGCGGAAAACAAACAACAGGCCCGATAAATTTATGCTATCGGGCCTGTCAGGATGAACTGTCAGGCAGGAATAAACTGATATTCCGTCACGCTGGCATACTCTTCACCCGGATGCAGGAAGCAGTCCGGCTGTGGCCATTCTGGATGGTTCGGGCTGTCTGGCAGAAACTCACTTTCCAGCGCCAGACCTTGCCAGTCTTCATAGGCCTCCGGCCCACGTGAAGGCGTACCGCCAAGGAAGTTTCCTGAGTAAAACTGCAATGCCGGGGCTGAGGTGTAAACCACCATCTGCAGTTTTTCATCCTGAGACCAAACCTGAGCCGCCGGAGTACGCGCATTGCCTTGTGCCTGGAGCAGGAAGGCGTGATCGTAACCTTTTACCTTGCGCTGATCGTCATCGGCCAGAAATTCGCTGGCGATGATTTTCGGGGAACGGAAATCAAAAGTGCTTCCGGCGACGGATTTCAGCCCGTCATGCGGGATGCCCATTTCGTCTACGGGTAAATACTCGTCCGCCAGAATTTGCAGCTTGTGCTGGCGCACATCCGTTTTGTCACCGTCGAGATTAAAATAGACATGATTCGTCAGATTTACCGGGCAGGGCTTATCAACCGTGGCACGGTAGGTTATCGAAATCCGATTATCGTCAGTCAGGCGATACTGCGCGGTGGCGCAAAGATTCCCAGGGAAACCCTGGTCGCCATCGTCAGACGTTAAGGCAAACAGCACCTGACGGTCATTCTGATTCACTATCTGCCAGCGACGTTTGTCGAAACCGTTCGGTCCGCCGTGCAGTTGGTTATCACCCTGGCTTGGCAGCAATTCAATGGTTTCGCCGTCAAAGGTATAGCGGCTGTTGGCGATACGGTTAGCGTAGCGGCCAATGGAAGCCCCCAGAAACGCAGCCTGTTCCGGGTATTGCTCCGGACTGGCGCAACCGAGCAGGGCTTCGCGCACACTACCATCGCTAAGTGGAATACGCGCAGAGAGCAGCGTTGCGCCCCAGTCCATGAGCGTGACCACCATCCCCGCGTCGTTACGCAGGGTAAGCAGGCGGAACGGCTGACCGTCGGGCGCCATTACGGGAATTTCGTTTAACATTGTCCGGCTCCTTGTGAAGGTTTACAGACGTAAAATGTTTCTTTAATACCGGTTTTAGCTTCGTACTGTTCGGCGACGGCCTGCTGCACGGCAGGCACCAGATCTTGCGGGATCAGCGCCACAATACAGCCCCCGAAGCCGCCGCCTGTCATACGAACACCACCTTTATCGCCGATGGTTGCTTTGACAATCTCAACCAGCGTATCAATTTGCGGCACGGTAATTTCAAAGTCATCGCGCATTGAAGCGTGAGATTCCGCCATCAGCTGACCCATGCGTAACAGGTCGCCTTTTTCCAGCGCATTCGCAGCTTCAACGGTACGCGCGTTTTCCGTGATCACGTGACGAACGCGTTTGGCGACAATCGGATCCAGTTCGTGAGCAACTGCGCTAAAGGTTTCAAAGCTGACATCACGCAGGGCAGGTTGCTGGAAGAAACGCGCCCCGGTTTCACACTGTTCGCGACGGGTGTTGTACTCGCTACCCACCAACGTACGTTTAAAATTGCTGTTGATGATTACCACCGCCACGCCTTCAGGCATGGAAACGGCTTTGGTGCCCAGCGTACGGCAGTCGATCAGCAGCGCATGATCTTTCTTGCCAAGCGCGGAGATCAACTGATCCATAATGCCGCAGTTGCAGCCGACAAACTGGTTTTCAGCTTCCTGGCCGTTCAGAGCAATCTGCGCCCCGTCGAGCGGCAGATGATAAAGCTGCTGGAACACGGTGCCTACCGCCACTTCCAGCGAAGCCGAAGAGCTTAAGCCTGCGCCCTGAGGCACATTACCGCTGATCACCAGATCCGCGCCGCCAAAGGCGTTATTACGCTTTTGCAGATGCTTCACCACGCCACGCACGTAGTTTGACCACTGCTGGCTGTCATGAGCGATAATCGGCGCGTCCAGAGAGAACTCGTCCATTTGATTATCGTAGTCAGCCGCGATAACGCGAACTTTTCTGTCATCGCGTGTCGCACAGCTAATCACGGTTTGATAGTCGATAGCGCAGGGCAGAACGAATCCGTCGTTATAATCGGTATGTTCGCCAATCAGGTTTACACGGCCCGGTGCCTGAATAGTATGGGTGGCAGGGTAGCCAAATGTTTCAGCAAACAGAGATTGTGTTTTTTCTTTTAGACTCATTATTTAAACTCCGGATTCGCGAAAATGGATGTCGCTGACCGCACGCAGTCGTTCAGCCGCTTGTTCTGCTGTCAGGTCGCGCTGGGTTTCCGCCAGCATTTCGTAACCGACCATAAATTTGCGCACGGTTGCCGAACGCAGCAGCGGCGGATAAAAGTGTGCGTGCAACTGCCAGTGTTGGTTTTCTTCACCGTTAAACGGTGCGCCGTGCCAGCCCATGGAGTAGGGGAATGAGCACTGGAACAGGTTGTCGTAACGACTGGTCAGTTTTTTCAACGCCAGCGCCAGATCAGCGCGCTGTTCGTCGGTCAAATCGGTGATACGCAGGACGTGCGCTTTTGGCAGCAGCAGCGTTTCGAACGGCCATGCCGCCCAATAGGGCACGACTGCCAGCCAGTGTTCTGTTTCAACGACCGTCCGGCTACCATCAGCCAGTTCACGCTGGACGTAATCAAGGAGCATCGGCGCGCCCTGTTCGGCGAAGTACGCTTTTTGCAGGCGATCTTCACGTTCGGCTTCGTTGGGCAGAAAGCTATTGGCCCAAATCTGTCCGTGCGGATGGGGGTTTGAACACCCCATTGCTGCGCCTTTATTCTCAAAGACCTGCACCCAGGGATAGGTTTTGCCTAAATCTGCCGTCTGTTCCTGCCACGTTTTCACGATTTCTGTTAGCGCAGGCACGCTGAGTTCCGGCAGCGTTTTGCTGTGATCGGGCGAAAAGCAAATCACGCGGCTGGTACCGCGCGCGCTCTGACAGCGCATTAACGGATCGTTGCTGTCCGGCGCGTCCGGGGTATCGGACATCAGCGCGGCAAAGTCGTTAGTAAAAACATAGGTCCCGGTGTAATCCGGGTTTTTATCGCCGGTAACACGTGTATTGCCTGCACACAGAAAGCAGTCCGGGTCATGTGCGGGTAGAACCTGCTTAGATGGTGTTTCCTGCGCCCCTTGCCAGGGGCGTTTTGCACGATGCGGTGAGACGAGGATCCACTGCCCGGTGAGCGGGTTAAAACGGCGGTGTGGATGATCGACAGGATTGAATTGCGTCATGATTGATCCTTAATCCGTATATCCCTGCGGATGGCGTGATTGCCAGTGCCAGGTGTCTTGCGCCATTTCATCCAGGGTGCGAGTTACGCGCCAGTTGAGCTCGCGATCGGCTTTACTGGCATCTGCCCAGTAGGCCGGAAGATCGCCATCACGACGCGGGGCAAAATGGTAATTCACCGGTTTACCGCAGGCTTTACTGAAGGCGTTGACCACATCCAGCACGCTGCTGCCGATGCCCGCCCCGAGGTTGTAAATATGCACGCCCTGTTTGCCCGCCAGTTTTTCCATCGCGGCGACGTGGCCATCTGCGAGATCCATGACGTGGATATAGTCGCGAACGCCGGTGCCATCTTCGGTAGGGTAGTCATTGCCAAATATGGCAAGGGACTCGCGGCGGCCAACGGCAACCTGTGCGATGTAAGGCATCAGGTTGTTTGGAATACCTTGCGGGTCTTCACCCATATCGCCTGACGGATGCGCGCCAACCGGGTTGAAGTAGCGCAGTAAGGCGATACTCCAGTCGGGCTGTGCTTTTTGCAGATCGGTCAGGATCTGTTCAACCATCAGCTTACTTTTGCCATACGGGCTTTGTGGTGTGCCGGTGGGGAAACTTTCAACGTAAGGAATTTGCGGCTGATCGCCATAGACGGTCGCGGAGGAGCTGAAAATGAAGTTTTTCACGTTAGCTGCGCGCATGGCATTCACCAGACGCAGCGTCCCGTTGACGTTGTTGTCATAGTATTCCAGCGGCTTGGCAACGGACTCGCCAACGGCTTTTAACCCGGCAAAATGGATGACCGTGTCAATGGCATGATCGTGCAGAATTTCGGTTATCAGCGCTTCGTTACGAATATCCCCTTCCACGAAAGTCGGGTGCTTGCCGCCTAAACGCTCGATGACGGGCAGAACGCTGCGCTTGCTGTTGCAGAGGTTATCCAGGATCACCACCTCGTGACCGTTTTTCAGCAACTGCACGCAAGTGTGGCTTCCTATGTAACCGCTACCACCTGTAACCAATACTCTCATAATTCGCTCCGTTAAGCCTATGGTATGCAATAACCATAGCATAACAAAGATGCGAAAAGTGTGACATGGAATAAATTAGTGGAATCGTTTACACAGTGATGTTTTCACTCGTTTGCATTGGTTATTTTATTTTAAATCCTCAGGTTAAGTTGTTATCTCGGAGTTTATCTGAAAAAAATGCAGAAAAAAGGGCGTGTTAAACGCCCTCAAATGAAAATTAACGCAGAGAGGTTTGTTGATAGGCGTAGACATCGCCCTCGGGCACAAACTCCAGTCGATGGGTAATGCAGGCCGGGGCGTCTTCAGCATGGTGGGAGACAAACAGCAGTTGGGTTTCGCCTTCACCGATCAGTACATCCACAAACCGACGAATCAGTTGGCGATTGAGCGGGTCCAGGCCTTGCAAAGGCTCGTCGAGGATTAACAGAGTCGGGTGTTTAACCAGCGCACGCACAATCAACGCCAGCCGTTGCTGCCCCCAGGAAAGACTGTGGAACGGCGCATCCGCGGTACGTTTATCCATGCCCAGAATATCCAGCCACTGCTGGACCAGTTTGTGCTGTCTGTCAGAGACGGCCTGATAGATGCCGATTGAGTCAAAGTAGCCGGAGAGAATCACATTGCGTACCGTCGTACTGACCCGGTAATCGAGATGCAGGCTACTGCTGACGTAGCCGATGTGTTTTTTAATATCCCAGATAGTTTCACCACTACCCCGACGGCGGCCAAACAGCGTTAAATCGTTGCTGTAACCCTGGGGGTGATCGCCGGTGATTAAACTCAGTAGGGTTGATTTTCCCGCCCCGTTGGGGCCGACGATTTGCCAGTGTTCCCCCGGATTTACCTGCCAGCTCAGATGATGCAGGATAGGGCGATCGTTATACGAGACGGTGCCATCGTTAAGCACAATACGCGGCTCGTTATCGGACAGCGTGCGACGGACCGAAGGCTCGTCCGGCTCGGGTAATTGGATGCCTTCCAGGCGTTCACTATGGGCAAGTTGAGCGATTAATGCCTGTTGCAGAAGGTCTGCTTTTGCGCCGGTTTCAGTCAACGTGCAATCGGCAAGTACGCCGGCAAATTGCACGAACTCGGGAATCTCATCAAAGCGGTTAAGCACCAGTACCAGCGTAAAACCGGTCTGGTGCAGTTCAGCGAGCAGTTCTGCTAACTGGCGACGGGACGCCACGTCCAGCCCGTCAAAAGGCTCATCAAGGATCAGTAAATCCGGTGCGGACATTAACGCCTGACAGAGCAGGGTTTTGCGTGTTTCACCGGTGGAAAGGTATTTGAAACGCCTGTTGAGCAGGGAAGTAATACCAAACTGCTGCGCCAGCGCAGCGCAGCGAGTGGGGTCGTTGACCTCATCCTGAATGATTTCTGCGGTGGTACGCCCGGTGTCATCTTCACCGGGGCTGAGAAGATCGGTGTTGTTTCGCTGCCACTCGTCGCTGACCAGCTTTTGTAGCTGCTCGAAGGAGAGTCGGGTAATACGTGTAAACTGACAGTGCCGCTCACCTTTCAGTAGCGGCAATTCTCCTGCCAGCGCACGGGCCAGCGCGGATTTCCCGCTGCCGTTAGAGCCCACAAACGCCCAGCTATCACCCGCGTGTAATGTCAACGCATCTAACTGGAGCGTTTTTGTGTCGCTAAGACGAAACGTGCCTTGCGAAATTTGCAATGATGACATTTTGTATCCCATTATTTGCAGCAATTAATGACAGGGATACGTGTTCTTCAGGCTAATGTCAATTAACTCAGCACAGCGTCGCAATAATCACTTTGTCAGCATTAAAATATGCTGTTGCGTTAGCACCTTCCGCTAAAGCGTGAGTCTGCTCCACTGGCAGCGTCGCACACAGCGTCTGGCCGTCTGGCAACGTCATTAACACCTCACATTGTTCTGCGCCGCGTTCGATATGACTAATCGTTCCATGCAACTGATTATCAGCGGCCTGAGCGATAGCCTCGTCCTGGGTAATGCCTACCCACGGTGCTTTCAACAGAATTAATACTTCTTTGCCTTCCTCAAGACCCAAACGCTCACCGCTTTGCGCAGTAATCGCCACCTTCAGGCGCGTTTCGCCATCGGCCAACAGGACGTCGACATGCTGCTGAACCTGATCGTGGTCGCGAGCGGTAATCGTGCCAAACCATTGGTTACGGGTGCTGGTTTGCAGTGAAAAGCGGGAAATGGCTGCCAGCAGGCTATTGAGCGGCAGCGCATCGTCATCGCTCAACACATCAAACGCTTTTTGTTGAATTTGTGCGAGCAAATCATACAGTTGGATCAGACGCTGGCCGTAACGCGTCAACACCGCGCCGCCGCCGCCTTTACCGCCGGTGGCGCGCTCAACCAGCGTTTGCTCACTGAGCTGGTTCATTTCATTAATCGCGTCCCAGGCGCTTTTATAACTGATACCCGCATCCTTCGCGCCCTGACTGATGGAGCCGGAAAGCGCAATGTGCTTAAGCAGAGAAATGCGACGGGGATCGGCAAACAGTTTTTGCTGAAGTTTCAGCGTAAGAAGGATTTCGGCCTGCATCACAAGCTCCTGGCAAAAAAGGGTATTGTGACGGAAAACCGTGTGCGCGCAAAGCCAACCGCACAAAAGGGGAGTGCTTTTCTGCGTGATGTGGTTAGAATACAACTAAGGACTATATCTGGAGTTGACCATGTTAGAGTTATTGAAAAGTCTGGTATTCGCCGTAATCATGGTACCTGTGGTGATGGCCATCATTCTGGGTCTGATTTACGGACTGGGTGAAGTGTTCAACATTTTTTCCGGTATCGGTCAGAAAGACCAGTCCAGACAGAATCATTGATTCCCCAAACGCCCGCTCAGTCGGGCGTTTATATTTTTGCCTTTCAGCCCGTTTTCTCTGGCAACAGTTTCTCAAGATCCTGCTTCTCGTGCCGATATTTTCATGGCGTAACCTCTAATTGGTATCAATAACCGCTGGGAAAATTCTGGCTTAACCGTTATATTTGCGCGTACATAACGAAACTCAAAGGAGCTACAGATGGCACGCACATGGTTACGCTTGTTTGCAGGGGCGACGCTTTCTCTTTCTGTCGCAGGACATGCATTGGCGGATGAAGGGAAAATCACGGTATTCGCAGCGGCTTCGCTCACCAACGCGATGCAGGATATTGCGACGCAATACAAAAAAGAGAAGAACGTTGACGTCGTCTCCTCTTTTGCCTCTTCTTCTACGCTGGCGCGTCAGATAGAAGCAGGCGCGCCTGCTGACCTGTTTATTTCTGCCGATCAGAAATGGATGGATTATGCGGTCGATAAAAAATCGATGGATACCGCCACGCGTGCAACGCTGTTAGGCAACAGTCTGGTGGTGGTGGCGCCGAAAGCCAGCGCCCAGCAAGACTTTACTATCGACAGTAAAACCAACTGGACCCATTTGCTGAATGGTGGACGCCTGGCTGTCGGCGATCCGGAACATGTTCCGGCAGGCATTTATGCCAAGGAAGCACTGCAAAAATTGGGCGCATGGGATACTCTGACGCCGAAACTGGCACCTGCGGAAGACGTTCGCGGTGCGCTGGCGCTGGTGGAACGTAACGAAGCGCCGCTGGGGATCGTCTATGGTTCCGATGCTGTCGCCAGCAAAGGCGTCAAGGTTGTCGCGACCTTCCCGGAAGATTCACACAAAAAAGTGGAATACCCTATCGCCATTGTTGATGGGCACAAAAACGCAACGGTCAGCGCGTTCTATGATTACCTGAAAGGACCGCAGGCTGCTGAAATCTTTAAACGTTATGGATTTACGACCAAGTAATGATACTGACCGATCCTGAATGGCAGGCCGTCATACTGAGCCTGAAAGTTTCTTCCCTGGCCGTGTTGTTTAGTCTGCCGTTTGGGATCTTCTTTGCCTGGCTGCTTGTGCGATGCACCTTCCCGGGTAAAGCGCTGCTCGACAGCGTTCTGCATTTGCCGTTGGTGCTGCCGCCGGTGGTGGTGGGGTATCTGCTGTTGATCGCCATGGGGCGGCGCGGATTTATCGGCGAGCGGCTGTATGACTGGTTTGGCATTACCTTTGCCTTTAGCTGGCGCGGTGCGGTGCTGGCCGCGGCGGTGATGTCGTTTCCTTTAATGGTACGGGCAATTCGTCTGGCGCTGGAAGGCGTCGACGTCAAGTTGGAGCAGGCGGCCCGAACGCTCGGGGCCGGACGCTGGCGCGTATTCATGACCATTACCTTACCGCTGATGTTGCCCGGCATTATTGTCGGGACGGTGCTGGCGTTCGCGCGTTCCCTCGGGGAATTCGGCGCGACGATCACTTTTGTCTCCAATATTCCTGGCGAAACCCGCACCATCCCCTCGGCGATGTATACCCTGATCCAAACGCCTGGCGGCGAAAGCGCAGCGGCAAGGTTATGCATTATTTCTATTGTGTTGGCGCTGATTTCACTGCTGATTTCTGAATGGTTGGCGCGTATTAGCCGTGAGCGGACGGGGCGATAATCATGCTGGAACTTAACTTCTCCCAGACGTTGGGAACCCATTGCCTGACGCTCAACGAAACGCTGCCTGCCAGTGGGATTACCGCTATTTTTGGTGTCTCCGGCGCGGGAAAAACGTCGCTGATTAACGCCATCAGCGGTCTGACGCAGCCGCAGTCCGGACGTATTGTGCTTAACGGTCGGGTGTTAAATGATGTTGAAAATGGAATCTGCTTAACGCCTGAAAAGCGTCGGGTGGGCTATGTATTCCAGGATGCGCGTCTGTTTCCCCATTATAAGGTGCGCGGTAATCTGCGTTACGGTATGGCGAAAAGCATGGCCGGGCAGTTTGATAAGCTGGTGGCGCTGCTGGGCATTGAACCGCTGCTCGATCGCCTACCGGGAAGTCTTTCCGGCGGCGAAAAACAGCGCGTTGCTATTGGTCGGGCGCTGCTTACCGCGCCAGAGTTATTGCTGCTTGATGAACCGTTAGCCTCACTGGATATTCCGCGCAAACGCGAACTGCTACCTTATCTACAACGTCTGGCGCGTGAAATTAATATTCCGATGCTGTATGTCAGCCACTCGCTTGATGAAATTTTGCACCTGGCAGACAAAGTGATGGTGCTGGAAAACGGGCAGGTCAAAGCATTTGGTTCTCTGGAGGACGTCTGGGGGAGTAGCGTAATGCATCCCTGGCTGCCGAAAGAACAGCAGAGCAGCATTCTGAAAGTCAGCGTGCTGGAGCATCATCCTCACTATGCGATGACCGCGCTGGCGCTGGGCGATCAGCATCTGTGGGTCAACAAGCTTGAGCAGCCGCTGCAATCCGTGCTGCGCATTCGCATTCAGGCGTCTGATGTTTCGCTGGTACTCCAGCCGCCGCAGCAGACCAGTATTCGTAACATACTGCGTGCGAAGGTCGCCCAGTGCTATGACGATAACGGTCAGGTGGAAGTGCAGCTTGAGGTGGGCGGGAAAACGCTGTGGGCGAGGATCAGCCCGTGGGCCAGGGATGAGCTTGGCATCAAACCTGGCCTGTGGCTGTACGCGCAAATTAAGAGCGTGTCGATCACCGCCTGATTACAGCAGGTGGGTGTAGATAAACTTCGCGATGCTGTCGGTGGTATTGTCACCAATCACGATGTTGGCGCGGGCTTTGACCGCGTCATCAGCGTTACCCATCGCCACGCCGGTGCCTGCGGCTTCCAGCATGCTGATATCGTTAAAGTTGTCGCCAAAGGCGATCACATTTTCCATTGACCCACCCTGCGCTTCGATCCACTGAGTAAGACGTCGCCCTTTGCTGTTACCTTTACGGGCAATGTCGACTTGATCATGCCAGGACCATTCACACTCCAGCCCCAGTTGTTGTTCAACGTCTTTACCAAACTGCTGCAGTTTTGGAATATCTTCGTCGGTCAGGGCAAATTTCCACACGGCGTTGACATCATGCGCGGCCTGCGCCAGCGAAGGAACCTGGGTGAAGGTTGGGCGCTGTTCCGGCGGTAGCGTTTGCGCCCAGTTAGCGGTACGCACCACATGCCCGGTCGGACGCTCATACAGCATGGCCTCGTCAACATACATCAGGCCATGAATTTGATGTTCATCCAGCATTTCGATCAGCTGCAATGCCTGGTCAACCGGAAGAGGATCGGATTCCAGTACATTTTTTGCATGATAATCATACAAGTAAGTGCCGTTGCAGCAAATTGCAGGTGTATCCAGCGCCAGTGCCTGATAAAAAGGATGAATAGCAACGTGATGGCGACCTGTGACAATGATAAGTTGGTAGCCTGCTTCTCTGGCGCGTGAGAGCGCTTCAAGAGAGGATGGCAACAAGGTTTTTTTCGGGGTCAGTAAGGTACCGTCTAAATCCAGGGCAATCACGCGTGCGGTCATAGGTTTTTCCAGATTAAGGTTGAGAATTGTGTCTGCTGGAATGGTACACCGAGACGGGAGCCGGACAAAATTCTGAGTCTTGATTAAGCATTCACCGTTAAAAGCGTCTACCTTAGGCGTGTGTCAGGCAATTGCAGCCACCTGCCAACAAGCAAAGGAGTATTCATGAAACAAACCGTTTATACCGCCAGTCCTGAGAGTCAGCAAATTCATGTCTGGAGCCTGAATCACGATGGGTCTTTGACGCTGACCCAGGTGGTTGATGTACCGGGTCAGGTACAGCCGATGGTCGTCAGCCCGGATAAGCGCTATCTCTATGTCGGTGTGCGTCCGGAGTTTCGTGTTCTGGCATATCGTATTGCGCCTGATGATGGTGCGCTGACCTTTGTTGCGGAGTCTGCGCTGCCGGGTAGTCCGACGCATATTTCTACCGATCATCAGGGGCGCTTCGTGTTTGTCGGTTCCTATAATGCGGGCAGCGTCAGCGTCACGCGTCTGGAAAATGGTCTGCCGGTGGAGCTCCTGGATGTGGTTGACGGTCTGGATGGTTGCCACTCGGCCAACATCTCTCCGGATAACCGTACTCTGTGGGTTCCGGCATTGAAACAGGATCGTATCTGTCTGTTTGACGTCAGTGATGATGGTCATCTGGTCGCGCAGGAGCCGGCAGAAGTGACCACCGTGGAAGGCGCGGGTCCGCGTCATATGGTGTTCCATCCGAATAAGCAATACGCCTATTGCGTGAATGAGCTGAACAGCTCAGTTGACGTCTGGGAGCTGAAAGATCCGCACGGCAAAATTGAATGCGTACAGACGCTGGATATGATGCCTGCTGATTTCTCCGATACCCGATGGGCGGCAGATATTCATATTACGCCGGATGGTCGTCATTTGTATGCCTGCGATCGTACCGCCAGTCTGATTACGGTGTTTAGCGTCTCAGAAGACGGAAGCGTGCTGACTAAAGAAGGCTTCCAGCCGACCGAAACGCAACCACGCGGTTTTAATATCGACCACAGCGGTAAATACCTGATTGCCGCCGGGCAAAAATCTCATCACATCGCAGTGTATGAGATTGCTGGCGAACAAGGGTTGCTGACGGAGAAAGGTCGTTACGCGGTAGGACAAGGCCCGATGTGGGTGGTGGTTAACGCGTACTAATATTGCGTCTAATGCCGGATGAGTATCCGGCACATTGCCCGGCAGAGCATGAGTCTGCCGGGTTTACATCAGAGAATGGCAATTACTGCTTAGGCTCTGCAACCACTTTGCTACCAATACCGCGGTTGTTGTATTCCCACATGCGGTTGAAGTTAGTGTCGTTCAGGTTGCGCTGGATTTCGCCTTTATCATCTTCCGTGCCGGTATTACCGGTAAAGGGATGTTTCGAGATAACGCTGTCAGCCCACGGTTTCGCCATGTTAAAGCCTTCGTTAATCACGCTGTCGCGAATAACCACCTGTCCATTGGTGTTAGAATCAACATCCAGCGAGCGGCCCAGCTGCGCCACGCCATCACCACTTGCCGTGAAGCGGCTATTGATAGCCAGGAAACCGTAGTAGATGTTTGACAGGGTAGCCGGTGCAAACACGTACGCTTCCTGCTGGGTACGGGAGTTCACAACGCGGAAATCGGTGTTATCGAATACCACCGCGCCACGACCAGACACGATATCCACATCGCCTTCAATGTAGCTGTTCGTCACCAGCGTACGCGGCTGACGATCGTTTTCCAGACGGTTTTGTACGCCGCTATTGGTCACGAAGAAGGTGTTCTGGCGACCCAGAATGTTGACGTTGTTGATCTGTACTTTATCGCCATCGGTACGCAGTGCGACTGCCGGATGGTTCCCTGCATCAACGCTATCACCGAGGTTGTTTTCAATGGTCAGGTTCTGCAATTGCAGACCGTTATTTTGCGACCAAACGACCGCAGAACACATCACGCCAATATTGGTGCCGCGCTTGCTCTGGCAATTATCAAACATATACCACGCTGGTTTGCCCGGCATATATTTACCACCCGGGTTCACCGTACGACGCCAGTCAGCGGTGCTCATATCACCGTCAATGGCCTGGCCAATTTTCACATCCAGCGGTTTTTCGCCAGTACCGTAAAGCGTCAGGCTACCTGTCGCTGCCGGGATATAGACCGTGCCCTGATATTCGCCCGGCATGATCGCGATGTACTGACGTTTGTTGGTACGTTTGATGATTGCCGCATCAACCGCGGCCTGAATGCTGGTATGCGTCACGCCCTGGGTACCTGCCGGGCCAACCACAAAGTCAGGCTGCGCGGGCAAAGTAATAGCAGAAGGGCTCCACGGCGCGGTGTTTGGCGTCAGCGCGGAAAAATAGTGCGTGGCGACGAAGTTTTTCGCTTCATTGGCCGACAGAATCGGGCGCGAAGCGGTGCCTGGCGCGGTCTGATCGGAAGGAATTTGATCGGGCGGTGTAGAGCTACAGGCGGTCAGCGTCACGCCAAAAGCCATTGCCAGCGCCAGACGGGAAACTGATGATATGTTCACAGGTTGCTCCGGGCTTTGAAAGTTATCCATTGAAGCCTGCTTTTTTATACTAAGTTGAGCGAAACGGGAAGGTTAAAAGGTAAAAAGTTCTTTTTTATCGCCGTAATGCCCGGCGCGGAGAGACCTTATATCACAAATAGATAACAATTATGCTCATCCAGGTTGACAACATCCGCCGAATCAAAAATAAATGTCTATACAACCTATGACAAGTGGTGAGTCAAATGCAGCAATTCTTCCCTGATGATGTTATCTGGCGCAATGTTCGCCTGGCGACCATGGATCCTGAACGTGATAACCCGTATGGGCTGGTGGATGGACATGCGTTGATCGTCCGCCAGGGTAAGATTCGCGCTATTGTGCCGGAGTCTTCGTTATACCTCACACATGACAATACTTTTGATATGCAGGGCCGGCTGGTGACGCCTGGCCTGATCGACTGCCATACGCACCTGGTCTTTGGCGGGAATCGCGCAGGTGAATGGGAGCAGCGGCTTAACGGTGTTTCCTATCAGCAGATAAGCGCCCAGGGGGGCGGTATTAATGCCACCGTGTCGGCGACCCGTAGCGCCACTGATGAACAACTTCTTCATATAGCGCATCAGAGAATGGAGAGGTTAATCAAAGAAGGCGTTACGCTACTGGAAATAAAGTCTGGTTATGGTCTGGATTTGCAGACAGAAGAGAAAATATTACGTGTGGTGGCAGCGCTGGCGGCGGAGGATGTGATTGAAATAAGCCCGACGCTGTTGGCTGCCCATGCTACCCCGGCGGAATACCGGGGCGATCCTGACGGCTATATTACGCTGGTGTGCGAGACGATTTTGCCGCAGTTGTGGGAGCAAGGGCTATTCGAGACCGTCGATCTGTTCTGTGAAAGCGTCGGTTTTACGCTGGCGCAGAGTGAGCGGGTGTTCCAGGCAGCACAGGCGCTGGGCATCCCGATCAAAGCGCATGTTGAACAACTGTCACTGCTCGGCGGCGCCCAGTTGGTGAGCCGCTACCACGGTTTATCCGCCGACCATATTGAATATCTTGATGAAGCGGGCGTGGCGGCGATGAGCCAAAGCGGTACGGTTGGAGTGTTGTTGCCCGGCGCTTTCTATTTCCTCAAAGAGCAACAGCGTCCGCCGGTAGAGCTGTTACGGCAATATCAGGTGCCGATGGCGGTGGCGACCGACTTCAACCCTGGCACCAGTCCGTTTATCAGTCTGCACTGGGCGATGAATATGGCTTGCGTCCAGTTTGGCTTAACGCCGGAAGAAGCGTGGGCTGGCGTCACCCGTCATGCGGCCCGGGCGCTGGGACGTCATGCCTCTCACGGTCAATTGAAGGCCGGGTTTGTGGCCGATTTTGTGGTGTGGGATGCCGAACTCCCGGTCGAGATCCTCTATGAGCCAGGGCGTAACCCGCTCTACCAACGTGTATTCAAAGGACAACCTGCATGACTAACTGGCAACCTGCTTCTCCTGCACTATGGCAGGGGCGAGATGACCGCGCCGAGTCGCCGACTGCGCTGCGCCTGTTTCAGACGATTACGCTGAGTTCGGCGTTTTCCCCGGAAATGTACTCTGAGCAGATAGCACTGCTTGGTTTTGCCTGTGATGAAGGCGTTAAACGTAATCAGGGGCGTACGGGAGCCGCCGGAGCGCCAGATGCGCTACGTAAAGCGCTGGCGAATTTAGCCAGTCACGACGGGCATCAGCGGCTGGTGGATCTGGGAAATATTGTGGCGCAGGCCCCCGATCTTGAGGGCGCGCAGCAGGCGCTACGCAAGGCGGTACAGCGCTGTCAGCAGACGAAAATGCGTACCCTGGTACTGGGGGGAGGACACGAAACCGCGTTTGCCCATGGCGCTGGCGTGCTGGATGCGTTCCCACAGGCAAAAGTGGGCATCATCAATCTCGACGCGCATCTCGATTTGCGTCATGCCGAACAGGCCACATCTGGTACGCCGTTTCGCCAGCTGTCGCACCTTTGCGATGAACAGCAACGCGGATTTCACTATGCCTGTATCGGCGTCAGTCGGGCGGCAAATACCCAGGCGCTGTGGGATGAAGCGCAGCGGCTTGGTGTCACCGTGGTGGAAGATTTGCACTGTGATTCGGCACAGGCCCAACTGGCGCAGTTTGCCTCTGGCGTGGATGTCATCTATCTGACTATCGACCTTGACGTACTGCCGGTTTGGGAAATGCCCGCGGTGTCAGCGCCCGCTGCGCTGGGCGTACCGTTGGCGACGCTGTTGGGGCTGATTGAACCCCTTTGTCGTAGCGGTAAACTGCAGGCGGTGGATATGGTTGAATTTAATCCACGCTTTGACGATGATGGCAGAGCGGCACGCGTTGCGGCGCGATTAGGCTGGCAAATCGCGCACTGGTGGCGCTGACATGCCTGAGGGCGTTACGCTTATCAGGTTCGGGTAATGTCTGTAAACTATACCCATTCACATTTCAGCTTAAGGAAGGCACACGCATGCTCCCATCCCGTTCTGCTCCAGCTCCTTTTTACGAAAAGGTAAAACAGGAGATCAGCGAAAAGATTGCCAGCGGTATCTGGCAAGCTCACGATCGTATCCCGTCTGAAGCAGAGCTGGTGGCACAGTATGGTTTTAGCCGCATGACCATCAATCGGGCGCTGCGTGAGTTAACGGATGAGGGGTTGCTGGTGCGTTTGCAGGGGGTGGGGACGTTTGTCGCCGAGCGAAAAGGCCAGTCTGCGCTGTTTGAAATTCGCAGTATTGCGGATGAAATCAACGCGCGTCAGCATCAGCACCGCTGTGAGGTTATGACGCTGGAAAGAACCCAGGCAAATGCGCAGCAGGCTTTAGTGTTAAACGTTAAAGAAGGCACCCCCATTTTTCACTCCATCATGGTGCACTACGAGAACGATTTGCCGGTACAAATTGAAGATCGCTGTGTGAATGCGGAGATTGTGCCGGAGTATCTGGCGCAGGATTACAGCCAGACCACGCCTCACGCTTACCTGTCGCTGATCGCCCCCTTAACGGAAGGTGAGCACATTGTCGAAGCGGTACGCGCCAGTGCGGAAGAGTGCGCGTTGCTGAAAATCAAAGAACACGATCCCTGCTTGCTGATCCGCCGCAAAACCTGGTCCGCATCATCCATTGTCTCTCATGCCCGTTTGCTGTTTCCGGGTTCCCGCTATCGCCTGCAAGGACGGTTTATGTCCTGATGTCGGGATACCAAAACCGTGATTGCTGACGCAATATAATAAAAATGTATCTTAATTGTTAAAATCACCCTTGCGGCGACTTGTATAGACAAGTATATGTTACTTATCTATCCGACGTTCGCGAGGAGTTTTCTGTCATGTCCCATAGCAAATATCGTCAGCAGGATATTCGTGCCCCGCGTGGCACTACCTTAACGGCCAAAAGCTGGCTGACTGAAGCGCCGCTGCGCATGTTAATGAACAACCTGGATCCCGACGTGGCGGAAAATCCGCATGAGCTGGTGGTATACGGCGGGATTGGTCGCGCCGCGCGTGACTGGGCGTGTTACGACGCCATCGTCAATGCGCTGACGCAACTGGAGAGCGATGAGACCCTGCTGGTCCAGTCGGGTAAACCGGTCGGTGTGTTCAAAACCCATGACAACGCCCCGCGCGTACTGATTGCTAACTCCAACCTGGTTCCGCACTGGGCAACCTGGGAACACTTTAACGAGCTGGATGCCAAAGGGCTGGCGATGTACGGTCAGATGACCGCCGGGAGTTGGATCTACATCGGCAGCCAGGGCATCGTGCAGGGGACGTATGAAACCTTCGTTGAGGCCGGACGTCAGCATTATCAGGGTAACCTGAGCGGACGCTGGGTGTTAACCGCCGGGCTGGGCGGCATGGGCGGGGCGCAGCCGTTAGCCGCGACGCTGGCGGGCGCATGCTCGCTGAATATTGAATGTCAGCAAAGCCGCATTGATTTCCGTCTGCGTACCCGTTACGTGGACGAGCAGGCGACATCGCTGGACGATGCGCTGGCGCGTATCGATAAGTACACCCGCGAAGGGAAAGCGGTTTCCATTGCGCTGTGCGCGAACGCCGCCGACGTTGTGCCGGAGCTGGTGAAGCGTGGTGTGCGCCCGGATATGGTGACCGACCAGACCAGCGCCCATGATCCGCTGCATGGTTATCTGCCGTCCGGTTGGAGCTGGGAAGAGTATCAGGCGAAAGCGGTGTCCGATCCGCAGGGTACGGTGCAGGCGGCGAAACGCTCAATGGCAACGCATGTTGAAGCGATGCTGGCGTTTAGCAAAATGGGCGTACCGACGTTTGATTACGGCAATAACATTCGCCAGATGGCCAAAGAGATGGGCGTGGAAAACGCCTTTGATTTCCCCGGTTTTGTGCCAGCGTATATTCGACCGCTGTTCTGTCGTGGCATTGGCCCGTTCCGCTGGGTGGCGCTTTCCGGCGATCCGCAGGATATTTATAAAACCGATGCCAAAGTGAAAGAGATCGTGGCTGACGATAAACACCTGCATCACTGGCTGGATATGGCGCGTGAGCGGATTAACTTCCAGGGATTACCGGCGCGTATCTGCTGGGTCGGCCTGGAATGGCGACAGAAGCTGGGGCTGGCGTTTAATGAAATGGTGCGCAGCGGCGAAGTGTCCGCGCCAATTGTTATTGGCCGTGACCATCTGGACTCCGGCTCCGTTGCCAGTCCGAACCGCGAAACCGAAGCCATGCGCGACGGGTCTGACGCCGTATCTGACTGGCCGCTGCTGAATGCGCTGCTGAACACCGCCAGCGGCGCGACGTGGGTGTCATTGCACCACGGTGGCGGAGTGGGAATGGGTTTCTCCCAGCATGCCGGGATGGTCATTGTTTGTGATGGCACCGATGAAGCCGCTGCGCGTATTGCCCGGGTATTGCATAACGATCCGGCTACCGGGGTGATGCGCCACGCTGACGCCGGATATGATATTGCGGTGGAATGCGCCGTCGAAGAAGGGCTGAATTTGCCGATGGTCGCTGCGACGCAGGGGAAACGCTGAGATGAATACCATGACATTAACGCCGGGCCAACTGACTTTTGCACAACTTCGTGACATCTGGCAGCAGCCTATCCAACTAAGCCTTGATGCCAGCGCAATTGACGCCATTAATGCAAGCGTCGCCTGCGTCAATAACATTGTCGCTGAAGGCCGTACGGCATACGGCATTAATACCGGTTTTGGCCTGCTGGCGCAGACCCGTATCGCCACAGAAGATTTGCAGAATTTACAGCGCTCGTTGGTGCTTTCCCATGCGGCTGGCGTCGGCGAGGCGCTGGACGACGCGATGGTGCGTCTGATTATGGTGCTGAAAATCAACAGCCTGGCGCGCGGTTTTTCCGGTATTCGCCTGAGCGTGATTGAAGCGCTGATTGCGCTGGTGAATGCCGGGGTGTATCCGCTGATCCCGGCGAAAGGCTCAGTGGGGGCATCGGGTGACCTGGCGCCGTTGGCGCATATGTCTCTGACATTGCTGGGTGAAGGGAAGGCGCGCTGGCAGGGGGAATGGCTCCCGGCGACCGAAGCGCTGAAAAAGGCCGGGCTGGAGCCGATAACGCTGGAGGCGAAAGAAGGGCTGGCGCTGCTTAACGGGACTCAGGCTTCGACGGCTTTTGCGCTGCGTGGACTCATTGAAGCTCAGGAACTGTTTGCGTCCGCGACGGTGTGCGGGGCGCTGACCACCGAAGCCGTTTTGGGCTCCCGTCGTCCGTTTGACGCGCGGATTCATGCCGCGCGAGGACAACGCGGACAGATTGACGCCGCGGCGCTGTACCGCCATGTGTTGACGGATTCCAGCGCGCTTTCGCAGTCGCATCATAACTGTGAAAAAGTACAGGATCCGTATTCTCTGCGCTGTCAGCCGCAGGTGATGGGGGCATGTCTGACGCAAATGCGCCATGTGATGGATGTTCTGCTGGTGGAAGCCAACGCGGTTTCCGACAACCCGCTGGTGTTTGCCGAAGAAGGCGATGTGATTTCCGGCGGCAACTTCCATGCTGAACCCGTGGCGATGGCGGCGGATAACCTGGCGCTGGCGATTGCGGAAATCGGGGCCTTATCGGAGCGACGCATTGCGTTAATGATGGATAAACACATGTCGCAACTACCGCCTTTCCTGGTGAAAAATGGCGGAGTTAACTCCGGCTTTATGATTGCGCAAGTCACGGCTGCCGCGCTGGCGAGCGAGAACAAAGCGCTGGCGCATCCGCACAGCGTAGACAGTTTACCGACCTCCGCCAACCAGGAGGATCATGTGTCTATGGCGCCGGCGGCGGGTCGCAGGCTGTGGGAGATGGCGGCGAATACGCGCGGCGTGATTGCCGTCGAGTGGCTGGCGGCGTGTCAGGGAATCGATCTACGTGAAGGGTTAACCTCAAGTCCATTGCTGGAGCAGGCGCGCCAGGCGCTACGCGAGCAGGTTGCCCACTATACGCAGGATCGCTTTTTCGCCCCGGATATTGAGTCCGCGACCGAACTGTTAGCGCAAGGAACGTTGTTGAAATTGCTGCCCGAATTTCTGTAGAAAATTGCCTGATGGCGACGCTAACGCGTCTTATCAGGCCTACGATCTGCTTTGTAGGCCGGATGAGGCGAAGCCGACATCCGGCCCAACAGAGATTAACTAAACATCGCCGTAATCGAGGCGCTGGCGAGCGAGTGGAAGTGAACATTAAATCCAACCATCGCGCCGCTGGCGTCCTCATCGACATCAATACGCTCTACATCCAGCGCGTGAACCGTAAAGATATAGCGATGAGTTTCCCCCTTCGGCGGCGCTGCGCCGCCATAACCGGCTTTACCAAAATCCGTACGGGTCTGAATCACCCCGTCCGGCAGTGCAACCAGACCGGAACCGAAGCCTTGCGTGAGAACGCGGGTATCGGCGGGCAGATTTACAACTACCCAGTGCCACCAGCCGGAGCCGGTGGGCGCATCAGGATCGTAACAGGTCACGACAAAGCTCTTAGTCCCGGCGGGCACATCATCCCATGCCAGATGCGGGGAAATATTATCCCCGTCATATCCCATGCCGTTAAAAACGTGACGATGCCCAAGCTTCTCCCCATCGCGCAGATCGTTACTGATTAGTTTCATACTGACTCCTCTCGTTAGCCAAAAAGTGTAGCCAGAAACCGTAGAGCTTACCGCTGTTTAATCGCTAAAAAATGTTGCATGGCGCACAGCCTCATTGACGGCCTGCGTAAGGCGGCGCAACTGCTCGGGCTGGATAATGTACGGCGGCATCAGATAGATTAGCTTACCAAACGGTCGTACCCACACGCCCTGTTCGACAAAGAACTTCTGTAGTGCCGCCATATTCACCGGCTGGGTGGTTTCTATCACGCCGATGGCGCCGAGCACGCGCACGTCGGCGACCCAACTGGAGTCTGCTGCCGGGGCGAGTTCTGCACGCAACTGCGCTTCAATGGCCGCGACCTGCGAGCGCCACTCGCCGGTGTTGAGTAGCGACAGGCTGGCGGAGGCGACGGCACAAGCCAGCGGATTGCCCATAAAGGTCGGACCGTGCATGAAGCAGCCCGCTTCGCCGTTGCTGATGGTTTCTGCGACCAGACGGGTGGTCAGGGTCGCGGAAAGGGTCATCGTTCCGCCGGTTAATGCTTTGCCGAGGCACAAAATATCCGGCGTAATATCGGCGTGTTCACAGGCAAACAGCCTGCCGGTGCGGCCAAATCCGGTGGCGATCTCATCGGCAATCAGCAGGATGCCTTCCCGGTCGCACATCTTACGGATACGCTTTAACCACTCAGGATGGTACATGCGCATACCGCCAGCGCCCTGCACAATTGGCTCGAGGATCACCGCCGCAATCTCGTGACGATGCGCGGCCATCAGGCGGGCAAAAGGCACCATGTCCAGTTCGTCCCACTCGCCGCCCATGCGGCTTTGCGGCGCAGGCGCAAACAGGTTTTCCGGCAGATACCCTTTCCACAGACTGTGCATTGAGTTGTCGGGATCGCAGACCGACATCGCGCCGAAGGTATCGCCGTGATAGCCGTTACGAAATGTCAGGAAACGCTGACGAGATTCCCCTTTGGCCTGCCAGTATTGCAGCGCCATTTTCATCGCCACTTCCACCGCGACCGAACCTGAATCCGCGAGAAAAACGCACTCCAGCGCTTCTGGCGTCATGTCCACCAGTTGGCGACACAGCGCGATGGCCGGGGCATGGGTAATGCCGCCAAACATCACGTGCGACATGGCGTCAATCTGCGTTTTCATTGCGGTGTTCAACTGCGGATGATTGTAACCGTGGATCGCCGCCCACCAGGATGACATACCGTCAATGAGCCGCTCACCGCTGGCTAAAATCAGTTCACAACCTTCGGCCCGCGCCACCGGATACACCGGCAATGGGGAGGTCATGGAAGTGTAAGGGTGCCAGATATGGCGTTGGTCAAACGCAAGATCATCCGTTGTCATAATCGACTTGTAAACCAAATTAAAAAGATTTAGGTTTACGAGTCTACACCAAACTGACAACGAAACGTATACCAATATGGCTCATTCTTCTCGCTGGACAATGTCGCAAGTCACCGAATTATTTGAAAAACCACTGCTTGATCTCCTGTTTGAAGCGCAACAGATTCATCGTCAGCACTTCGATCCGCGGCAGGTACAGGTCAGTACGCTGTTGTCGATTAAGACTGGCGCCTGCCCGGAAGACTGCAAATACTGCCCGCAAAGTTCTCGCTATAAAACGGGTCTGGAAACTGAACGCTTGATGGAAGTGGAACAGGTACTGGACTCGGCGCGTAAGGCGAAGCAGGCCGGTTCAACGCGGTTTTGCATGGGGGCGGCGTGGAAGAATCCGCACGAGCGCGATATGCCTTACCTGGAACAGATGGTTCAGGGCGTGAAAGCGTTGGGGCTGGAAGCCTGCATGACGCTGGGAACGCTCAACGAAACCCAGGCTCAGCGCCTGGCCAACGCGGGACTGGATTACTACAACCATAACCTCGACACCTCGCCGGAGTTTTACGGCAATATCATCACTACCCGGTCTTATCAGGAACGTCTGGATACGCTGGATAAAGTGCGTGAAGCCGGGATTAAAGTCTGCTCAGGCGGTATTGTCGGATTAGGCGAAACGGTCACCGATCGCGCCGGTCTGCTGCTGCAATTAGCCAATCTGCCGACACCGCCGGAAAGCGTGCCGATCAACATGCTGGTGAAGGTGAAGGGCACGCCGCTTGCCGATAACGACGACGTCGACGCGTTTGATTTCATCCGTACCATCGCCGTGGCGCGCATCATGATGCCAACCTCTTACGTGCGTCTTTCCGCCGGGCGCGAGCAGATGAACGAGCAAACCCAGGCGATGTGCTTTATGGCCGGCGCTAACTCGATTTTCTACGGCTGCAAACTGCTGACCACGCCGAACCCGAACGAAGATAAAGATTTGCTGTTATTCCGCAAGCTGGGTCTCAACCCGCAGCAAACGGCGGTGCTGGCGGGGGATAACGAACAGCAACAACGTCTCGAGCAGGCGCTGCGTACCCCGGATACCGATGATTACTACAACGCGGCAACCGTATGACCTGGCAGCAAAAAATTGGCGATGCGCTCACGGCGCGTCGTTGCGCTGATGCGTGGCGGCAGCGCTATGCGGTGACCCAGGGCGCCGGTCGCTGGCTGCAGGCCGACGGCCGCCAGTATCTGAATTTCTCCAGCAACGATTACCTTGGCCTGAGCCACCATCCGCAGATTATCTGCGCCTGGCAGCAGGGAGCTGAACGTTTTGGCGTCGGCAGCGGCGGCTCGGGTCATGTCAGCGGGTATTCCGTGGCTCACCAGGCGCTGGAAGAAGAGCTGGCGCAGTGGCTGGGCTATTCGCGGGCGCTGTTATTTATCTCCGGTTTTGCCGCTAATCAGGCGGTGATAGCCGCATTGATGGAAAAAGACGATCGTATTGTCGCCGACAGGCTTAGCCATGCCTCGCTGTTGGAGGCCGCCAGCCTTAGCCCGGCTGTTCTACGTCGCTTTACCCATAACGATCCGCATCATCTGGAGCGTCTGCTGACTGCCCCCTGTCCGGGGCAGCAGCTCGTGGTCACTGAAGGCGTATTCAGCATGGATGGCGACAGCGCGCCGCTCGCTGAAATCCACGCGGTGGCGGAACGACACGGTGCGTGGCTACTGGTGGATGATGCGCACGGCGTTGGCGTAACCGGTGCAGAAGGACGCGGCTCCTGCTGGCGACAGCAGGTCAAACCCGAACTGTTAGTGGTGACGTTTGGCAAAGGATTTGGCGTCAGCGGCGCGGCAATCCTGTGTTCTGACAGCGTGGCCGACTATCTGTTGCAGTTTGCCCGTCATCTAATCTACAGCACCAGTATGCCTCCGGCGCAGGCTCAGGCTCTGCGCGCCGCGCTGGCGGTGATCCGCAGCCGTGAAGGTGATGAACGCCGGGAAAAGTTAGCGATGCTGATCCAGCGTTTTCGCGCTGGGGTGAATACGCCGGGTTTAACGCTGGCGAATTCAACCAGTGCTATTCAGCCGCTGATTGTTGGCGATAACCATAAAGCTTTGCAACTGGCGGACACACTACGGCAACAGGGATGTTGGGTGACGGCAATTCGCCCGCCGACGGTGCCCGCCGGTACGGCCAGATTACGGCTGACGCTGACCCAGGCGCATGAGGCGCAGGATATCGATCGTCTACTGGAGGTGTTGCATGGCGCAGGTCAATAAACGGGCGATTGCCGCCGCGTTTGGCCGCGCGGCCACCCACTATGAGCAACACGCAGAGCTACAGAGGCAAAGTGCCGATGCGTTACTGGCGTTACTGGATGGCGGCACGTTCTCGCAGGTATTGGATGCGGGCTGTGGGCCTGGACGTATGAGTCGTTACTGGCGTGAGCAGGGGAGTGAGGTCTGCGCGCTGGATCTGTCGTCGCAAATGCTGGCTGAAGCGCAGCGTCACGATGTCGCCCACCACTATCTGCTGGCGGATATCGAAGCCATCCCGCAGGCAACCGCGAGCTTTGACCTGGCCTGGAGTAATCTGGCCGTACAGTGGTGTGGCGACCTGCGCGGCGCGTTAAGCGAGCTTTACCGGGTGGTGCGTCCTGGCGGGACGGTGGCGTTTAGTACCCTGGCGCAGGGGTCGATGCCGGAACTTCGTCAGGCCTGGCAGGCGGTTGACGATCGGGAGCACGCCAACCGTTTTTTGCCCGTGGCGCAACTGGAAAACGCCCTGTATGGCTGGGATGTTGAATACCAGTTTCATGCCGTCACGCTGTGGTTTGATGATGCGCTGAGCGCCATGCGTTCGCTAAAAGGCATTGGCGCGACGCATTTGCATGATGGGCGCGAGCAACGTGTGCTGACGCGCGCTCAGCTGCGCCAGCTACAGTTAACCTGGCCCTGTCAGCAGGGGAAATATCCGCTGACCTACCATCTTTTTTTAGGAGTAATTCAACGTGGCTAAAACGTATTTTGTCACCGGGACAGATACCGAAGTCGGTAAAACTGTCGCCAGCTGCGCGCTGCTCCAGGCGGCGGGACAACTGGGGTTGCGCGCCGTTGGCTATAAGCCGGTGGCGTCAGGCAGTGAAATGACGGCTGATGGCCTGCGAAACAGCGATGCGTTGGCATTACAGCGCAATAGCGCTGTGACGGCGGACTATGCGGCGATTAATCCCTACTGCTTCGCTGAACCTACCTCGCCGCATATCATCAGCGCCGACGAAGGTCGCCCCATTTTGGCCTCCGTGATGTCATCGGGTTTACGCACGCTTGAAGCGCAGGCTGACTGGGTACTGGTGGAGGGGGCTGGTGGATGGTTTACGCCGCTTTCGCCAACGCTGAGTTTTTCAGACTGGGTCAAAACAGAACAGTTGCCGGTGATTCTGGTGGTTGGCGTTAAGCTCGGCTGCATCAATCACGCCATTCTGACCGCCCAGGCGGTGCAGCAGGCCGGACTGACGCTTGCCGGATGGGTAGCCAATGATGTGACGCCGCCCGGCAAACGTCATGCTGAATACATGGCGACGCTAAAGCGCGTGATCCCGGTACCTTTGCTGGGGGAAATTCCCTGGCTGGCAGAAGATCCTGAGCAGGCATCGACCGGACGTTATCTCGATCTCAGCATTTTGTCTTTGACGGCATCAGCTGGTTGAATCGAGAGGGGAAATAACACTGGTCGCTATTGCAGTACGCGGACAAGAAAATGGTGAAAATGCGAGCAAGATCTCGGCTCTCCCTGGCCGCCTCGTTAGCTGATAAATATCAAAAAATAGCGATAATTTTTTTTTAGCCCAGCGGAAAAGAGAGTCAGGGTGTTTTTGCCAGGCTACAGTCCACACGGGCTGGAAGCAGTTATCCACTATTCCTGTGGATAACCTTGTGTATTAGGGTTAGAAAACACAATGTAAGCGAGAGAAGACGCGGCCTGCGACTAAATTGATGCGAAAGACGGCTTGAGAAAATAATGTTTAAATTACAGGCAGTTAGATAAAAGCAATGGCTGTCGCAGAAGTGTCATGTGTTGCCATAAAACTTTCATCGGCTGGCTTGACAAATGTTAAAAAAGGCATTGGTTTGGGGATAACACATTTTTGCTGGTGTTTTATCTTGTCTGGGGGCAAATTTTGGCCTGCAGTCACGGCTATTTTGCGGGTGTAACAGAAATATTCTGGCGCGTTACTGTTTTTTCATCCAGTATATTTTACTGGCAAAATATACGACTGCGAGTAAAATTACACACCTGCCCGCCCATTGCTTCAGGTAGCTGCTCATGAGTAAACCGTTCAAACTAAATTCCGCTTTTAAACCCTCTGGCGATCAGCCTGAGGCGATACGTCGCCTGGAAGAAGGTCTGGAGGACGGTCTGGCGCATCAGACGCTGCTGGGGGTGACGGGATCGGGGAAAACATTCACCATCGCGAATGTGATTGCGGACCTACAGCGTCCTACCATGGTGCTGGCGCCTAACAAGACGCTTGCCGCGCAGCTATATGGCGAGATGAAAGAGTTCTTTCCGGAAAACGCGGTGGAATATTTTGTCTCCTACTACGACTATTATCAGCCGGAAGCTTACGTACCGAGTTCTGATACCTTCATCGAGAAGGATGCCTCGGTCAACGAACACATTGAGCAGATGCGTCTGTCGGCGACCAAAGCGCTACTGGAACGTCGGGATGTCGTTGTGGTGGCGTCGGTTTCCGCCATTTATGGTTTGGGCGACCCGGACCTGTATCTGAAAATGATGCTGCATCTGACGGTGGGGATGATCATTGACCAGCGCGCGATCCTGCGTCGTCTGGCGGAGCTGCAATATACCCGTAACGATCAGGCATTCCAGCGCGGTACCTTCCGCGTGCGCGGTGAAGTTATCGACATTTTCCCGGCTGAATCCGACGACATTGCGCTGCGCGTGGAACTGTTTGATGAGGAAGTCGAGCGTTTGTCGCTGTTTGACCCGCTTACCGGGCAGGTTGAATCGACCATTTCCCGCTATACCATCTACCCGAAAACGCACTACGTCACGCCGCGCGAACGTATCGTGCAGGCGATGGAAGAAATTAAAGTCGAGCTGGCAGACCGCCGTAAAAATCTGCTGGCGAATAACAAGTTGCTGGAAGAGCAGCGCTTAAGCCAGCGTACACAGTTCGATCTGGAAATGATGAACGAGCTGGGTTATTGCTCGGGGATTGAAAACTATTCCCGCTATCTGTCCGGACGCGGTCCAGGCGAGCCGCCGCCGACGTTGTTTGATTACCTGCCGGCTGATGGTCTGCTGGTAGTGGATGAATCTCACGTCACTATCCCGCAAATTGGCGGTATGTACCGTGGCGACCGGGCGCGTAAAGAGACCCTGGTCGAATACGGATTCCGTTTGCCCTCGGCGCTGGATAACCGCCCGCTTAAATTTGAAGAGTTCGAGGCACTGGCTCCGCAGACCATCTACGTCTCGGCGACGCCGGGGAACTATGAGCTGGAGAAATCCGGTGATGACGTGGTTGATCAAGTAGTACGACCGACTGGCCTGCTGGATCCGGTGATAGAAGTGCGTCCGGTGGCGACGCAGGTTGACGATCTGCTGTCGGAGATCCGCACGCGTGCGGCGATTAACGAACGTGTGCTGGTCACCACGCTTACCAAACGCATGGCGGAAGACCTCACCGAATACCTCGAAGAGCACGGCGAGCGGGTGCGTTATCTGCACTCAGACATCGATACCGTGGAACGTATGGAAATCATTCGTGACCTGCGCCTGGGCGAGTTTGACGTGCTGGTGGGTATCAACCTGTTACGTGAGGGGCTGGACATGCCTGAGGTCTCGCTGGTGGCGATTCTGGACGCAGACAAAGAAGGGTTCCTGCGCTCTGAACGCTCACTTATCCAGACCATCGGTCGCGCGGCGCGTAACATCAACGGCAAGGCTATACTCTACGGCGATAAAATTACCGCCTCGATGGCCAGGGCGATTGGTGAAACTGAACGTCGTCGCGAGAAGCAGCAGCGCTATAACGAAGAGCACGGTATTACGCCGCAGGGGCTGAACAAGAAAGTGGTCGATATTCTGGCGCTGGGTCAGAATATTGCGAAGACCAAGGCGAAGGGCAAAGGGAAGTCACGTGCGGGTGCGAAGTCTGACGTTGTGGAACTGGATATGACGCCAAAAGCCCTGCAGCAAAAGATTCACGAGTTGGAAGGGCAGATGATGCAGCATGCGCAGAATCTCGAATTTGAAGAGGCTGCGACGATCCGCGATCAGTTGCATCAGCTGCGTGAGTTATTTATTGCGGCATCGTAATCCTGTGCCGGATGCGGGGTAACCCCCTTATCCGGCTTACGGGGTGCTTGCGTTTGTCGGCCTGACAAGCGCAGCGCATCAGGCAAATCCACTCAGCCTAATGCCTGTACCGCTTTCTCCAGCGCGCTGTGCAGCAACTGACGGTCATGACGGTACGGAATATCGCTGGCTTCCAGCACTTCCTGAATCACAATGCGGTCGGTAACGGCCGAAACATCTACTTTCGGGCCGACAACCACCGCGTCAATCACTTTTTTGCCAACGTACTGTTCGATGATTGCCAGCTTATCGTTAAGCGTCAGGCTGGCTGCTGGCAGGCTTAATTCGCGACCCAGATTGCCAATGTAGACCATCCTGGCGGGTGTACGCCGTAATGCCTGCGCCAGTTCGTCGAGCAGCAGGATCGGCATCAGGCTGGTATAAAAACTGCCTGGTCCTATCAGAATCAAATCTGCTTCGGCGATTGCCTCAACCGCTTCTCGCGTGGTAGGGACTTTTGGCGACAGCATCAGTTCCTGAGGTGGGATAGTGAGCTGATCGATATTCACTTCGCCATAGACTTCATGCCCCTGATCATCAATAGCCATCAGATCCACCGGCAGCTCAGACATCGGAATTAAATGCGCATCCACCTTCAGCAGGTTGCGAATTAAATTAATAGCTTCGAGAGGCCGCACGCTGAGGTGATCGAGCGCCTTTAACATTAAATTTCCGAGGTTATGTCCGGAAAGCTCGCCATTACCGCCAAAACGGTATTCAAACATAGCGGATGCAACGCTGGGTTGGGTAATTAACTGGTTCAGGCAGTTACGCATGTCCCCCCAGGCGATGCCGCCTTCAGAACGACGAATACGCCCCGTGGAGCCGCCATTATCGGTGGTGGTGACGATACCCGTCAGTCGTGAACCTAAAGGGGAAAGTGAGGAGAGAACGCGTCCTAATCCATGCCCTCCGCCGAGAGCGACAACGCGATCTAAATCTGCCAGCGTGCGAGTGCGCATAGAGTTTCCTGATATCAATTGATCGGCGCTACAGTACCGTAAATAGCGTGTTTTCAGCAATTATCCAGTTGGCATTTGCCGAAATTAATTTTCGGCGATCTACTCCTTTCTGACGACATGCACCTGACAGCAAGATGATGTATATCAATGCAAAACTGTGGTTTTTGCTTATTCTGTAGCGAAATTGCACGATCATGTCGCTATATACGTATTTATACAGCGTAAGTGTGCTTGGCATTATCGCCATTTACACGCTAGTATCGGCATAACCACTACGTACTCAAAGTATGATGAGTATAAACACTCTAGCCTCTGCACCTGGGTCAAATGATACGGTGCTTTGGCCGTGGCAATGCTCGAACGAGATTGTCACCAGGGCGCAGGAAGAAATGACTGCGTCTCCCGTATTTGGAAAGGTGTACATGGGCTCTCAACTTACCGATGCTTTCGCGCGTAAGTTTTACTACTTACGTTTGTCGATTACCGATGTGTGTAACTTTCGTTGCACCTACTGCCTGCCGGATGGCTATAAGCCCGGCGGGGTCACCAATAACGGCTTTTTGACCGTTGATGAAATTCGCCGCGTCACCCGTGCGTTCGCCAGTCTGGGGACGGAAAAAGTGCGCCTGACAGGGGGCGAACCCTCATTACGTCGCGATTTTACCGACATTATTGCCGCTGTGCGTGAAAACGACGCTATCCGTCAGATTGCGGTAACGACCAATGGTTATCGTCTGGCGCGCGATGCCGCCGCCTGGCGCGATGCCGGGTTGACGGCACTCAACGTCAGCGTCGACAGTCTCGATGCCCGTCAGTTTCACGCCATTACCGGGCAGGACAAATTTCAGCAGGTGATGGCGGGCATTGACGCCGCCTTTGCAGCCGGTTTTGAAAAAGTCAAAGTCAACACTGTGTTGATGCGCGATGTAAACCATCATCAACTGGACACCTTCCTGGCGTGGATCCAACCTCGTCCTATTCAACTGCGTTTTATTGAACTGATGGAAACGGGGGAGGGCAGTGCACTTTTCCGTAAGCATCATATCTCAGGGCAAGTACTGCGCGATGAGCTTCTGCGTCGCGGCTGGATCCACCAGCTTCGCCAGCGCAGCGACGGTCCGGCTCAGGTTTTCTGCCATCCTGATTATGCTGGCGAAATTGGTCTGATCATGCCTTATGAGAAAGACTTTTGCGCCACCTGTAATCGTCTGCGCGTTTCCTCTGTCGGCAAGCTTCATCTGTGTTTATTTGGTGAAGGCGGCGTAAGCCTGCGTGACTTGCTGGAAGATGACGCTCAGCAATCCGCGCTGGAAGAACGCATTTCAACCGCGCTGCTGGAGAAAAAGCAGACCCATTTCCTGCATCAGAACAATACCGGTATTACGCAAAACTTATCTTACATTGGCGGCTGATCGCTAAAAGGAGTTTTCATGAGTCAGGTAAGCGCTGAATTTATCCCGACACGCATTGCTATTCTTACTGTTTCCAACCGTCGCGGCGAAGAGGATGACACCTCCGGTCACTACCTGCGTGACTCGGCGCAGGAAGCGGGCCATCAGATTGTTGACAAGGCGATTGTCAAAGAGAACCGTTATGCCATCCGCGCCCAGGTTTCCGCCTGGATTGCCAGTGACGATGTGCAGGTTGTGCTCATTACCGGCGGCACCGGACTGACCGAAGGTGACCAGGCGCCGGAAGCGTTGCAACCGCTGTTCGACAGAGAAGTTGAAGGTTTTGGCGAAGTATTCCGTATGCTCTCGTTTGAAGAGATCGGTACCGCGACGCTGCAATCCCGGGCAATTGCCGGGGTTGCGAATAAAACGCTGATTTTCGCCATGCCGGGGTCGACCAAAGCGTGCCGTACCGCCTGGGAAAATATCATTGCGCCGCAGCTTGATGCCCGTACGCGTCCGTGTAATTTCCACCCACATTTGAAGAAATAAGTATGTCGCAACTGACTCATATTAACGCCGCTGGCGAAGCCCACATGGTGGATGTCTCTGGCAAAGCAGAAACGGTACGCGAGGCGCGTGCTGAAGCCTTCGTGACGATGCGCAGCGAAACGCTGGCGATGATTATCGATGGTAGCCACCATAAAGGCGACGTTTTCGCCACGGCGCGCATTGCCGGTATTCAGGCGGCCAAACGAACCTGGGATCTTATCCCGCTGTGTCACCCACTGATGCTGAGCAAAGTCGAAGTCAACCTGCATGCCGAACCGGAACACCATCGTGTACGCATTGAGACGCTGTGTCGCCTGAGCGGGAAAACCGGTGTGGAAATGGAAGCGTTAACG
Organism: Citrobacter sp. wls717; assembly: GCF_005280955.1. NCBI lineage: Bacteria > Pseudomonadati > Pseudomonadota > Gammaproteobacteria > Enterobacterales > Enterobacteriaceae > Citrobacter > Citrobacter sp. wls717. The sequence goes on from NZ_SZWW01000021.1 coordinate 32,311, forward strand.
GCGGCCTCCGTGGCGGCGTTGACCATCTACGACATGTGCAAAGCGGTGCAAAAGGACATGGTGATTGGTCCGGTGCGCCTGCTGGCAAAAAGCGGCGGCAAGTCGGGAGATTTTAAGGTGGATGTGCATGATTAAGGTTCTTTTCTTTGCCCAGGTCCGTGAACTGGTCAACACGGATGCTTTAGAGGTCACCGCTGAATTTCCAACGGTCGAAGCGCTGCGCCAGCATCTGGCGGCGCAAGGCGATCGTTGGGCGCTGGCGCTGGAAGACGGCAAGCTGCTGGCGGCGGTGAACCAGACGCTGGTCAGTTTTGACCATCCCCTTAACGCAGGTGATGAAGTGGCTTTCTTCCCACCGGTAACCGGAGGTTAAGATGGCTGAGACGCGAATTGTTGTTGGGCATGCGCCGTTCAGCGTTGGGGAAGAGTATCCCTGGCTTGCCGAGCGTGATGAAGACGGCGCCGTAGTGACCTTCACCGGTAAAGTGCGTAACCACAACCTCGGCGACAGTGTGCAGGCATTAACGCTGGAACACTATCCCGGCATGACCGAAAAAGCGCTGGCGGAGATTGTCGACGAGGCGCGTACGCGCTGGCCGCTGGGACGGGTGACGGTGATCCATCGCATTGGCGCACTATGGCCCGGCGATGAAATCGTTTTTGTTGGCGTGACCAGCGCGCATCGTAGTAGCGCGTTTGATGCCGGGCAGTTCATTATGGATTATCTGAAAACCCGCGCACCGTTCTGGAAGCGCGAGGCCACGCCGGAAGGTGAACGTTGGGTGGATGCTCGTGACAGCGATAAGCTAGCAGCAAAACGCTGGTAGAGTACAATTGTTGTAGGCTCATACTGATTCAGGAGATTGTCATGGACCGATTCCCACGATCCGATTCTATTGTGCAGGCGCGTTCCGGCCTGCAAACGTATATGGCGCAGGTTTATGGCTGGATGACCTGCGGGTTGTTGCTGACGGCGTTTATCGCCTGGTATGCGGCAAATACGCCCGCGGTGATGATGTTTGTCTTCTCCAGTAAAATCACCTTCTTTGGCCTGATTATCGCCCAACTGGCGCTGGTGTTCGTTTTGTCCGGCATGGTGCAAAAGCTGAGCGCCGGTGTGGCAACCACGCTGTTTATGCTCTATTCGGCGTTAACCGGGTTAACGCTGTCGAGCATCTTCATCGTCTATACCTACTCGTCTATCGCCAGTACCTTTGTGGTCACCGGCGGGATGTTTGGCATCATGAGCCTGTACGGTTATACCACTAAGCGCGATCTCAGCGGTTTCGGCAATATGCTGTTTATGGCGCTAATCGGTATTGTGCTGGCTTCACTGGTTAACTTCTGGCTGAAGAGCGAAGCGTTGATGTGGGCGGTAACCTACATTGGGGTGATTGTGTTTGTCGGTCTGACCGCCTATGACACGCAGAAGCTGAAAAACATCGGTGAGCAGATCGATCTGCGTGACAGTTCTAATCTGCGCAAATACGCGATTCTTGGCGCACTAACGCTGTATCTGGACTTTATCAACCTGTTCTTGATGCTGCTGCGTATCTTCGGCAATCGTCGTTAATTCTCTGTTGCCGGATGGCTTATCCGGCCTACCGTCTTATATCGAAAGTAGGCCGGATAAGGCGTTACGCCGCATCCGGCAAATCATTTCGCCATTGCCTTCTCGTTTTTCGCCCGCAGCTTTTTCGCCCGACTTTCCAGCAACAGGTAGCAAATAAGCGCCAGCAGCAGCGGAATAAAATAATAGAGGACGCGATACGCAAGCAGGGCGGCGATAATCTTGCCTTGAGAAGTATCTTCTCCCGCCAGCAACGCCATAAAAACCGCCTCCAGCACACCGATCCCCGCCGGAATATGTACGATAACCCCGGCAATACTGCTCACCAGCAGCACGCCCAGCACGAAGAAATAGTTGATATCCTGACCCAGCAACAGCCAGATAATGGCTCCCATCACCATCCAGTTGGTACTGGATATCACCATTTGCGCGATGGCAAATTTCCAGGAGGGCAGCACCAGTTTTTGGCCCCTGATGGTGATGTGGCGATGTTTCGCGAAGGCGCAAAACCACAGATAAACGACAATAATCAGCAGTAGCGCAATGCCTAAAATGCGCAGCGTACCTTCATCGATATACCAATGCGCGGGCAACTCGACCACGCCAAAGGTAAAAATAAAGCCGCCCAGCAGAATATAGCCCAGCCAGTTGGTGGTAATACTCAGTGAAAAAATCCGCGTAATAGTGCTCCCCGGCAACCCGAGGCGCGAGTAGAGTCGATAACGCATCCCAATGCCGCCCACCCAGGTGCTCAATGTCAGGTTGAAGGCGTAACAGATAAACGACACCAGCATGACCTGACGTTTTGCCAGCTTGTGCCCACAGTAATGTCGGCCGAGCAGGTCATAGCAGCCGTAGAGTAAATAACTGACGATTACCAACCCCACGGCGCTGAGCAGGGCAGTCCGATTGTAATCCCGGATTACCGTCCAGACCTCTTCCCAATTGACCTTGCTGGCATAAATGACCAGCAACACGATGACGGCAATGAAAAATAGCCACGTGAGTATTTTTTTCGCTAACCGCCAGCGCGGATGTGCTTTGGCCATCAGGATTTTCCTCCGACATCCTCAGTTTGAATGCGATCCTGCGTTTCCATGGCAGGCTGTGCGGGCGGTTCTACCTCAGTCAGATGTGGTGTATGTGCGGGTAGCCAGCCGACCAGCGCTGGGAAATGGCGTAAAAAGTGGAACGCCAGCACGCTTTTGGTCAGGTTCCACCAGGTGCGTTTGGGCAGCATGGATTCATCAACCCGCTTGCAGTCCTGCGCAATAATCGGGTTCAGGTTGTCGCGCAGAGTCTGGTTAAACGCACGGTCATGAATAATGAGATTCGCTTCCAGATTCAGCGACAGGCTGAGCGGGTCAAGATTGCTGGAGCCTACCGTCGCCCAATGATCGTCCATCAGCGCTACCTTGCCATGCAGAGGTTTACGGCGATATTCATAGACATGGACGCCGCCTTTTACCAGATAGTTGTACAGCAGGCGGGCGCCCACTTTCACAATCGGCATATCTGGTTCACCCTGCACGATGAGTTTTACCCGAACGCCGCGTCGGGCCGCTTTACGCAGGGCATGCAGAAAGCGATAGCCGGGAAAGAAGTAGGCATTGGCAATGATCACTTCCCGTCTGGCCTGGGTAAGCATTTTCAAATAATGACGTTCAATATCATCGCGATGCTCTTCGTTGTCGCGCCAGACAAACAGCACCTGCGCTTCGCCAGGCCGATGATTTTCGACTGCGCGATGATGACGTCGCCACCAGCGGCGTACGGCGCTCTGGCCCGGCAGGTTTTCCAGTACGAATGTCAGGATGTCGGCCACGATGGGGCCTTCAACGCGTACGGCGTAATCCTGCTTGGCCTCAGGGCCGTAATCAGACATATGTTCAGCGGAATAATTGATGCCGCCGACGAAAGCAACGCGGTCATCAATGACCACAATTTTGCGATGCATACGGCGAAAGAGATTGGTGCGCATGCCGAACAGACGCGGGCGCGGATCGTAATAGCGGAAAACAATGCCGGCTGCGGTTAGCTCATTAACGAAGCTGTCGCTGAGGTCCGGCGAACCATAGCCATCCAGCAGCACTTCGGCTTTAACGCCGCGACGTGCTGCACTCAGCAGCGCGGCATGCAGCTGTTTTCCGACCGCATCTTCAAACCAGATGAAGGTCTCGAGGATAATTTTTTGCTGCGCCTGTTCAATGGCGTCAAACACGGCGGGGTAGTACTGATCGCCGTTTTCCAGCAGTTGAATTTGATTGCCTTCACGCCAGCCAAATTTCATAAATGAATCTCCGCACTCAGAGGGGCATGATCGGACAAATGTCGCCAGTGACGCAGCGCCAGCGTCGTTGGGGTACTGGCATTCGCGTTTTTCACATAGATCCTGTCGAGACGCAGCAGGGGAAACTGCACCGGAAACGTCCGCGCCGGGCGACCGTGGGCGCGGGTAAAGATCTCGTCAAGATCGGCATTGGCTTTCAACGGATGATTAGCTTTTTGTCGCCAATCGTTGAAATCACCGGCGACCACGACGGGCTCACCCTCAGGTAAGGCATTCACCCACTCTGCCAGCATAGCGAGTTGGGCCTGACGGTGGGCTTCACGCAAACCGAGATGGACACACATCACGTGAACCGGGTGGGAGAGCATCGGCGGCACGATGCGGCAGTACAGGACCCCGCGTTTTTCACTCGCGCCGACCGACACATCGCGATTTTCATAATGTTCAATAGGATAGCGCGACAGCACAGCGTTACCGTGATGCCCCTGCGGATACACGGCGTTACGTCCATAAGCGAAGTCGCTCCACATGGTATCCGCCAGAAATTCGTAGTGCGTGGTGTCCGGCCAGTTTTCCACATGCAGAGGATGCACCTCGTGCGCGCCCATGACCTCTTGCAGGCACACAATGTCCGCACCGACCGTTCTGACAGCCTCTCGCAGCTCAGGCAAAATAAAACGCCGATTGAAGGCGGTAAATCCTTTATGAGTATTAATGGTGAGCACATTGAATGAAAACCGTTCTGTTTGTCTGGCCATGATTCTCCCGTTGGCATCACTTTCCTGATTAAAATAGTGTAGTCGTCGTCACAAAAAGATGCGGTGTTGCGGAATTTTCCGTAAAGTCCGGTACTCTGAACAATTAGTCGAAAATCCTTCAGGAGAAAAGCCATGAGGTGGCAACAACGTGTTCGTGTCGCAACGGGTCTAAGTTGCTGGCAGATTGTGTTGCATTTACTGGTAGTGGTGTTGCTGGTAATGGGCTGGATGAGCGGCACGCTGGTGCACGTCGGCCTGGGATTATGCGTCGTTTACGGCGTAACGGTTTTATTAATGCTGGCCTTACAACGTCACCATGAACAGCGCTGGCGCGACGTGGCGGATGTGCTGGAAGAACTCACTACGACGTGGTATTTCGGTGCCGCGATGATTGTACTGTGGCTGCTGTCGCGCGTGCTGCAAAACAACGTCTTGCTGGCTCTGGCGGGGCTGGTGATCCTTGCCGGACCCGCCGTGGTGTCGCTGCTGGCGAAAGACAAAAAGCTACATCACCTTGCGTCGAAACATCGCATACGCCGCTGAGCCGGTTGTGGCCGCGATCACCAACAGCGGCCACAAACTTCCCCAGATAATCTTCAGACTCGCATCCTTCAGGTAAATCTGTTTCGTGATGTCCGTAAAATGGCGGATCGGGTTTATCCACGTCAGATTCTGTAACCATACCGGCATATTTTCGACCGGCGAGACGTAGCCTGAGAGCAATATCGCCGGCATCATAAAGACAAATACGCCGATAAACGCCTGCTGCTGGGTGGCGCACAGCGATGAAATCAGCAGACCAAAACCGACCAGCGACAGCCCATAAATCACCATCGTGAAATAGAACAGCCCCAGTGAACCGGCAAACGGAATGTGATAAGCCCAGATGCCGATCGCCAGCACAATGGTGGCCTGAAAAGTGGCCACAATCAGCGCGGGCACTGCCTTGCCGATGAAAATCTGCCAGGTGGTGAGCGGGGAGACCAGCAGTTGATCGAGCGTGCCCTGTTCGCGCTCGCGCGCCACCGACAGCGAGGTGACGATCATCACGCCGATGGTGGTGATCATGGCGATCAGCGACGGAACCACGAACCATTTGTAGTCCAGATTCGGGTTATACCAGTTACGCACCACCAGTTCGCTGTTGTTCGGTTTTGGCTTGCCGTCCATCAGCTCCTGCTGGTACTCCTTCACGATCTGCTGCAGGTAATTGGCGGCAATTTGCGCGCTGTTCGAGTTACGTCCATCGAGGATAATTTGCATGGGCGCTTGCTGGAAGGTATCCAGATTCCGCGAAAAATTGGCCGGGAAGCGCACCAGCAGCAGCGCTTTTTGCGTGTCGATGGTGGGCTGGATCTCCTGTGGGCTTTTCAGTAACAGGACATGCGTAAAGGCGCTGGCGCGGGCGAAGCGCTGGGTAAGCTCCACCGAGTGTTTGCCATTGTCTTCGTTATAGATAGCGATAGTGGCGTTGGTCACTTCCAGCGTCGCGGCGAACGGGAACAGAATGACCTGAATCAGCACCGGTAAAATCAGAATGGCTCGCGTCTGCGGCTCGCGTAATAGCGATTGCAGCTCTTTACGAATTAATGTCCATAAGCGATGAAACATGCCCGTCCCCTTAATCCAGCCGACGTTTGGTTTTAAGCCACGTCAGGCCAATAAACATTACCGCCGAAGCGATTAAAAACAGCACGTTGATAATCAGCACCACCGGAATGTTGCCCGCCAAAAAAAGGCTTTGCAGGGTGCTGACGAAATAGCGCGCCGGAATAATGTAAGTCACCGCGCGGATAATCGCCGGCATGCTGTCTATCTGGAAGATAAACCCCGACAACATAATCGAGGGCAGGAAAGCGGCGTTCAGCGCAACCTGCGCGGCGTTAAATTGATTACGGGTGATGGTGGAGATAAGCAGGCCCATGCCGAGCGTACTGAGCAGGAACAGGCTGGTGATAAAAAACAGGATTAACAACGAGCCGCGATAGGGCACGCCAAGAATAAACACCGACACCAGCATACACAGCAGCATCGCCAGCATGCCTAAAAAGTAATAGGGGATCAGTTTGCACAGCAGCAGCTCGACGCGGGTAACTTCGGTAGACAACAGCGCTTCCATGGTGCCGCGCTCCCATTCACGCGCCACCACTAACGAGGTGAGGATCGCGCCAATCACCGTCATGATGATGGTTACCGCCCCGGGAATTATAAAGTGCTGGCTGATAGCCGCCGGGTTAAACCAGTAGCGGGTCTGCACATCGATTAACGGCTTAAATGATTCCCCGCGATCCTCAGCCCGCTGTTGCTGCCAAATCTGCCAGATGCCTTCGACATAACCCTGCACAAAGTTGGCGGTATTCGGTTCGCTGCCGTCAGTGATCACCTGAATAGGGGCTGTGTCGCCAGGTCGCGCCATTTGTTGGGCAAAATCTACCGGGATCACCACCAGCCCGCGAATGCGTCCGGCCTGCATTTTCTCAATCAATTCCTGACGGTTATCGCTGATGGTGGCGTCAATATACGGCGAACCGGTCATGGTGTGGGTGAAATCCAGCGCTTCTTCGCTCTGCTGTTCGAGCAAAATTCCCACTCGCAACTTGCTGGAGTCGAGGTTGATCCCGTAGCCGAAGATAAACAGCAGCAACAACGGGATCACTACAGCAATCAGCCAACTGCTGGGATCGCGGACGATCTGGCGCGTCTCTTTTACGCACAGCGCGCGTACGCGTCGCCATGAGAGCGCGGAGTTACTCATGCGTATGCTCCTTATCCCAGTCATTGATGAGCGTAATAAACGCCTGCTCCATGGTGGGGTCCGGCGTGTCGTTATCGGCAGCCTTTGCTTTCAGGTCGTCCGGCGTGCCGCTGGCGATCAGTTTGCCGCGATACACCAGTCCGATGCGATCGCAATATTCCGCCTCATCCATAAAGTGGGTCGTCACCATTACCGTGACGCCTTTTTCCACCATGCTGTTGATATGCAACCAGAATTCTCGACGAGTAAGGGGATCAACCCCGGAAGTGGGTTCATCGAGAAACAGGATATCTGGCTCATGCATCAGCGAGCAGGCCAGCGCCAGACGTTGTTTAAAGCCCAGCGGTAGCTCGTCGGTAGCGTGGGAGGCGATGCTTTTCAGGCCAAATGCCTCACTCATGCGATCGATCTTCTCTTTCTGCGTCCGACCGCGCAGGCCGTAGACGCCGGAGAAAAAACGCAGATTCTGTTCAACCGTCAGGTTGCCGTACAGGGAGAATTTCTGCGCCATATAGCCCAGATGCTGACGCGCTTTGCCGGAGCTAACCTTGAGATCCATATCCAGCACCAGCGCTTTGCCGGAGGTAGGAACCAGCAGACCGCACATCATTTTAAAGGTGGTGGATTTCCCGGCGCCGTTGGGGCCTAACAGGCCAAAAATCTCGCCGCGCTGCACGGCAAAGTCTACATGGTCGGTAGCGGCAAAATCGCCAAACTTTTTGGTCAACGCTTTGGCTTCGATCACCGTTTCGCCAGGCGTGCCTTCCACGGTATGCAGGATGGCGCCCAGCGGTGACTCTGATGTTCCGGCCCCGCCGAGTAAATCGATAAAAGCATCCTCGAAACGGGGAGCGGTTTCGTTGATGATTATCTCCGGCATACCGTTCGCGTCTTGAATCTGCTGGGCCGTAGCCTCTTTTTTCAGGATCAAACGGACGGATTTCCCCTGAATCATCCCGTCGCTGACCTGCGGCAGTTTTAACACGCGTTGCAACAGTCGGCGGTTATTTTCCTGCGGGCTGCTCATTAAAAAGCTGCGTCCGGCCATCGTCTGCGTAAGCTGGGTCGGATCGCCCTGATACAGCAATTCGCCTTCATTCATCAGCAGCACATCACGACACTGTTCGGCTTCATCCAGATAGGAGGTACTCCAGAGGATCAGCATCCCGTCGCCCGCCAGTTCATGGACCATTTGCCACAACTCGCGGCGGGATATCGGGTCGACGCCCACGCCGGGCTCATCCAGCAGCAACACTTTAGGCTCGCCCACCAGCGTACAGGCAAGCCCGAGCTTCTGTTTCATGCCTCCGGAAAGCTTGCCTGCCAGTCGTCCGGTAAACGGACCCAGCGAGGTAAATTCCAGTAACCGGGCAAAGGTTTTTTCTCGCACGTCGCCGGTGACGCTGCGCAAATCGGCATAGAGATTGAGGTTCTCCATGACCGTCAAATCTTCGTACAGGCCAAATTTCTGCGGCATATAACCCAGCACGGCGTGCAGGGCGCTGTCGTCTTTGATGGGATCAAAGCCAATTACCGCAGCACTTCCGGCGTCGGGTTTTAACAAACCCGCCAGCATCCGCATCAGCGTGGTTTTGCCCGCGCCGTCCGGCCCGACAAGCCCGGTCACGTAGCCGGCATGAACGGTACAGTCGAGCGGGGCGACGGCCGGTTTTTCCATTCCGGCAAAGTTTTTCGTCAACCCATTCAGCGTAATGACGGCGTCAGTCATGCCGTGCCTCATCACCAAACTTTATTGTTACCGGCATCCCCTGGCGCAGCGCATTGTCTGCGTCGGTCACCACAATGCGCAGACGATAAACCAGGTCGGTGCGCAGGTCAGGGGTCTCGACCGTTTTCGGGGTAAACTCGGCGGTAGGCGACACGAAGCCAATTTTACCGTGATAAGGCTTGTCCGGGCGGCCATCGGTGTAGAGCAGGATTTCGCGTCCTGGCTGCGCCTGGCTTAGATTTCGTTCGTCAACGTAGGCGCGAATCCAGACCGGACGCGTGAGTGATAGCGTCAGTACCGTGCCGCCTTCGTTCAGCATGCTACCCGGTTCAACCGCCCGGGTGAGAATCGTGCCGTCAGACGGAGAGGTTAACGTGGTGTCATGCAAATTCAGTTCAGCCTGCGCCAGCTCAGCTTGTGCTTGTTCGAGCGTGGCTTTCGCCTGCTCAATATCCTGCACACGATTACCGCTGCGATACTGGGCGAGTTTATCCTGCGCGGATTTCAGTGAGGCCAGCGCCTGGTCACGTGATGAACGGGCGTTTTCCAGATCGTTAGCGGAAATGGTGCGGCTTTTCCACAGTCCTACCTGTCGATTGTAGAAATTCTGCGCATAATCATAGGCGGCCTGCGCCTGTTTGACCGCCGCTGCGGTTTGCGCAATCTCTTCTTCACGATAACCGGCCAGCATCAGATCGTACTGTGCCTGGGCGGCGGCAACATTCGCTTTTGCCTGCATTAGCGCGTTTTCATACGGCGCGTGGTCCAGTTCTCCCAGCACCTGACCGGCGGTAATGGCGTCGCCTTCGTCAACCGCCAGCGAGGCCAGCCTGCCGCCGACGCGAAAACTCAGATTGACGCTACGGATATCGACGTTGCCGTAGAGCGTCAGACCGTTATCTTGCCGACTTTGATACCACCACGTTCCACCAGCAATCACGGCAACGAGGGCCGCGATAACCAGCCCGAGAACGACAGGTTTTTTCATGACTCCAGACTCCTTTGCGTTAAACCTTGCAGAATAAGATCGATGTGACAGGTAACGGTGTGCTCAATCAGCGCGGTTTTATCCTCATCAAATTGTGACCAGCCCGTACGCAACAGAATAGTTTCTTTCCCCAGACGAAAGGCCAGCACCTCGCCGAGTATGGCGTGGGTGTGCAGAATCATTTGGGTGTCGTTGGCATCGCGACCAGTATAGGCAGCAATCAGGCGCGTCAGGTGGGTATGCAGCGGATTGATAACCTGGTCGTGTACCAGTTGATAAGCCGCGGTGGGTGAAAGCTGTTCGCGTGAGATAAACTTGCTCAGGTTAACGGTGTCGTCCTGGGTTAACAGCATGATCATATTTTTACAGGCGCGCAGGATAAGTTCGCGCATCGCGCCACGATCGGGCTCCGGCTGAGTAAACAGACGCTCGGCTTCTTCCGCATGCGGGCGAAACTGTGAACCAATAAAATCGGCAATCCACTGGGCGCAGGCGAGGTATAAATCCTCTTTTGAGCCAAAATAGTAGGTGATGGCCGCAATGTTTTGTCCGGCCTGCGCGGCGATATCGCGCGTTGTGGCGTGCAGACCATACTCGCCAAACTGCGCCAGCGCGGCGGCAATGAGCTGGTTTTTCGCCTGTTCGCCTTTGGTTGTCATGGTGGGTGTATTCATTGCGCGGCTCTGATCTTAATCAATCGATTGATTAAGATTATGACTGATATGCCACCTTGTCCAGTCCGCGAGGTTAATTTCTGTTGAAGGGATAATTTATGCGGTACATCACAAAAACTGCTACACTCCGCCCCTTCATGACATTGTGGTTTTTGTCATCTCTATTGTGTGTATCTCCCTGAAAACGACACCGGTAACGGTCAGGGCGGTTCGGAGTTGTTATGTCTTTTGATTCCCTTGGTTTGAACCCTGAGATTTTACGTGCCGTTGCCGAGCAGGGTTACCGTGAACCTACCCCTATTCAGCAGCAGGCGATCCCCGCCGTGCTGGAAGGCCGCGATCTGATGGCCAGCGCCCAGACCGGTACGGGGAAAACAGCAGGCTTTACCCTGCCGTTGTTGCAGCATCTTGTGACTCATCAGCCGCATGGTAAAAGCCGTCGTCCGGTTCGTGCGCTGATCCTCACGCCGACTCGCGAGCTGGCGGCCCAGATTGGCGAAAACGTACGTGATTACAGTAAGTATCTCAATATTCGCTCGCTGGTGGTTTTCGGCGGTGTCAGCATTAACCCACAGATGATGAAGCTGCGTGGCGGCGTAGATGTGCTGATTGCCACCCCGGGTCGTTTGCTCGATCTGGAACACCAGAATGCGGTGAAACTGGATCAGGTAGAGATCCTGGTGCTGGATGAAGCTGACCGCATGCTGGATATGGGCTTTATTCATGACATTCGTCGCGTTCTGGCGAAACTGCCGGCAAAACGCCAGAACCTGCTGTTCTCGGCAACGTTCTCTGACGATATTAAATCGCTGGCCGAAAAGCTGCTGCATAACCCGCTGGAAATTGAAGTGGCGCGTCGTAATACCGCGTCCGAGCAGGTGACTCAGCATGTGCATTTCGTGGATAAAAAACGCAAACGTGAACTGTTGTCGCAGATGATTGGTCAGGGCAACTGGCAGCAGGTGCTGGTGTTTACCCGTACCAAACATGGTGCGAACCATCTGGCGGAACAACTGAATAAAGACGGCATTCGCAGCGCGGCGATCCACGGTAACAAATCTCAGGGGGCGCGTACGCGTGCGCTGGCCGATTTTAAATCCGGTGATATTCGCGTGCTGGTGGCGACCGATATTGCCGCGCGCGGGCTGGATATTGAAGAGCTGCCGCACGTGGTGAACTACGAGTTGCCAAACGTCCCGGAAGATTACGTGCACCGTATTGGTCGTACCGGCCGCGCGGCCGCCACCGGCGAAGCGTTGTCTCTGGTGTGCGTCGATGAACACAAACTGTTGCGTGATATCGAGAAGCTGCTGAAAAAAGAGATCCCGCGTATTGCAACGCCGGGCTACGAGCCAGACCCGTCTATCAAAGTTGAGCCGATTCAGAACGGTCGCCAGCAGCGTGGCGGCGGTCGCGGCCAGGGCGGAGCAGGACGTGGCCAGCAGCCGCGTCGTCAGGATGGCGGCGCGCCGAAAGGGAAACCGCGTAGCGGCGAAGGCAAACCGGCAGGCGATAAACCTCGTCCACCGCGCCGTCCGCGCAGACCGTCTTCAGCACAGTAATTTACCTGCTGTATGACAGTATAAACATGCTATCCGGTCTACACATTGTGTAGGCCGGCCAGGTCAATCATTCCCCTGAGCTTTGCGATTTCAGCACGATTGAGCAGGTATAGCGTCCTGCCGGATGAACAGAAATCGTCGTTTCAAAAACTTTTCCTTCCCTGTCCAGATAGCGGCGGACAATTCTCATCGCCGGAGAATCAGGTGCTACGTTAAGGATTTTTGCCATCTTCTTAGGCACACCAACAGCCGTAATCGTCTGGTGAACTTCATGACTTTTAATACCGTAGTGCGTTTCGATCAGATCGCTAATTAACGAGTGCGGATCATCGCGGATGTACGTGCGCAGCTTGGCGTAGTCCGTGCTGGCGTAACTGTCGGTCCAGCAAATTGGCGCGTCCGGGTTTTGCGCATCTTCACGGGTACTGGCAATGTGCAGCCATCGGGAACCTGGCGGGCAGCCAATCAACTGGGACAACTCTATGTCCGCCACAATCTCATCGATTTTCTTGATGACGCGCAGATTGTTCCTGGCCAGCAGCAGCAGATCCTCAAGATGCGATAGCGGATGATTGACGCCGTTAGCCTTAGGTTCGCAAACGCGGGTTCCTGCGCCTTTACGCCGTGAAATCAAACCTTGCTCTGTTAATTCCCTTAGCGCCTCACGCATGGTGTGGCGGCTGACCTGCCATGTTTCGCACAGTTCCATTTCCGTAGGAAACAGCGAGCCGGGGGCAAAGGTTCCCACCGAAATTTGCTGTGCCAGTTCACGTGCTATTCGCTTGTACAGAGATTCTTTCATCGCAGTTTCATCAAAATATTAGTGATCTTTATCACGAAAATTTGTACGGACTATTCCCTACATTTCTTATGAATACTATAAATGTCCGTACATTTAAATGTACGGACATTTGATAATGTCTGGACATTGTGGCGGCGTTTGAATATCCAACAAACCGCCGTAAACAAGCATCTTATCATTATCAGATTTTCCAGGGGGATTTATGGCTTCGAATGTACTTGATTCTGTTCTGTTCAGGGATTCTTTCGGCACACCGGCGATGCGCGCGGTGTTTGACGATCGCGAGCTGGTGCGCAAATACGTGGAAGTAGAAGTTGCGTTGGCTAAGGCTCAAGCGCGCTGTGACGTAATACCTGAGGCGGCGGCGCAGGAAATTGCCGAGAAATGTAATGCCGACACGCTCGATTTTGATTTATTGCGCCATGAAACTGAAATAGTGGGGTATCCGATCCTACCGCTGGTGCACCAGATTTCTAAACAGGCTGGCGAGTCCGGCGGCTATGTGCACTGGGGGGCAACCACTCAGGACATTATGGACACCGCGGTAGTCCTACAAATTCGTGATGCGTTCACGTTAATTGAGACCGATATAAACAAACTTCGTGCGACGCTCGCAGACCTCGCACGTCGCTACCGTGATACGCCAATGGCCGGGAGAACCCACTTACAACAGGCTTTGCCCGTGACCTTCGGTTATAAAGCGGCCATCTGGCTGGATATGTTTGAACGCCACGCGGAACGTCTTACCCAGGCGCGTCCTCGTGTTCTGGTCGGCGAATTTGCGGGTGCAGCTGGTACGCTGGCATCGTTGGGGGATAAAGGGCTGGCGGTACAAAAAGCGATGATGGAAGAGCTTGGACTGAATGTTCCAACGTCCACCTGGCACGTCGCGCGTGATGGTTTTGCCGAAGCGGTTAACTTGTTAGCGGTGATTACTGGTTCGCTGGGTAAGATTGCCTACGACGTAATGTTGCTGGCAGCCAATGAGTTTGGCGAGCTGTATGAGCCGTTTGTTAAAGGGCGTGGCGCCAGCAGTACCATGCCGCAGAAACGCAACCCGATCTCCAGCGAACTGATGCTGGCCTGTGCTAAAGGCGTGCGTCAGCAAGCGGGACTGATGCTGGATGCGATGGTGCAGGACCTGGAACGGGCGACCGGGCCGTGGCATGCGGAATGGATTGCTATCCCGGAAAGTTTCGTCCTCAGCGCAGGGGCGTTGCATCAGGCCAATTTTATGCTGGCGGGGCTGATAGTCGATGAAGCGGCGATGAAACGTAACCTCGGTATGACCAACGGCCTGATTGTGGCTGAGGCGGTCATGATGGGACTGGCGCCATACATCGGTCGTCAGGATGCGCATGATGTTGTGTACGACGCCTGCCGTATCGTCAACGAACAGGGGGGGCGACTGGCTGATGTGCTGAATGCGATGCCATCTGTTGCAGAACGACTGGATCCGCAGTTGATTGAGAAACTGACCGACCCGGCAAACTACCTGGGAATGGCACCCGCGATGGTCGATCAGGTGCTGGCCAAATATATGTCGCAGAAATGAAGGTTCTCGGGCTAACGGAATAAGGATATTTTTATGTCAACGAATTCTGTCGCGGGAAAATCCATTCTGGCGTTCCTGATACCGCTGGCGATTGGGGGGATAATTTGGTTTTATCCCGTACCTGATGGTCTGACGCCTCAGGCCTGGCATATGTTTGCTATTTTTGCCGCGACCATTGCCGCCATTCTTACCCAACCGCTCCCTTCGGGGGCGGTAATGCTGATTGCGCTTTGTGTGGTGATTTTTACCAAGACCTTGCCAGAGGCGAAAGCGCTGTCAGGGTTTGCTTCCGGTACGGTATGGCTCATCTTCTGCGCCTATGTTCTTTCTCTGGGGTTTGTTACCTCAGGGCTCGGGAAACGTATCGCGTATAAAATGTTATCGCTATTTGGCGGCAGTAGCCTGGGTATTGCCTATTCGCTGGGGGTATCCGATCTGATTATGGCTCCGGCAATGCCGTCAGTGACAGCCCGTTCCGGAGGGATTATTTTCCCTATCACTCGTTCAATCAATGACGTATTAGGTTCGGCTCCGGGAGTAACCGGCAAGCGTATTGGTGATTTTTTAACCATGGTGTGCTTTCAGTTTACGCCCATTACCGGGGCGATATTCCTCACCGGGATGGCGGCAAATCCGCTGGTGGCGAGTCTGGCTAAATCCTCATTAGGCGTCGAGATAACCTGGGGCGGGTGGTTTGTTTCCGCTGTTGTTCCTGCGATGGTCTGTTTCTGTTTGATGCCGCTTCTGGTCTATAAGTTGCTGGATCCTGAGCTTAAACGTACGCCAGAGGCAAAAGCGATGGGTAAGCAGGCGCTCGGTGAACTCGGTGCGATGAGCAGTAACGAGAAAAAGGTCGCGTTTGGCTTTGTGTTGGCATTGGTCGGCTGGGGCACCAGCTTAATCACGGGATTATCGGCAACCTCGGTCGGACTGGGATTGGCCGCTTATCTTTTCGCCTCTGGCGCAGTCAGTTGGAAAAGCCTGCTCAATGACCATGCAGCGTGGGACACGGTAATCTGGTTTAGCGTCATTATTAGCCTGGCGACCGGTCTTGCCGATCTGGGCTTTATTAAATGGATGACGATCAAACTGGGCAGCGGTATTCAGGGATTTGGCGCGATAGAGTCCTTTGTTTTGCTGGGGATCCTGTATATTTATGTCCACTATCTCTTTGCCACGGCGACCGGCCATGTCGCTGCGCTGTATGCCCCTTTTGCGGCCACGGCGATCGCTGCTGGCGCACCGCCGATGATGGTGGCGATCTGCTTTGGTATCTTCAGTAATCTGATGTGGGGCAATACGGAATACGGTGGTGGACCTGGCCCCATCTATTTTGCCCAGGGCTATTTTGAACGCCCGCGCTTTTACAAAATCAACCTCTGTGTGGTGACGGCAAATGTCATTATCATTTTTGCCGTGGGTATGCTGTGGTGGAAGTTACTGGGATATTATTAGCCGACGCGTTTATTCGGCCTGCAATGTACCTGACTGTAGGCCGAATAGGGTGTAAGCCGCCTTCCGGCAATTTAAGTCCGCGCTGCGAAGCGCTTTCCAGAATGGGGGAAAAAGGTACATCCAGCGCCTGAAATGTGCCACAATAGTGGCTGTTTATACAGTATTTCAGGTTTTCTCATGGCACTTACGGCTGCGCTGAAAGCGCAAATTGCCGCCTGGTACAAGGCGCTTCAGGAACAGATCCCCGACTTTATCCCCCGCGCACCGCAGCGGCAGATGATTGCTGACGTTGCGAAAACGCTCTCCGGGGAAGAAGGGCGGCATCTGGCGATTGAAGCGCCGACTGGGGTGGGGAAAACCCTGTCCTATTTAATTCCGGGAATCGCCATTACCCGGGAAGAACAAAAAACGCTGGTGGTGAGTACCGCCAACGTCGCCTTGCAGGATCAGATCTACAGCAAAGATCTGCCGTTACTGCGCAAAATTATTCCTGACCTGCGTTTTACCGCCGCGTTCGGTCGTGGGCGCTATGTCTGCCCGCGTAACTTAGCGGCGCTTGCCAGTACCGAACCTAATCAGCAGGATCTGCTGGCTTTTCTCGACGATGACCTGACGCCAAATAACCAGGAAGAGCAAAAGCGCTGCGCCAGGCTGAAAGGCGACCTCGACACCTATAAATGGGACGGGCTGCGCGATCACACGGATATCGCTATTGATGACGGACTTTGGCAACGCCTGAGCACCGATAAGGCCAGCTGTCTGAATCGTAATTGTCACTATTATCGTGAATGTCCTTTTTTTGTCGCCCGCCGTGAGATTCAGGAAGCCGAAGTGGTGGTTGCCAACCATGCGCTGGTGATGGCCGCCATGGAAAGTGAAGCTGTTTTGCCGGAGCCGAAAAACCTGCTGCTGGTGCTTGATGAAGGACACCACTTGCCGGACGTTGCGCGCGATGCGCTGGAGATGAGTGCGGAAATCAGCGCCCCCTGGTATCGACTGCAGTTGGATCTGTTTTGTAAGTTAGTGGCTACCTGCCTTGAGCAGTTTCGCCCCAAAACCACGCCGCCGTTGGCAAATGCCGAGCGTCTGAACGGCCACTGCGAAGAACTGTATGAACTGATTTCTTCACTTAACAATATTCTTAATCTGTATATGCCTGCCACCCAGGAAGCAGAACACCGTTTTGCGATGGGTGAACTGCCAGCGGAAGTAATGGAGATATGTCAGCGCCTGGCGAAGCTCACAGAAATGCTGCGCGGTCTGGCTGAACTGTTCCTCAACGATCTCAGCGAAAAAACCGGCACTCACGATATTGTGCGTCTGCATCGGGTTATTTTGCAGATGAACCGGGCGCTGGGTATGTTCGAAGCGCAAAGCAAGCTGTGGCGGCTGGCCTCGCTGGCGCAGTCGTCAGGCGCTCCGGTGAGTAAATGGGCGACGCGTGAAGTGCGTGACGGGCAGATCCACGTCTGGTTCCACTGCGTGGGGATCCGCGTGAGCGATCAACTGGAAAGACTGCTGTGGCGCAGCGTACCACATATTATCGTTACCTCCGCCACGCTGCGCTCGCTCAACAGCTTTTCGCGTCTACAGGAGATGAGCGGCCTCAAAGAAAAGGCCGGTGACCGCTTCGTCGCGCTGGATTCTCCGTTTAATCATGTTGAGCAAGGCAAAATTGTTATTCCTCAGATGCGCTACGAACCGTTGATAGAGAACGAAGAGCAGCATATTGCGGAAATGGCTGCCTATTTCCGCGAACAGCTGGAAAGCAAAAAGCATCAGGGCATGCTGGTGCTGTTTGCCAGCGGTCGGGCGATGCAGCGTTTTCTTGAGCACGTCGCCGATCTACGTCTGCTGTTGCTGGTCCAGGGCGATCAGCCGCGCTATCGTCTGGTGGAGCTACACCGCAAACGGGTACAAAACGGTGAGCGTAGCGTGCTGGTGGGTCTGCAATCTTTTGCCGAAGGTCTGGATTTGAAAGGCGACCTGCTGACGCAGGTGCATATTCATAAAATCGCCTTTCCGCCAATCGACAGCCCGGTAGTGATCACCGAGGGTGAGTGGCTGAAAAGCCTGAATCGTTATCCTTTCGAAGTACAGAGTTTACCGGCCGCATCGTTTAATTTAATCCAGCAGGTCGGGCGACTCATCCGTAGCCACGGCTGCTGGGGGGAAGTCGTTATTTATGACAAGCGTTTATTGACCAAAAGCTACGGCAAGCGTTTACTGAATGCGTTACCCATATTTCCGATAGAGCAACCTGCTGTGCCAGACGTTATAGTAAAACCAAAAGAAAAAGCGAAACCCACGCGCCGCCGCAGGCGTTAACGATGTGAGCAACAGCAAGGAGTTATCGATGGATTACCGCAAAATCATCAAAGAGATTGGGCGAGGGAAAAATCACGCGCGTGACCTGGATAAGGATACTGCTCGCGGACTGTATACCCATATGCTGAACGGCGATGTACCAGAGCTTGAGATGGGCGGCGTACTGATTGCGCTACGTATTAAAGGCGAGGGTGAAGCGGAGATGCTGGGCTTTTACGAAGCGATGCAGAATCATACTATTCGCTTGACGCCGCCGGTTGCTAAACCCATGCCCATTGTTATTCCCAGCTATAATGGCGCACGCAAGCAGGCGAATCTGACTCCGTTGCTGGCAATTTTACTGCACAAGCTGGGCTTCCCGGTAGTGGTGCACGGCGTCAGTGAAGATCCAACCCGCGTGCTGACAGAAACCATTTTCGAACTGATGGGCATTACGCCAACGCAGCATGCGGGGCAGGCACAGGCAAAACTCGATGGTCATGAGCCGGTGTTTATCCCGGTGAGCGCGCTGTGTCCTCCGCTGGAGAAACAGCTGGCGATGCGCTGGAGAATGGGCGTGCGTAACAGCGCGCATACGCTGGCTAAACTCGCCACGCCGTTTGCTGAAGATGCCGCGCTGCGTCTTGCCAGCGTGTCGCATCCGGAATATGTATCGCGCGTGGCGAAATTCTTTAGCGACATCGGTGGCCGTGGCCTGTTGATGCACGGTACAGAAGGCGAGGTGTATGCCAACCCGCAGCGCTGTCCGCAGATAAGCCTGATCGATTCATCCGGTGTGCGAGTGTTGCAGGAGCGTCAGAGTGAGATGCCCGACGAGCCGGTACCGCTGCCAGTGGCAAAAGATCCGGAAACTACCGCGCGCTGGATTGAACGTTGTCTGGCCGGTAGCGAGCCTGTTCCGGCCTCGTTGAAAATTCAGATGGCCTGCTGCCTGGTCGCAACCGGCGAATCTTCCTCGCTGGCTGAAGGCCTTGCTCGCGTCGGGCAAAGCTTCTAATTTTCTTGTTCCCCCCGACAGGTCATTTACCAGGCCTGTCGGTTCATCCTTTGCATCAACGTGAAATTTCTGCACGTTTATTGATCTCCTGACTGCCGTGGCGCAGCATAGTTTGTTGAAAAATAAGAAACACAACAAACACGCGACACAACAGGAGATAACAATGAACAGTGGACATCGCTTCCATGTGCCAACGCTGCACGCCTTTATTCAGGCCGTTTTTCACCAGATGGGGAGTAACGAGCAGGAAGCGCGGCTGGTGGCCGATCATCTGATTGCCTCTAACCTCGCCGGGCACGACTCCCACGGCATCGGCATGATCCCAAGCTATATTCGCTCCTTCTCGCAGGGACATCTGCAGATCAACCGTCATGCCAAAGTGGTTAAAGATGCGGGGGCGGTGATTACGCTTGATGGCGATTGCGCATTTGGTCAGGTGGCGGCGCACGAGGCAATGACGCTTGGGATTGAAAAAGCGCGCCAGTACGGTATCGCCGCCGTGGCGTTACACAATTCGCACCATATCGGACGCATTGGTTACTGGGCGGAACAATGTGCGGCGGCAGGTTTTGTCTCGGTACACTTTGTGAATGTGGTGGGCATACCGATGGTCGCGCCGTTCCACGGCCACGATAGCCGTTTTGGCACCAACCCTTTCTGCGTCGTTTTTCCGCGTAAAGATACTTTCCCGTTGTTGTTGGACTATGCAACCAGCGCCATCGCTTTTGGCAAAACCCGCGTGGCATGGCATAAGGGGGAACCGGTGGCTCCGGGATGTCTGATTGATGCCGAAGGAGCGCCGACAACCGATCCTGCTGTGATGCAGGTCTCTCCGCTGGGGTCGTTGCTGACCTTCGCTCAACACAAGGGTTATGCGTTGGCGGCGATGTGCGAAATTATGGGCGGCGCGCTTTCTGGTGGTAAAACCACACATGAGGAGAGCCTGCAGACCAGTGCGGACGCCATCATTAACTGTATGACCACCATTATTATTAACCCGGAACTGTTCGGCGCACCGGATTGCGATAACCAGGTCGCGGCATTTACTG
The DNA here is from genome assembly GCF_005280955.1 of Citrobacter sp. wls717. NCBI lineage: Bacteria > Pseudomonadati > Pseudomonadota > Gammaproteobacteria > Enterobacterales > Enterobacteriaceae > Citrobacter > Citrobacter sp. wls717. Next base: position 52,823 of record NZ_SZWW01000021.1, read on the forward strand.
AGTGGGTAAAAGCGTCCCCACATGCCGATGACGCCCCGATCCTGTTGCCAGGTGAGTGGGAGGTGAATACTCGTGAGGAAAGGCTGGAACAAGGTATTCCGCTGGATGCCGGAAGCTGGCAGGCAATCTGCGAGGCGGCGTTGCAAATAGGGATGCCCGACACCGTGTTACAGGAATTCCGTCAACGGCTGAAACACCAGGCAAAAAAAAGCCCGTCCAGTGGCGGACGGGCAAACAAAGGGTAACAAACAGGGTCAATGAGGGTTGGAGCATTGGGTCGTACAGGTAATCTTTCGGTTATTTGTAGATAACCGCGGTGCCGCTCATTTTGTCGTTGCCGACAGCGGAGGTGATGTTGTAACCCGTTGCGCCGGCAGCGGCGGCTTTCTCAGCCAGTTTTGCTTCCAGACCATCCAGCGTGGTGGCGCCATCAGCAGATACCACACCAATTTTATTCATGCTTTGTGCCTGAGTGGAGGAAACCGGCTCGGCAGCGAAAACGCCAAATGACAGGGTAGAAAGGGCGATGGCGGCAACGGCAAATTTAATATTTTTCATGATTAATCTCTCGCAGGTTTGTTCTGTTAGTCAGTGTTCTGGTAAGAAGACGTTGTTTCGTCGATGTGAGAAGTATCACGTTTTTTTATGCGAGAGAAAATCGAATAGAATTGACGGCGTCAATCAAAAAAATTGAATGACAAATAACTTATTGAATATTAATAAATTCGAAAGAGGGATTTACAGTTCTTGTCACTGCGCTTTACAGTGAAAGCGACAACGGCACATTTTGCTACACAGCATGCGAAAAAGCGTGCTCGTAAAGGAAATTATCTGCGCTGAAACTTTTGGTAAAGATAAGTCAACGTAGCTGGCTGTCTTTCGAACCTCTGCGATTATATCCTGAAAATGCTGAGTTATGTGAATCTTTATCCTGCTGACAGGCTATGCATAAGCGTACGCCTGGCACTGCCTCACGTCTGGCCTGCGGGATAGGATTACCGCACTCTTCGCATTCATACAGACTTTCCCCGGTCGGTAATTCACCACGGGCACGGGCAACAGCATCTTCAATAGTATTGTTGATCTGCTCGTTAACTGCGTCGTCATTTGCCCATCCGGATGCCATATGTACCTCCTGTTATTGTCTACAGAATAAGTATAGCGAATATGATGGCTGAAAAACGACCACACATCAGCGGTATCAGATTTCAGACCATTCGCGCAGGAAACTGCATTCGTGATGAATGCAGTTGGGCTGAAGTGGAGGGGTTACTTATAGATAGTGGCGCTACCGTACATCTGGTTTTTACCGCCTGCAGAGTTAACGACAAAGCCTTTTGCGCCTTGTTCTTTTGCTTTCTCTGCCAGCTTGTCTTCGAGATCGCTCAGGTTCGTGGCGCCGGTAGCGAATACTGTACCTGAGGCCTGGAGCTGACCGGTTGCTGGGCTGGTGTTGGGCTGTGCGGCAAAGGACGCGAACGTCATACCGGTTAGTACGGTAGCGGCAAGTAATGTGAGGCATTTCTTCATGGTGATATCCTCTGAGAAACAACAGGTGGTGCCTGATAAGTTTAGGCCGCCAGCGGAAGACATTAACCGCAAAAAACTGGTGATAACATGTCTGTTTTTTGAACAATCAGTAAGGCAACGTACAGGCATAAAAAATCAAATATCCTTGTTGTGTGTGTTTACCGCGTGGCGTTATGCGGGTATCTTACGCCGCTGTTAAAAGGAGAATGCTATGTCCCCCCAGAAACCGGGATTACACCCGCGTAACCGCCACAATGGCCGTTATGATCTTGCGACTTTATGCCAGGTTACACCCGAGTTGACGCAATTTCTCACCCTCACGCCCGGCGGCGAGCAGAGCGTTAACTTCGCCAATCCGCAGGCAGTGAAGGCGCTCAATAAAGCACTGCTGGCGCATTTTTATGCGGTGAAAAACTGGGATATTCCAGACGGTTTTCTGTGTCCGCCAGTTCCTGGTCGTGCGGACTACATTCACCATCTGGCCGACCTGTTAGGTGAAACTACAGGAACTATTCCGGTAAATGCGAGCGTGCTGGATGTAGGGGTTGGGGCAAACTGCATTTATCCGCTGATTGGCGTGCATGAATACGGCTGGCGATTCACCGGTAGCGAAACCAGTAGCGAAGCGTTTAACAGCGCTCAGGCGATTGTTAACGCCAATCCGGGGTTGACTCGCGCAATTCGTTTGCGCCGGCAAAAAGATGCAGCGTCAATCTTCACCGGTATCATTCATAAAAATGAGCAGTATGAAGCCACAGTATGCAACCCGCCATTCCATGATTCTGCGGCCTCAGCCCGCGCCGGAAGCGAACGTAAGCGTCGTAATCTGGGTCAGGACAAAGATGATGCGCTGAACTTTGGCGGACAGCAGCAGGAGCTGTGGTGTGAAGGCGGCGAAGTGGCGTTCATCAAGAAAATGATCGCCGAAAGCCAGGCCTTTGGCCGTCAGGTGATGTGGTTTACCACGCTGGTTTCGCGCGGTGAGAATTTACCTCCGCTGTATCACGCATTAACGGATGCGGGTGCGGTGAAAGTGGTTAAGAAAGAGATGGCCCAGGGGCAAAAGCAGAGCCGCTTTATTGCCTGGACCTTTATGGATAACGATCAGCGTCGTCGTTTTATGACGCGTAAACGCTAGAGCGTTGGCTCCCCTGGCGGCAGTTGTTCGCTTGCCGCCGACGGAGGGCCATTCACCGGTGCAGGCAAGACCTGATACGTCTGTACCGGGGCGCGTACGTTGGCCAGATCGAAGTGTTTTTTCACCTGGCTGTCGAGCGCGAAACGTACCGTCCACTGTTTCAGCGGCAGGGTCGTAAATGAGACCCGTAGCGTGAAAGCCGTATTGGTTAACCCCACGATCCCGGCAAACGACGGCTCGCCGATAATAAGCCCGCGAATATCGTCCTTTTCCATCAGCTCAGCGACAGCGTCTTTCAACGCCTGATTGGCTTTATCCGCATCTTCATGACGGTCGACATCGTAATTGGCGACGACTGAGCCAATGCCACGCACAAAGTTGGCGAAGGTGGTTATCGATGACCAGGGAATGATATGGTACGCCCCGGTATCCTGACGCACCCCCACAGAACGAATGGACATCCTTTCAACCGTACCGGTGAGTGGACCGATAGTGACTAAATCCCCGGTGTTCATACCATTTTCGAACTGAATGAAGATCCCGGTGATAATGTCTTTTACCAGCGTTTGCGAGCCAAAAGAGATCGCCAGCCCCAGCGCCCCGGCCCCGGCCAGCAAGGGGGCGATGTTGACGCCAATTTCGGACAGCACAATCATGATGGTAATAGTGCTGATAATCACCGCCAGCGCATTGCGGAACAGCGTTAACAGCGTGCGGGTACGGGCACTGGGCAATGGGCGACCGTGAATATCGGAAGCCAGACGATTTTCAATCAGGCTGGCAAGGATCGTCCAGCCAATGGCGGAGAAGAAAAGAATCAGCGCGATACGAATCAGGATATCCACCGTTTTCTCTCCGGCGCCGTAATGCAGCCAGTTCCAGAAGTCGAACAATCCCCAGGCATTGAGCAGCAGCATCACCGCGACGCACACCGTCAGGATCCGGGCCACACTTAACGCCGTCGACAGCCAGCCATTCAGCCGTTTTTGTAATTCCGGGTAGCTGCGCTGGGTATGTGGCGACAGGGTTATCGTTTTGGCTATCCAACGCGAAAGCATGCCGGAAACAAAGGCGGCAATGCCGATAATCACCAGGCTGCGTAACGTTGCGCCCATCATGAATTTCAGACTGTTGCCAGGGTCAAACAGCGAGAAGAAAAACAGCACAATGAAGTAAGCGCTGGCCAGCCAATGCCATACCAGCGCGAAGGCGCGGATAAACAGGCTGAAAAAGGCTAGCGATCTTTCCGCCAGATTGAGCAAATGCTGCGTGATCTCTTTCTTATTTCTGAAAATCAGATACAGCGCCCATAGCGTGATACACAGCATGATGATGACGTTTGCCATCGCACCGACCTGCACGTTGACCTGATTTGAGATAATAGGAACGGCAACAATCAGTCCGTAACCAATCAGGCTGCTTAATGAACTCAAACGGCGATTCCAGTAGCGCGCGCCGTCATCCTGAATGTTAAACGGGCGTAGCTCCGCTACCGTCGGGCAAAATATCAGACGTAAAATCGCTTTGAAGAACTCAATCAGCGCAAAGGCATTGAGGAACAGACTTTGCTGGAAAGCGATGGTGCGGCTCCCGGCGTTCATTCGATCGCTCAGAATCTGCCCTATAAACAACGTTAGCGCCAGCAGTAATAAATCGATAATAAATGCGCCGACGATCATTGCCGGAAGTTGTAGCCAGTTGCTGCGTTCGCGGTTTTTCCGTCGCGCCCATTGCCCCATTTTGCGATACAGCGGCAGCGCGCACAGGCGGATCAGCCAGTAAAACCCAAACACTGACGCTGCCAGCATTAAAAAATGGGTCAGGGCATTGGTGAAGGTTTGCGGGTTAAAGGTTTTATGCGGGGCGTCGGTGATGTTGCGGTAAAGCTGGGCAAAGCGGTCGGAAAGAACTTCACTATAGTGACGACTGACATCTGTCACGTTTTCCAACACCGTTTTTTCTTCAGTTAGCGTGGGGGGGACAATCACCGGCACGGGTTCGGGAGGAGGCGTTTCCGCGACTTTGCGCAATTGACCAATCAACTCCTGGCGCGATGCTTCATTGTCCAGTACGTCAGCCAGCGCGGCGTAAGCGGCTTTCTTTTGCTCAACATCAGGCTCTTTTGCGGGGGTGGCTTGCGGGTCGGCTGAAGTCGAGGTTGTGACGCCGGGTATCGTCACCGCGTGAGACGGTATGCTCAGCAGACAAAAGAAGATCAACAGGATCCAGCGCATGACTCCTCCCATGAGAAAATAAATTCAAAAGGATAAGTATAGATGCCAGAGCGTAAGAGAATGGAAATGAGAGGATTCTGGTGAAAACCTCCCTTCGGGCGAAGGGAGGTCAACGCATCAGGAGACGTGCTGCAAGAATTCCTGTAAACGCTGGCTGGGGGGATTTTCAATCAGGGCTTGCGGATTACCGTCTTCGGCAATACGTCCCTTATCAATGAAAATCAGACGTGAGGCCACTTTTTCGGCAAAGCCGATTTCGTGGGTCACAATCACCATGGTCATTCCTTCTTCCGCCAGATCCTGCATGACTTTCAGAACTTCGTGACGCAGTTCAGGGTCAAGCGCCGAGGTTGGCTCATCAAACAGCATCATTTTCGGCTTCACTGCCAGTGCACGGGCGATAGCCACACGCTGTTGTTGACCGCCGGACAGTTCAGAAGGGTAGTGATGCGCGCGCTCGGCCAGGCCGACCTTCGCCAGCAATTCTTTCGCCAACTTCTCTGCCTGTTCTTTATTCGCCCCGCGTACGCGCTGCGGCCCAAACATGACGTTTTCCAGCGCCGTCAGGTGGGGAAACAGGTAGAACTGCTGAAACACCATCCCGGCTTCCTGGCGAATTAACCGCTCATCGACCTTGGGATCGTTGACTTTCAGACCGTCGACGATCAGATCGCCAGAGGTTATCTCTTCCAGCTTGTTAATGCAGCGCAGCAGAGTAGATTTACCGGAACCGGACGGCCCGATGATGACCACGACTTCGCCCTGCTTAATGTTCAGATCAATATTGTGGAGAACCTGGGTAGGACCAAAGTGCTTAGAAACGTTTTTAAATTCAATCACAGGATTTTCATCCTTCTTTCCAGACGACGCAGAATGAAGCTCAGCACCAGCGTAATGATCAGATAGAACACCGCAACGGCGCTCCAGATTTCCAGTGCGCGGAAGTTACCGGCAATGATTTCCTGGCCCTGACGGGTCAGTTCAGCGACGCCAATGACGATAAACAGCGAGGTATCTTTAATGCTGATGATCCACTGGTTGCCCAGCGGCGGCAGCATACGACGCAGCGCGAGAGGCAAAATAACGTGACGGATAGTCTCTGTACGTGAAAGTCCAAGCGCCAGTCCGGCTTCACTGAATCCTTTATGGATTGAGAGCACCGCGCCGCGGGTGATTTCCGCAATATAGGCACCGGAGTTGATCATAATAGTGACAACGGCGGCGCTAAAGGGGTCAATACGTAAATCGTTAAACGCCATTGGCAGAGCGAAGTAGATAAACATCACTTGCACAACGATTGGTGTACCGCGAATGACTTCGATAAACACCAGCGCTACGTGGTTGGCTATCCAACCGCCGAAAGTACGCGCAAACCCTGCTGCAAGCCCGATTACCAGGCCGCCAGCCAGACCGAGGATCGAGATCCATAAGGTCATTTTGGCGCCTTCAATCAAAAGCGGGATGGCGGGCCAGATGGCACTCCAGTCAAACTGCATATGTCGTTCCTGTTACCGTGGTGTAAATATTCAAATGCCCGTTTTGCCAGATACGCTGTGCTTATCCGGTTACAGGTCTCAAAATCCTGGGAAAGGCCCGGTATGCATCGCGCCACCGGGCACCACTGCCAGTTATTATTTAGGTTCAGTACCGAACCATTTTTTGTAGATCTCGTTATAAGTGCCGTTCTCTTTCAGCGTTTTCAGCGCGCCGTTCACTTTCTCACGCAGGTCATTGCTGCCTTTCGGGAAGGCGATACCGTACTGCTGAGCTTCCAGCGAGTCACCTACGGCTTTAAACTGGCCGTTACCCGCGGTTTTGATGAAATAAAGAATGTTTGGCGTGTCATGCAGCACGGCGTCTGCGCGGTTGGTGCCCAGTTCCATATAGGCGTTATCGATATTTGGGAACTGACGCAGGTCTTTGGTTTTGATGTTAGCTTTTGCGTAATCAACGGAACCGGTGCCGCTCTTCACAGCAACGACTTTACCATCCAGGTCTTTCACGCTTTTAACGTCGTTATTATTCGCTTTGACCATCACTAACAGACCGCTTTTGTAGTAGCCGTCAGAGAAGTCGATCGCTTTTTTACGCTCGTCGGTGATGGTGATACCCGCCAGTGCCAGGTCGACGTTTTTGGTTTGCAGAGCAGGGATGATGCCGCTGAAATCCATTGGTTTCAGTTCATAATCCAGCTTCAATTCTTTGGCGACGGCAGCCCACAGATCCACATCAAATCCAACGTATTTGTCACCCTGTTTGAATTCAAATGGAACAAACGCGGTGTCAGTTGCGACAACCAGTTTCTTATCTGCGGCATGGGAGGACACCGCAAAAGCCAGGGTAAGTGCAGCCAGTGAAACTTTTAATACAGACTTCATAGGATTTCCTTTTATATCCACGGGGCGATCCCCTGCGAGAACATATGGCTTAATGAAAAAATCGTGCCACTTTTGCAACTCATTGTTTTAAAAAGAAGGTATTTCTTTTCTCTGCACAATAAGTAGGGCAAAGCGGATAATCTGCACTATTTTGGGGCACTCATTTGGTGCGTACCTGACACGGTGCAAACGGTATGACTATTTAGCGTAAAAATTGTTGATAAAACAATCTTTCGTTAACGATTGTGTGAGGTGATTATTACAATTAATTTACTTTGGAGTGACGAATGATCAATGTTATGCACCATAGATGTGCAAAACCCCCGCCGGAGCGAGGGTTTTATAGGTAATTCTTATGCCTACAGTTATTCAATGTTGGCTTCGATAAACCACAGGAATTTGTCGAGATCGCGTGACGCAGCGGTGAAGATATCCGCTGTATCTTCGTCTTTTGCTTCGCTAATGGCTTTACGTACGCTGTTGGCGACCACTGCATAACGATCGGCCAGCTCTTTTAAGTGGTCCTGTACGCTATGGATATCCAGCGGATAGCTTTTCAGCGGCGTTTTGCTGTTAATGACCTGGGTTGTACCCAATGCCACACCACCTAACTGTACGGCGCGCTCAGCCATGGTATCGAGATGATCGGTCAGGGCAGTACGGAAGCCATCCAGCATTTCATGGACAGCAATAAAGTTCGCGCCGCGCATGTTCCAGTGAGCCTGTTTAGTGATCAACGACAGGTCGATGAACTGGATCACTTGCTGATTCAGCAGTTCTACCGTTGCTTTCTTTTCGCTGTCTGTCACATCGTTGCGAGTATAAACGAGGGCGGATGCTTTTGTTTTTACCAGTTTTGCGGTACTCATATTTTCATATCCTCTTGATATTTATGTCCCAACTCTTCAACGGAAATAAGTATAGCGCTAATTTTGGATTTATTTTTCCGGTGTTACCTATTACTTTAATAGCGAAGAGATGAGCGGATAATAAAAATATATTGAAATCATGAGGATACATGGTTTGATTGTCATTCAATGTTATTTTTATGTTAATGTGGAAATTAAAAGAAATAGGCGAATGAGAAAAATCTATTTATTAGAAAAATTATCACGCAGATTTACAATTGGATATTCTGCATGATTATGCAAACCATGCAGAATATTAAGGGGTTAATTCACGTCAACTTGCTTAATTTGCGGTTCTTTGCGAATAGTGAGTGTAGAACCCATTGATGCGGCAATAATCGCCCCCAGGGCCAGCGTCTGGATAAGCGTTAGCGTTTCACCGAGGAAGATCATTCCCGAAACCGCAGCCAGCGCGGGTTCCATGCTCATTAACGTACCAAAAGTCCGCGTTGGCAATCGCGTTAGTGCGATCATCTCTAATGAGTAGGGGAGCGCGGTGGAGAGTACGGCCACGGCCAGGCCCAACGGCAGTATTGACCAGTGCCACAGGGCATCGCCGGCCTGAACTGCGCCAATGGGAACAAAAATCAGCGCGGCGATTAATGAACCAACCGCTACGGTTGCCGGACCATGTTCCGCGCCGGCACGCTGCCCGGTGAGAATATAAACGGCCCAACAGGCGCCAGCTCCCAGCGCCAGCGCTGCGCCGGTTAAATCCACATGAGAAACGTCCTGGCCAAGCGGTAACAGGAACCAAAGCCCAAGAACGGCCAGCGCGACCCAAATAAAATCTACAGGGCGTCGGGATGAAAACAGCGCCACTGCAAGCGGGCCGGTAAACTCCAGCGCCACGGCAATTCCCAGCGGGACAGTCTGAATAGACAGATAAAAGAGGTAGTTCATCCCGCCAAGAGACAGACCATAAAACAGCAGCGGCAGGCGCTGTTCTTTGGCAAAACGTAAACGCCAGGGTTTAAAGAAGGCGATAAGGATGAGCGTGCCCAGTGCGAGGCGCAGCGCGGTAACGCCAGGCGCACCGACGAGAGGGAACAGCGATTTTGCCAGAGATGCTCCGCTTTGAATGGAGGACATAGCAATAAGCAAAACTAAAATAGGTAACCAAACTGGCGCTTTTCGTAACGACCCCGGCATCCTTTCTCCTGACAAATGATGGTTACATCTCTTCATCTGCGCGGCGTTGCGACGCGGATGGCAAAATGTATAGAAAAGTAAAACAGCGAGTGTAATGGAAATACACTCAACTGGTTGAGTATTGGTTGAAAAAAAAATTCTTCAGATCCGTACAATGGTACGAAATTGGTGGATTAATAATCTGCGTGATTAGGAATTATCTGGATGAATGTGTCGTATTGTGCGCGCAATAATGGCTCATTAGATTAAAAAAGTGGTGTAAATTGAAAGGTATAGCTGGCTTGTGAAATGTTTTGTTACATGAAAGAGCCCGTTAGACACCGCGAATCGCAAAGAGTTTCCCATCAATTTTTGTTATATTTAAAACTTAGGATTTACTTGAAGCACATTTGAGGTGGTTATGAAAAAAATTGCATGTCTTTCAGCACTGGCCGCTGTTCTGGCTTTCTCCGCAGGTACTGCTGTAGCTGCTACTTCTACCGTTACTGGTGGTTACGCTCAGAGTGATGCTCAGGGCGCAGCGAACAAAATGAACGGTTTCAACCTGAAGTATCGCTACGAGCAGGACAACAACCCGCTGGGTGTAATCGGTTCCTTCACTTACACTGAAAAAGACCGTACCGATGCTTCTGGCGACTACAACAAAACCCAGTACTACGGCATCACTGCGGGTCCGGCTTACCGTCTGAACGACTGGGCAAGCATCTACGGTGTAGTGGGTGTTGGTTACGGTAAATTCCAGAACGCTGCATCTCCGGCTGACAACCACACCACCAGCGACTACGGTTTCTCTTACGGTGCTGGTCTGCAGTTCAACCCGATCGAAAACGTTGCTCTGGACTTCTCCTATGAGCAGAGCCGTATTCGTAGCGTTGACGTTGGCACCTGGATCGCTGGCGTGGGTTACCGCTTCTAATCACTTCGGTGATATAAAAAATCCGCCTTTTGAGGCGGATTTTTTTTGCGTGTAATTTAGAGATTAACGAGATTTGGTCTCAAAGATATCGGTACCCAGATGGTTGTAATCCACCTTCTGCAGTTTGAAGTTGGTGATATACACCGGTCCGGCTTTCTTCTCTGAGATAAAACGGTAGCTGTTGGTAATTTCCTTCGCGCTGATCCCCGTCCATTGAGAGAAAAAGCTGAGGAAATCATTGGCAGAGCGACGGGCTTTGATCACCCGATGCGCTTTATCATCGCTCGACAGCACCATAAAAGGCACCTGGAAATTCTGCTGGAACCGATCGTCATGCGCCAGGTACTGCACCTCTTTTCCCCGCTCTTTAAAGGCGAGGCCATGATCGGAGAAATAGACCATCGAGAAGCTATTGCCGCTGTTACGTAATTGCTCGTAAAGCTGGCGCAGCAGGTCATCCGTCTGCGTCATGGTGTACAGATAACAAGATGTCTCTTTTGACTGAACGAAGGTCTCGTATTTTCCTTGCGTACGGTCGCAGGCCTGCGGATGTGAACCCATTAAATGCAGCACGATGAGCTGCGGCTGAGTGCGCTCGGTTGCCAGCACCTGGGCGGTCATCTTTAACAGTTCTTCGTCACGGGTATTTTTATCCGCTTCGAAATCACCATTTTTGAGGAAGTGCACTTCATCAGCCCGCTTTGCGATACTGGCGATAGCCGTATCGTATTCACCAATCTGCCCCTGATTGGAAAACCACCACGTCTGGAATCCCGCGCGGTTAGCCAGAGTGACAAAGTTATCCTGGAACTGCGGCTTATTATCAACGACCCGATTAAGCGTTAAGCCAAGCGATTTTTGCGTTGAACCGCTTGCGGCAATGTAATCTGCGAACAGATAGCCGTTAACGGAACTGGCAAACGGGGTGTTATCCCAGTGACCGCCAAACGCGCCTAATGCATCGCGGCGGGCGCTTTCACCAATGACCACGACATAGGTGTGATACTTTGGCTTCACGGCGGTTACTGTCCAGCTGTCTTTCACACTCGACAGCTTCGCCATGCGCTCCTGTTCATCGAGCACTTCGTTATTATTGACGATCACGTCTTTGGCGAAGCGGAAAACCGGATAACCGGTGTCCTTAAGCTTGAACACGCCGCCCCAGGCCAGGTTTTGTACCGGGGTAACAAAAAACGCGATGACGCTAAACAATAAACACAGACTGTCGTACTTATTCCAACTGCGCTTCTGCGCTTCTTTTTTACGGCGTACGGCGATAACGCCGAGGGCAAAAATAAATACCCCAACCAGATAATTGTACCAGGGGAAGATGGTCAGGATCTCGGTGGACTCTTCCATATTGGTTGAATGCAGCGCCAGCAACGTATTGAAGTTAGGCGAACCGTAAGCCTGACCAAACGGAAAGTACATTGCCGCAATAAGTGAGCAAATGCCGATCAGCACTTTCTGCGCGCGCGGCGCGCTGCGCCACAGCAGTATTAATATACAGGTGAAAGCAACGCTGTAGAGCAAGCTAAGCGGATAGCCCAACGCCAGGTTGATCAGCATAGACTGTAAGAAATAGAGGCCAGTCCACGGACTAATGGCCCGGCTACGAGCAATGATTGAATCTTTGAGGGTTAAATTCATACGCCACTAATGCAAAAACGCCATGTGCTTACCCTGGCGTTAAGGGTCATTGCCTGCCTGAGAGAGCGAGAAGAGGGATAGGGTCCGCATCCGCGAGCCGCAATATACGCAGGGCTGCGAAAAGATAGAGTGTGCATGAGAGAAGGTCAACTACTACAAGGAAATTGTTTTGCGAGAGAGGTGGCAAAACTGACAAAAAGCAGGGTTATTGGGACGAAAAACACTACTGTACCCAGATGACAGCAGGGAAAGGAAGCGGCGTACCGCGACGCCGCATTATTTTTCTGAAGGTTTATCCTGCTCTGGTTTGCTGTTGATCATGTCACACAGCATAGAGATCAGCATCAACCGTACTTTAAAGGGAGAATGGCTAAACACGCGTATACACCTCTTAAATTCATTCATATAAACCTCCTGACTTCACGATCCCATCAGTCCTTGAGGGATGTCTTTATTATATACAGATATAGCACAGGCTATATTATATAGCTATTGCTAAAACGTTAATTTTTTGTGCCCACGCAACTCTGGTTTACAATGAGCGCTCTCTAATCAGATGCCGTTAACGCGTCACAGTAACGAGGAAGCAGAATGAGTCGTCGCGCAGGTACGCCAACAACAAAAAAAGTGACGCAATTGGTGAATGTCGAAGAACACGTTGAAGGATTTCGTCAGGTCCGGGAGGCGCATCGCCGCGAGCTGATTGATGACTACGTAGAGCTGATTTCCGATCTCATTATTGAGGTAGGTGAAGCGCGCCAGGTTGACATGGCTGCCCGACTCGGGGTTTCCCAGCCGACGGTTGCCAAAATGTTGAAACGCCTTGCTTCCGTCGGGTTGATTGAAATGATCCCCTGGCGCGGTGTGTTTTTAACCGCAGAAGGCGAACGTCTGGCCCAGGAGAGCCGGGAGCGTCATCAGATTGTGGAAAATTTCCTGTTGATGTTAGGTATCAGCCCGGAAATTGCCCGCCGTGACGCAGAGGGAATGGAGCACCACGTCAGTAAGGAAACGCTGGAGGCTTTTAGCCGTTTTACGCAACAGCAAGGATCTGGCTCTGAATGAGTTTTCCTTTACTACGCGCCTTGCAGCGCGATCGTTTTTTCCAGCTGTTAATCATCGTCGGGGTTGTACTGAGCGTGTTCACGCCATTTACGCCCCGTTCCTGGCCTGGAGCGATTGACTGGCACACCATTATTACGCTTAGCGGCCTGATGTTACTGACCAAAGGCGTTGAATTAAGCGGTTACTTCGATGTGTTAGGGCGCAAGATGACCCGCCGCTTTCACACTGAACGCCAATTGGCGATATTTATGGTGCTGGCGGCGGCGCTGCTGTCGACGTTTCTGACCAACGATGTGGCATTGTTTATTGTTGTCCCGCTGACCATCACCCTGAAAAAATTGTGCGCCATTCCGGTGAATCGCCTGATTATCTTTGAGGCGCTGGCGGTAAACGCCGGATCGTTGCTGACGCCAATCGGCAATCCGCAAAATATCCTGATGTGGGGGCGCTCCGGGTTGTCATTTACCACGTTTACGTGGCAAATGGCGCCGCTCGCGGGTGCCATGATGCTGACGCTGGTGGTGCTGTGCTGGTTCAGTTTCCCGAACAAAGCATTGCACTATCATAACGGGACGCGCGCGCCAGACTGGCAACCACGCCTGGTGTGGAGCTGTCTGGCGCTGTATATCATCTTTCTGACGGCGCTGGAGTTAAAACAAGAGCTGTGGGGGCTGGCGATTGTGGCGGCGGGGTTCATGGTTCTGGCGCGTCGCGTCATCCTCAGCGTGGACTGGACGCTGCTGCTGGTATTTATGGCGATGTTTATTGATGTGTATTTGCTGACGCAGCTACCGGCATTGCAGGGGATAACGCACCAGATTGGCACGCTCTCAGCGCCGGGTCTCTGGTTGACGGCCATTGGCCTGTCGCAGTTTATCAGTAATGTTCCCAGTACGATTTTGTTGCTGAACTACGTTCCGCCGACGCTGCTGCTGGCCTGGGCGGTTAATGTGGGTGGGTTTGGTCTGCTGCCGGGATCGCTGGCGAATCTTATCGCTTTACGCATGGCAAACGATCGACGGATCTGGTGGCGTTTTCATTGGTATTCGTTGCCGATGCTGATATGGGCGGCGCTGGTAGGGTATGTTTTGCTGCAGATGATGTAATTGATATGGTGTGCCGGATGGCGGCTGGCGCCTGATCCGGCCTACTGCGTTGGTAGGCCCGATAAGCGTAGCGCCATCGGGCCTGTATAGCAGATTAGTTCAGACGAACCGGCATACCAGAACGGTTCTGTACCGCCTGCTCAACGACGGACTGATCGACATCAGGCTGACCGGTGACGCTGGTAATGCTCTTGTTCAGCGTAATAGGTACGATTTCCCCGCCTTCAAACTGTGCTTCCGTGGTGGACAGCGGGTTGTGTACCTCGATGTAGCGGCTGCCGTCTGGTTCGGTAGTGGCTTTCACCGGCTCATCGATAAACTGTACGCGAGTGCCGACCGGCACATTTTCAAACAGGAATTTGATGTCGTCGTTACGCAGACGGACACAACCGTGGCTGACACGTAAGCCAACGCCGAAGTTAGCATTGGTGCCGTGAATAGCATACAGACGGCCGATATACAGTGCGTACAGCCCCATCGGGTTATCCGGGCCTGCCGGAACCACGGCCGGCAGCGGTTCGCCCGCAGCGCGGTATTCCGCATGCATTTTCGCCGTTGGCGTCCAGGTTGGGCCCGCTTTCTTACGTTCTACTTTGGTGGTCCAGTTGATTGGCGTGTCTTTGCCTAACTGGCCGATACCGATCGGCAGAACGATAACGGTGTTGGTGCCTTTCGGGTAGTAGTACAGACGCATTTCAGCGCTGTTGATAACAATACCTTCATGCACGGTATCCGGCAGGATCAACTGCTGAGGAATGTTCAGTACGGTGCCGCCCTTCGGCAGGAAAGTATCCACGCCAGGGTTCGCTTCCAGCATGTTAGACAGACCCATCTGATATTCTGCCGCAAAATACTCCAGCGGTTGGGTATTGCCTTCAGGAATGGTGATGACCTGGTTCTGGCCAATCAAACGGCTACCATCGGTAGGCAGCGGGTACGTGACGGCTGAGGCAGTGTTGCAAAAACCAACTACCGCAAGTGCCGCCGCGAAAAGCGTTGTCAATTTCATATTCATCTTCATGTATGCGAGATTCAGTGCCAGGCAGGCGAGTGGGTTGAGATTTATGTAGTGTTGGGCACGCATTATATGTGCAATCTGAGCAACAAGGAATTCGGATGTGTACTAAATCACATTTTTTTCCTTTTGCTTTCACTTTCCCCCTTCAGCATGAAGGGGCGATCTTATCGTAGACTTATGGCATAATAAGCGGTTTGTCACATATTTCTTTCTCTTTCAGGATACGCCAGTGTTAGTTTCCAGCAACGTCACCATGCAGTTTGGCAGTAAGCCGCTGTTTGAAAATATTTCCGTCAAATTTGGCGGCGGCAACCGTTACGGCCTGATTGGCGCGAACGGTAGCGGTAAATCCACTTTTATGAAAATTCTCGGCGGTGATCTCGAACCGACGCTGGGTAACGTTTCCCTCGATCCGAATGAGCGCATCGGTAAGCTGCGTCAGGATCAGTTCGCCTTTGAAGAGTTCACCGTGCTTGACACCGTGATCATGGGGCATGCTGAACTGTGGGCAGTGAAGCAGGAGCGCGATCGTATATACGCGCTGGCCGAAATGAGTGAAGAAGACGGCTATAAAGTGGCTGACCTCGAAGTTCAGTACGGTGAAATGGACGGTTATTCTGCTGAAGCGCGTGCGGGCGAACTGCTGCTGGGCGTGGGTATTCCGGTAGAACAACATTACGGCCCGATGAGCGAAGTCGCACCCGGCTGGAAGCTGCGTGTGCTTCTGGCGCAGGCGCTGTTCTCTAACCCGGACATTCTGCTGCTCGACGAACCAACGAACAACCTGGATATCGACACCATCCGCTGGCTGGAGCAGACGCTGAACGAACGTGACAGCACCATGATCATCATTTCGCACGACCGTCACTTCCTGAACATGGTCTGCACGCACATGGCGGATCTGGACTACGGCGAACTGCGTGTTTATCCGGGGAACTACGACGAATACATGACGGCGGCAACACAGGCGCGTGAACGTCTGCTGGCCGATAATGCCAAGAAGAAAGCGCAGATTGCTGACCTGCAATCTTTCGTCAGCCGCTTTAGCGCCAACGCCTCAAAATCTCGTCAGGCGACTTCCCGCGCCCGTCAGATCGATAAAATTAAACTGGAAGAAGTTAAAGCTTCCAGCCGTCAGAACCCGTTCATTCGCTTCGAACAGGATAAGAAACTGTTCCGTAACGCGCTGGAAGTGGAAGCGCTTACTAAAGGTTTTGATGAAGGCCCGCTGTTTAAAAACTTCAATCTGCTGCTCGAAGTGGGTGAGAAGATTGCCATTCTGGGCGCCAACGGCGTGGGTAAATCCACTATGCTGAAAACGCTGGTCGGTGATTTGCAGCCGGATAACGGTACCGTGAAGTGGTCCGAAAACGCGCAAGTTGGTTACTACGCGCAGGATCATGAATATGAGTTCGAAAACGATCTGACCGTATTCGAGTGGATGAGCCAGTGGAAACAAGAAGGCGATGATGAACAGGTTGTGCGCAGCTTCCTCGGTCGTCTGCTGTTCAGCCAGGACGATATCAAGAAGCCTGCAAAAGTGCTCTCCGGTGGTGAAAAAGGGCGCATGCTGTTCGGTAAGCTGATGATGCAGAAACCGAATATTCTGGTAATGGATGAACCAACTAACCACCTGGATATGGAATCGATTGAGTCGCTGAACATGGCGCTGGAAATGTATCAGGGCACGTTGATTTTCGTTTCTCACGACCGTGAGTTCGTCAGTTCTCTGGCAACCCGTGTGATTGAAATTACGCCGGAGCGCGTGATCGACTTCACCGGTAACTACGAAGATTACCTGCGTAGTAAAGGTATCGACGGCTAATTTCCCGTCGTCTTTCACGCTGCAGATGTGTTGGTTTCACCTGTTCACCCCGGTCACTTACTAATGTAAGCTCCCGGGGATTCACAGGTTTGCCGCCTTCCTGCAGCGCGAAATACTTAGGGAAAGGCGTCGAGCCTTTATTCCCTCTCCCTGTGGGAGAGGGGTAGGGTGAGGGCATCAGGCAGCACTACACCAGCCACTCGCCCCCTTCAACCCCATTCACCAGCAGCTTACGTTTTTCCCCCGCCGGTAACGACACCTTCAGCGCCTTCCACGCCGGATGATAATCCCCACGTGCGTTGACCTTCAGATTGATCGCTGCGCCATCACACACCATCTCCCATTCCACCCACAGCGCATTGCCATTCTGGTAGCCCCAGCTTTCGCCGTCATCTTCAAACAGCAGGCCGGAGGTTGTGCCGACGCCTTTCACCGGGAACAGCTTCAGCTCACGGGTGTTGTCTTTTTCAGCGGACACGTGGGTAATGCGTTCGCTTAGCGGAAGAGCAGCACCTGCGCGTACCAGCAGCGGCAGCTTTTCCAGCGGCGCGTCGAGAACGATCGATTGCCCGCCAGCGAACCACTCGTTGGTGTAAAAATCGTACCAACCGGTTTCGTTATCCGGCAGCCAGACGCGACGCTCGCGCTGCCCGGCTTCGACGACGCTTGCCACCAGCAGGTCGCGGCCCAGCAGGAAGTCATCGCACTCTTCAAAGGTCTGCGCATCGTGCTCGTGATCGAGGAAGGTCGGGCGCAGCATCGGCTCGTCGTCGGCATGCGCCTGCCAGAGCAGGGTGTAAAGATACGGCAGCAGGCGATAGCGCAGTTCAATGGCTCCACGAATGGCAGGCATCACGCCCGGATACATCCACGGCTCGTTCACCGTGTGGTCATCATTCCATGAGTGAATGGTAAAGCGCGGATGCATCACGCCGTTTTGTACCCAGCGGACAAACAGCTCGGCGTCCGGTTTGTCGCCGGAGAAACCGCCGACGTCGTGACCGACGTTGAACAGCCCGGACAAACTCATCCCCAGCCCCATGCGGGTGTTGAAGCGCAGGGTGTCCCAACTGGTGCGGTTATCACCGCTCCAGGTCTGCACGTAGCGCTGCATCCCGGCGCAGCCGGAACGGGAGATGAGATACGGGCGCTTCTCCGGGGCGAAACGCTGCTGCGCTTCCAGCGAGGCGCGCATCATCAGCAGCGGCATTACCGGGCGAATGTGCTTGATAGCGATCTCCTGGCCGAAGCCATGGCAGCGCGCTTCGCCGTCCCACACTTCAAACTCGTTGTTGTCGTTCCAGGTGGCGTCGATCCCCATCTCCAGCAACTGCGTGGTCACGCCTTCCTGCCACCACTGGATAGTCTGCGGGTTGGTAAAGTCAAGGTTAGAGCCTTCATCATCCCAGAAGCTGGAACGTTCTGGCGCATCGGTTTCTGAATCGCGAATAAACAGGCCGCGTTCTGCCACTTCGTTATAACGCGGGTGATCCTGCAACAGGCACGGTTTGATATTGGCCGCCAGTTTCAGCCCCGCGTCGTGGAACGCCTGGCTCATCACCTTCGGCTGCGGCACCTTGTCGTAGTTCCAGTTAAAGACGTAGCGCTTGCCGTTGATCGAGGTGTAGCCGGACGAGAGCTGGAACGAGTCGCACGGAATAGCGTGGTCTGCGCACAGGCGGATGAAGTTCATGAGCTGGTTCTGCGCGTCCGGTGCGTCGGTGTAATGCATGGTCGAGCCGCTGTAGCCCAAGCTCCATTTGGGTCCGAACAGCGTTTTGCCGGTCAGACGGACAAAGGCTTTGGTGACGTCCAGCACGCGCTTGCCGGTAAAGATGTAGTAATCAATATCCCCGGCTTCCGCCTGCCAGCGGCGATAGGCGGTGTGGTAGTTATCGATTTCGTTACCCAAATCCAGCCAGCAACTGCTCAGGTTGTCGTAGAACAGGCCGTAGCTCACATCATGGCGGCGGGCGATAGTGAACGGGATGTGCTTGTACAGCGGATCAGTGCTGACTGCGTTATAGCCCATCGCATCGAGGTTGCGCATTTCATAGCGTTTACCGTTGCGCTGCAGATCGCCCGCTTTCTCGCCCAGGCCGTAGAAACGCTCATCCTGAGAGCGGCTCAGATAGTGCGCCACGCCGTCGCCGTGGGCATTCAGCAGGTAGGCGCTGGTTGGTCGGTCATTGACCAGCGGCTGCCACTCGCCCGCCTCATTGCGGTAGTGCCACTCCAGCCACAGCGGCTGGTGGACGGTCACGCGTAGCTGTTCGGTTGCCACGGTTAGCGCACCATCCTGCTGCGTCAGGTTCCAGGCCGGGCAGGAGAAACCGCTTATGTCGTCACGATGGCGGCCTTCCCACGGCACGTCTTTTTCCGGTGCGATGCTCCAGGTGCGGTCCAGCGCCAGCTCGCCTTTGCGCTTAACCAGCACGCGGAAAAGATTCTCTTCCAGCACATACAGACACAGACGGTGCTGGTTATCGACCAGCAGTTCAAGATGGTTTGCTGACTGCTTATCTACGATCCAGTTTTTCAGGGTTTTCATATGCAATACATCCACTATCAGGCGCGTTTAGCGCGACGTTCAGCAATAAATGCTACCAGGAAGACAGCGCCAATCAGGTCAAAGAAGCCCATGGCAATAAACAGCGGGTTAAAGCCGATTTTGTCGGCGGTTACGCCGATTAACAGCGAGAACAGGAAGCTGGCGATCCACGCAGCAGAGCCGCGCATGCCGTTGACAGTCGCCATCTGGCCTTTGTCGAACGACTCCACGACCAGGGCGCTCAGCATGCAGGAGATGATCTGGTGCCCGAAGCCGCCGATGGAGATCAGCACGATGGTGATATACGGGTCGCGGGTGATGGCTACGATGCCCAGAGAGATCATCAGGAATGCGCCCGTCACGGAGCTTGCTACCACAGAGTTAACGCGGGAGCAGCCGAACAGACGGGTATACAGACGCGTCAGGTAACCGCTCACCACGCTACCGAGGTCGGCGGCGAGGAACGGCAGCCAGGCAAACATCGCAATCTGCTTCAAATCCATATCGTGCTCTTTGGCAAGGTACAGCGGCACCCAGAAGCTCAGCACTGCCCAGGCGGGCTCCGCCATAAAGGCCGGGATGGCGATGCCGTAGAAGCGTTTGTTTTTTGAGACGGTCTTCAGCGCAGTCAGGAAGGGCAGTTTGACCGCTGGCGGTTCGTTATCCTGCTTAATAAACGCCAGCTCGTCCTTACTCAGGTTCGGGTGCTGTTCCGGATTGTGGTAGAACGCCCACCACAGGATCACCCATAGCAGCGCCAGCACGCCGGTAAACATAAACGCGCCCTGCCAGCCGAACGAGGCGTGAGCAAAGTAGATGATAGGCGGTGCCAGCATCGCGCCGATGGAGAAACCCACACCCGCCCAACCGGCAGCAACGGGACGTTCAGATTTCGGGAACCATTCGCCAATGGTTTTGGCGTTCGCCGGGGTCGCAGCCGCTTCGGTCGCTCCCATAAAGAAGCGAAGAATGGCCAGGTGTAGCCAACTTCCGGCGCCCGCGTGGAAAATACACATCAGCGCCCAGATCGCGGCGCAGATCATAAAGCCAATCTTCAGGCCGATAACGTCGATCAGCCAGCCGCACAGGGGCTGGAAAATGGTGTAGGCAATCTGAAACGCGCCGACGATCCAGGAGTATTGCTCGGTGGTGATCCCGAGGCTCTCTTTCAACTCCGGAGCGAGAATACCTAACGAGTTTCGGGTGATGTAGTTAACGGTGACGCCAAGTAAGAACAGCACCAGGATGTACCAGCGCAGGTTCTTAATGACGCGACGGGTGTTGCTTGTCGCAACGGTGTTATTGATGTCCTGACTCATTTTACTCTCCACAAGACGGACGGTAAGGGACGGAGGTTCAGGTGTCACACAAATTTTTATGGCTTTGATTTCTATACATTTAAAATACGTAAGTTGATATACAACTAGTATGGAAGTGGTGTGACAAGTTCACCTTAAGGGAGAACATGAGCGGGAAATAGTCGTTTTTGTGCAAAATTTCTCATAAATAACGTAAGTCATTTGGCATGATGGCTCCTATTCCAGTTATTTACTGATAAATGCGCCATGAAAATTTTTTCATTTTGCAAATGGAGCCAGATCACAAAATGGACAAAAGGCTAAAAATTACCGAAATCGCAGCCCGTACTCAGCTCTCTATCAGCACGGTTTCCCGCGTGCTGGCGGGGAAGGCCAACACCAGTGAGAAAGCACGGGCAAAGGTGTTGGCATGCGCGCGGGAGCTGGGGGTGATTGACGGCATGGCGGCCGGGCGTTTGCTGCTTAACTCTCTGGTGGTTTTTGCGCCGCAGCGGGCGTTTGACGAGCGGTCCGACATCTTTTACTACCGCGTGATCCAGAGCGTGAGTAAAGGCCTGGCATCCCACGAGGTTCGCCTGCGCTATTGCGCGCTGGAAGAGAATGATAGCGATGCGCAGTTGTTTCTGACGCGAATGAACGAGCCGGACACCCAGGCCGCCATTCTTCTCGGTATCGACGATCCTCATATCCACGATCTGGCGGTGGATGTCGCTAAACCCTGCATGTTAATTAACTGCCGGGACCGGCACATGCGCCTGCCCGCCGTCACGCCCGATCACCGCGCCATTGGCGAACGGGCGGCGGAATATCTGTTCGAAATGGGGCACCGGGAGGTGCTGAATGTAATGTGTCTGCGCCGCTACACTATGGAGCTGCGCCTGTCGGGGATCCGCGACGCGTGGCAGTCACACAACCTGAAATTTAATGACCTGCGCGATCTGCTGGTGGTGCCGAGCTTTAGCGCTCGTGAAACGGAGGAGCTGGTAAATGCCTGGCTTATTGAGCGGCAGGGTAAGGATCTGCCGACTGCATTTTTAGTTGGCGGCGATTTTATGGCGGCGGGTACCATCAGTGCCCTGCAAAAACACGGCCTGCGCGTACCTCAGGACGTCTCTGTCATGAGCATCGACGGCTTTAATCTGGCGGCGATTCAGGATGTACCCTTAACCGCAGTGCATGTTCCCCGCGATGAACTTGGAACGGAAGCGGTATATATGCTCCAGCAGCGGCTGATGCGCCCGGATGCGCCGGTGGGGACGTTGTTGCTTAACGGCATGCTGGCCGTACGGGAATCAGTACGGCGGATACGTCAGGGGAAACGACGCACCGCCGTTGATCGGGAAGGACTGTACGACAGCTAAGCTATACCCAGCGCGCGCTTACCGTGGATATTCAAATCCTCCAGCGTGAAGCGTCCTTCCCAGTCAGCTTCATAATCCTCGCGCGGGAAATCCCCCGGCGACGCGCCTTTTTCCAGCGCGGCCTTCACTTTGTGGGCGTAGGCCAGATTCTTTTCGCACATCGGCGCGGCAGGGATATACATCACATTGCCCCAGCCCTGCTGATTTTCCACCGGCGCGACGGAGTGGATCACATCGCAATGCCACCAGACGGAGTCGCCGGCGTCCAGTTGCGGAATACTGGTTAACGCCTCTATCAGCAGCGGATGCCATTGCGTGGAAATCGGCAGAACTCTGCCGGGCGCGACGCCGCAAAGCTCATCTTCCGGCACATCGTCAAGCAATGGACGTAATAGCACATAGGCCATCGCTTCAGGAATCGGGACTACGTGCAACAATCCCTGACCTGGTAACATATCGGAGAGTGCCGTCCAGCCCTGGAAGGTACGAAATACTGAACATTTAGTGGTGTTATCTACCGTGTACTCTTCAACTTCTGTGCGATGCGCCGCCTGCCATGGATCGTAATCTTCCAGCTTGCCATTGAAAACATTCGCAAAGACCTGCTGATATGCCGGCAGAAGCCAGCGCTCCAGCGCGCCGGAATCCGTATGCGCGCCCAGCCCTTTGGACGTTGTTCCCGGCGGACGACGACGTATGCGGTCAGGATAGATGACGCTGACGTCCGGGTTAAACCATTGTTTCCCTTCGCTTGTAAACGTCCACAGACGATTAAGGAATGACTGCGCATTGGCCATTTCTTCGCTCTGACGGGCCTGCATTTGCGCCTGGGACCAGTAGATGGGGTAGATCTCCGGTCGGGATGCGCTGAGGGTGCCAAAGAAGTTATCACCGGGGCCTTTGTAGACCTCATCGAAATGGTTTCGATCCAGGTAATCGAGCATCGACTGATCCCATGCCAGCGCCTGTTCACGGGGGAAATGTCCCTTGATGACCACGCATCCGCGACGCTTAATCTCTTCACGCTGCTCTGCGTTTACGCGTCCCGCCTTGATATCCGCATAGGACAACGTTGGCCAAACCGGGGAACCTTGCGCTTTGAGGGTGTTGATTTCCGCCACGCGAGTGGCAATGGCATCGCTCAGCTGATTGAAAATCAACTGAACATCCCCAAGCTGTGCCCGCAATTGTTGTTTCATCTGACGGATTGCCGCTTTGTGATCGACGGGCAATGTGTCGCTGGTAAACGTAAAAGCCATAACCACCTCGCATTAACTTTCATTCGAAACTAATTTATCTTACACATGCAATATAAGTTAAAAATAGGTTAATGCAAGTTTAAAAACTTGATGGTGTGCACGGAATGCATTAAGCGTGAGAACCGGAGCACGCCCCGGTTAGCAGGATTAGACGTTAGTTAAAAGGAGAGGTGTTATCCAGCACCGCCTGAATCACATTCAGCGCGCCCTGATGGTTATTGTCATCGGTCTGATAGCGGGCAATCGCTTTGATGCTCTCTGCCGCATTGGCCATGGCGAAAGAGTAATGCGCCATTTTCAACATTTCTGCATCGTTGCCGCTATCGCCAATGGCGACGACGTTTTGTGGAGACAGGTTCCAGCGTTTCAGCAGGCGGCTGATACCGTTGGCTTTATGTAAGCCCGGAATAATCAAATCGATAAACCCAAAGCCGCTGGTGACGGGCTTCATTATGCCATCCAGAGCGGTATGCAGGTGATCGATAACCAACGGGATTTGTTGGTCGGGTAAGTTCAGTGAAAACTTAAACAGCACATCATCAATGTCCTGATAATCCTTCACCGGTTTCAGGCGATGGTAGTGTTTCGACATCAATGCCACGAAAGACTCAGGAGCATTCTCACTGACGTAGGCGCTTTGCAGACCACAGGCAACAAAATTGAGCTGCTTGTCTTTGAGGAGTTCGCCAATAACAATGCGTGATTCGTGACGGGTAAGCTCGCCGTGAAACAGCTGTTTGCCATGCTCATAAACCAGCGCGCCATTCTCAGCGACAAACGATATTTCGTCTTTAAGCTCCGGGAAAAAGGAGATCAGCTGGAAATACTGGTTGCCGCTGGCCACGACAAATTCAATATCTCGTTTTTTCAGTTCCTGATACTGCGCCATAAAACGTGCACGATCGTATTTCTTGGCGTCGTCGAGAAAAGTTCCGTCCATATCGGTGACGATAACTTTGATGGTCATACTTGCTCCTGGCTCATAACTGCGACCAGAAACATTCTAATAACAATGTGACCTGAAGCACAAATTTAATTTCGAATGAAAGTAAAAGGCCGGGTGGCAGCTTCGCCTTACCCGGCTAAGGGGAGAGCAGTTGTAGGCCGGATAAGCGTCAGCGCATCCGGCAATGGGGAGGGTAGCGTGCCGGATGGCGGCGTGAACGCCTTATCCGGCCTACAATATTGCTTACAGCATATGCTCAGTCCGCGCGATGATATCGTCCTGCGCATCCGGAGACAGGGCAGTGAAGAAGGCGGAATAGCCTGCGACACGCACCACCAGGTCACGGTATTGATCCGGGTGTTTTTTTGCTTCCAGCAGCGTTTCACGGGACACAATGTTGTACTGAATATGCCAGCCTTTGTGCTCTTCAAAGAAGGTGCGCAGCAGGATCATCAGTTTTTGCTTATCTGATTCATTCTCCAGCGTGGCCGGATTCAGCTTCTGATTTAACAACACACCGCCGAGAATGGAGCCGGTAGGCAATTTACCCACCGATCCAATCACCGCCGTCGGGCCGAGATGGTCCGTCCCGGAAGCCGGGCTCGCGCCTTCAGCCAGCGGGGTGTGAGCTTTACGGCCATCCGGCGTTGCCATGGTTGCCGCGCCAAACGGCACGTTGGCGGAGATAGAAGAGGTCCCGGCGTAGTAATTGCCGCCAACCGGACCGCGACCATAACGTGGATTATGGTACTGTTTCAGTTCATCAATATAGGTCTGATAAGCGCGGGCCAGCAGCGTATCAACGGAATCGTCATCGTTACCGTACTTCGGCGCGCCGTTGATCAGTCGTTGGCGTAATTGCTCGTGAGTCAGACCGTCAAAATCATCAGCCAGTGCAGCAGCTAATTGCTGCTGGCCGATAGCGCCTTGATCGAAGACCAGTTTCTTCACTGCCGCCAGGCTGTTGCCAAGGTTGGCAATACCCACCTGCAAACCTGATACCCAGTCATACTTCGCGCCGCCTTGCTTAATGCTTTTCGCGCGTTCGATACAGTCGTCTACCAGCGCCGAACAGAGAATATCGTGTACGTTCTCTTCCAGCATGGTGTCGACGACATATTCGATTTCGATGGATTTACGCGTGTAGTAGCGAATCTGTGTATCCCAGGCGTCCATCACTTCATCGAAATTGTTGAAATTGCCGGCCGAGAGCGCTTTTTCCTGCGGCAGGAAGACCTTGCCGCTGGTGGCATCGCGTCCGCCTTCCAGCGCCGCCAGCATCACACGGGCAAAGTTAATAAAGCTCATACCGGTACAACGATAGCCCCATTTGCCGCCAACGGCGGTTTCGATGCAACCAATGGCCGCATAGTCGTAGGCATCCTGCGGTTCAATGCCAAGCTTGATAAATTCAGGTATGACGATTTCATCGTTGTTAAAGGCTGGCATCCCGAAGCCGCAGCGAATGACCTGCACACAGGCATCAAGGAAATCGTTACTCATCCCCGCATGATAGCGCACGCTCAGGTTAGGCTGAGTAGAGCGCAGGCGGCCGCAGGATTCGAGAATGGCGTAGGAGAGCGGGTTGACGGCATCCACCGCCTGACCGTTAACCAGATTCTGTCCGCCAATGGTCACGTTCTGATACAGCGGGCTACCTGCCGATGCTTTGGAGTGGGAGCCGGAGCGGATTTTGTTTACTTCCAGCAGCTTCAGCCAGCAGCTGTGCAGCAGCTCTATGGCGTGTTCGCGATCCAGCGATTGATTCAGCTCCACATCACGACGGTAGAAAGGATAGAGATACTGGTCCAGGCGACCAAACGACACTGAATGGCCGTTGGATTCAATTTGCAGAATCAACTGGATGAAGTAGCACAACTGCAGCGCCTGCCAGAACGTTTTAGGCGGCTCATGGGCAATCACATCACAGTTTTCCGCCATGGTCAGGAGTTCCTCGCGACGGCTGGCGCGGGTCTCCGTGGACGCCATTTTACGTGCCAGAGCGGCAAAGCGCTCAATATGCAGACTGACGGCCTCCAGCACGATATCAATCGCTTTCAGGAACTGATCGCCATGGAGGTCTTCCAGACAAGTCAGATTGATGCGGGAGCGACGTTCATCAACTTTGTGGCGCAGGCCGTCGAGACCTTTTTCCAGCAGCAGCGGGAAGTTCACCGCCAGGTGTGCGTCGCCGGAAGTCATATTGCCTTCGGCTTTGATAATGCCGGTTTCCAGCAGACCTTTCTGCTCATCGGTAAACATCCCGTAGCAGCGATCCTGTACGGTCTGGCCGCGCCACCACGGGCACACCTCGTGCAATACGCGTTTGTTCTCTTCACTTACCGAAAAGCCAGCGCCCGGCCTGTCGGCGAGGTCATCGATCTCTTTTTCAATCCAGGAGACGGTGTATTCCGGGAAGATCGGTGCAGCGCGCACTTCGCTCGCCTGGTTGCCGATAATCAGTTCGTCATGCTTGATCCAGATAGTGCGTTCCGCCAGATGATGGGCCAGCGCCAGCGCGCGGCGTACCGGGATCGGCTTATCCAGATGTTGTTGATACATCTCGGTATAGTGCTGGGCGCGCTCGGTGCAAACCGGAGGCTTCACGATGTGGATCAGGGCTGTTTTATGCGCTTTGATACGGTCGCTGAGTGTGTCCAGTTTCAGAGTGGTCATGGCGATTATCCTCGTAGGGCCGCGGTTAAACCTTTATGGTGGGCATACTGCTGAGCAAATTCGAGCAGGGCAGGCGCCTCAAGCGGTTTATCCGGTGCGTTGTAGGGTTGACTGAGTAAGTGGTATTTATTGATGCCCAGGGTGTGATAGGGCAAAAAATGGATCTCACCGACGTGAAGCTCGTCGGCAGCAAAATCGGTAATAGTCTGGATGGCGGCTTCGTCAGCGTTGAAACCCTGAATCAGCGGTACGCGGATAATCATTTTTTTACCCGCAGCGGCCAATTTTTTCAGATTGTCTAATACACGAGAGGCACTGCCATCGGTCCACTGCTTAAACGGCGCGTCGGCGACATGTTTTAAATCAGCCAGGAACAGATCAACGTAAGGTAATGACGGCTCGATATACTTCCACGGCACATGCAGACAGGTTTCGACCGCCGTATGAATGCCCGCATCGTGGCTGGCCTTGAATAATTCTGCCGCCAGTTCTGGCTGCATAAACGGTTCGCCACCGGAGAGGGTGAGACCCCCACCGCTACGATCGTAAAACGGTTTATCACGCAGTACGGTCGCCATGATGTCGTCCACGCTTTTTACCTCTCCGCAGACGGTCAGCGCCTGGGTTGGACAGCAGTCAGTCAGCGCAGCGAAAGCGTCATCGGTCAGTTTTTCGCGATGAATAAGCAGACCGCTCAGCGCTCGCTCGATCACCGCAGGTGCCGCCTGAGCACAGAGATCGCAACCGTCGAGACACAACCGTGCGTCATAGAGCAGGTCCTGTGTGCGGGCGCGGCTTTCCGGGTTCTGACACCAACGGCAGCCCAGGGAGCATCCCTTAAGGAACACCACGGTACGGATACCGGGGCCATCATGCGTGGAATAGCGCTGGATATTGAAAATCATAAGCGGCCTCTTTTCTTTCGTATAAAGATTAAATTACTTTCGAATGAAAGTTATATTGATGTGCGTCAACTAACCGTGAGGTTTCGCCGTGCTACCTTTTATTCATGCTAATTATTCGTTTGAGGAAAGGTTATGGAACTCTATTTAGATACGTCTGATGTTGCCGCTGTCAAAGCTCTGGCGCGTGTTTTGCCGTTGGCTGGGGTGACCACTAACCCGAGCATTGTGGCGGCT
Organism: Citrobacter sp. wls717; assembly: GCF_005280955.1. Classification (NCBI taxonomy): domain Bacteria; kingdom Pseudomonadati; phylum Pseudomonadota; class Gammaproteobacteria; order Enterobacterales; family Enterobacteriaceae; genus Citrobacter; species Citrobacter sp. wls717. Next base: position 80,994 of record NZ_SZWW01000021.1, read on the forward strand.
GGTAAAGAGAGGCTGGAAGTGTTGCTGCCGCAACTGCAGGAAGCGATGGGAGGACAAGGCCGTCTGTTTGCGCAGGTGATGGCGACGACCGCCGAAGGCATGGTCAATGATGCGCGTAAACTGCGGGCAATTATCGCGGATATCGTGGTCAAAGTGCCGGTGACGGCTGAAGGTCTGGCGGCAATTAAGCTACTGAAAGAAGAAGGGATCCCGACGCTGGGTACCGCGGTATACGGTGCTGCGCAAGGGCTGTTAGCGGCGCTGGCAGGAGCGGAATATGTTGCGCCATACGTAAACCGCGTGGATGCGCAGGGGGGAGATGGTATTCAGACGGTGACCGATCTGCAAACCTTACTGAACATGCATGCGCCGCACGCCAAAGTACTGGCAGCTAGCTTCAAAACGCCGCGTCAGGCACTGGATTGCCTGCTGGCAGGCTGCGAGTCCATCACGCTGCCGCTGGACGTGGCGCAGCAGTTTATGACCTCTCCGGCTGTGGATGCGGCGATTGTGAAGTTTGAGCAGGACTGGCAGGGGGCGTTTGGACGGACGTCGATCTAGTTTTAGGTCGGATTACTCCGGCATATTTGCGTAGGTGATTCCGTTAAAATGAATCTGTTGCAGTTAAGAGCAATAAACTGCGAATCCCCCTCGTAAAACCGGTAAAGCCTGCATGCTACCCGTCATCGCGACGGGTACATTCACGTCATCATGTTTATCAGGTGACGGACCGCCATGAAAAAAACACCTACAGCCACACCGCACGATGCGCTGTTTAAAACATTTTTAAAATACCCTGCCACAGCCCGTGATTTTATTGAAATTCATCTTCCTCCCACGCTACGGGCGCTTTGCGATCTGGCGACGTTAGAACTGCAACCGACCAGTTTTATTGAAGAAAACTTACGCGCATATTATTCAGATGTGCTTTGGTCGATGAAAACCAGTGAAGGGGAGGGTTATATCTATGTCGTGATTGAACATCAAAGTCGTCCTGATGTGCATATGTCGTTTCGCCTGATGCGTTATGCGATAGCGGCAATGCAAAGCCACCTTGACGCCGGGCATACCCGCTTACCGTTAGTCGTGCCGATGTTGTTTTATCATGGCGTCGATACGCCTTATCCCTTCTCTTTATGCTGGCTGGATGAGTTTGATAATCCGCTCCTGGCGCGCCAGCTTTATCTGTCGGCATTTCCATTGGTGGATATTACCGTGATCCCGGATGAAGAAATTATGCAGCACCGGCGTATCGCACTGTTGGAATTGATTCAAAAGCATATTCGCCAGCGCGATTTAGTAGGACTGGTGGACAATCTGGCTACGCTGCTGGTTACAGGAAGTGCTAATGACAGCCAGCTAAAAGCGCTGTTTAATTATCTGCTAATCCAGCATGGTCACAAACCGCGCTTTGGGCGATTTATGCGTAAGCTGGCGCAGCAGGTACCCGAACACAAGGAGCGTACAATGAATATTGTTGAAAAAATACGTAGGGCAGGGCAACGAAAGGGGCTACGGGAAGGCATGCGTCAAGGCCGGGTTGAAGGTCGCCGCGAGGAAGCGCAGCGCATTGCCCACTCAATGCTGGCCGATGGTCTCCCACGGGAGCTTATCGTGAGAATCACTGGGCTATCTGAGGAAGATATTAAATCTTTGACGCATTGAATGTATGTTAATACAGCCCCGGAAAATAAATGCCGCCGGGGCTTACCGTTACTGCCCGCACACCTCACATCCCGGGTTACGCATCAGCTTCATTTCGCGAAACTGGCAGGTCATGGCGTCGTACATGACGATTTTTCCAGATGCGGGTTTACCGTAGTTTGCCAATAATTTAATGGCTTCCATGGCCTGTAATGAGCCGATCACGCCGATTAGCGGAGCCATTACGCCAGCTTCCACGCAGGTGAGGGCATTTTCACCGAACAGGCGGCTCAGGCAACGGTAGCAAGGTTCGCCTTCCTGATAGGTAAAGACGGTAATTTGTCCTTCCATGCGAATTGCCGCCCCGGAAACCAGCGGAACCTTTGCGCTAAAGCAGCCAACATTAAGTTGGTTGCGGATGCTGACGTTATCCGTACAGTCCAGCACCAAATCGTGTTTGGCGATCAGCGCGTGAATTTCGCTATCATCCAGCAGCGCATTCACTGGCGTAATGGCGATATAAGGGTTAATCCGCGCCAGCGCGTCGCGGGCGGATAGCACTTTCGGTTGCCCTACAGTTGCATCGCTGTGCAGCGTCTGGCGCTGGAGGTTCGACACGGAAACGGTGTCAAAGTCGAGCAACGTTAAATGCCCGACGCCAGCGCCTGCCAGGTATTGGGTCGCGGCGCAGCCAAGTCCCCCCAGACCAACGACCAGTACCCGCGCCTCCTTCAGCGCTTCCTGACCTTCAAAATCGAAGCCGCGCAGAATGATTTGCCGGTTATAGCGCATCATCTCCTGGTCGCTGAGTTCCGCCATTACAGACCTCCAAACAGCGCGTTAAACGGCTCGACTTCTACCCACTCTCCGGCTTCAACGTTACCACGATCGCGTTCCAGCACGATAAAACAGTTGCCGAGGCTAAAGGAGCTAAAAATATGCGAACCCTGGTGTCCGGTGGTGGTGACTTCCAGTTCGCCTTCTGCGGTGCGCTGCAATACGCCACGTTGAAAATCCAGACGGCCTGGCGTTTTCTTCAGACGTGACGCGGTGCGTACGCGTTGACGAGGAGGCAACCCACAGCCCGTGTTGCCGCTAAGCTTCGCCAGCATTGGTTGCACCAGTTGATAAAAGGTGAGGGCTGCTGACACCGGGTTACCCGGCAGGCCGCAAAACCAACTGTTGCTTAGTTTGCCAAAGGCGAACGGTTTGCCCGGTTTGATGGCCAGCTTCCAGAAGGCAATTTCTCCCAGTTCCTCCAGAATGGTTTTGGTGTAATCCGCTTCACCGACAGAAACGCCACCGGAGCTGATAACGACATCGGCCTGGCTGTCGGCTTCAATAAACGCCGCGCGTAGCGCGTTGGGATCGTCGCGAATAATCCCAAGGTTGATCACCTCGCAGCCCAACTGTTGCAGCATCAGGTGAACGGCCAGACGGTTGGTGTCATAAATCTGTCCGTCGCCCAGCGGTTGACCCGGCAGTTGCAGTTCATCACCGGTGGAGAACAACGCCACCCGGACTTTGCGCACAACAGGCACATCAGCAATACCGAGCGAAGCCAGAACCGGGAGCTCGGCGGTTGTCAGGCGGGTCCCGGCGGGGAAGACGACTGCACCGTTTGCAATATCTTCACCGCGCAGACGAATATTTTGTCCGCCGCGGACTTCGGCGGTAAAACGTACACCGTCATCGGTTTGTTCCGTTTGTTCCTGCATGACCACCGCTTCACAACCGGCAGGCACCGGGGCACCGGTCATGATGCGGATACAGGTCCCCGCGGGCCATTCGCCGTGAAAAGGCTGTCCGGCAAAGGCTTTGCCTGCTACCGCAAGCGGCAGACCCGAGCGTAAATCGTCTAATCGCACCGCATAGCCATCCATTGCCGAATTATCGAATCCTGGTACATCAATGGGGGAAACGACGTCGGCGGCCAGAATGCGGCCAAAGCATTGAACCAGCGGCAGCGTTTCGACGGCGGTGAGCGGGGTAATACGCGACAGCATCTGAGAGAGAGCCGTTTCAAGCGGCATCAGTCCGGCGGTAAATTCCATGAGAAGACTCCTGCGGGCAAAATCGAATCCGGCCATTATGTCAGAAAATGGCCGCGGACAGTATGCTACCTCAGGCTTAGAATCAGATCTGATCAAGGTTTCATGCCAGAGGATAGCGCCACAGGAAAAATGCAGTATAGACTCAATATTTCCGCTCTTTTTCCCCAGGGGGCTAAATGGCTACTCCTATTCCGGACGCAATTCGACGACAGGTGAATGCCGCCAGTGCGCTCATCCGCCAGCTTTTCGAAGAGAATCTCGTGGCTATTCATCTGTATGGTTCTGCTGTCGACAGCGGTTTAAAACCTCTCAGCGACATTGATTTGTTGGTCACCATACGGGAACCAATGGATGCCCGGTTAAGAGAAACCGTGATGCGGGAATTGCTGACCATTTCAGCGCCGCCCGGAACCTCAGAACGTTACCGCGCGCTGGAAGTCACCGTTGTTGTGTACTCGCTGATCGTACCGTGGCAATTCCCACCCGTAAGAGAAATGCAGTTTGGCGAGTGGTTGCGTGAGGAGATCGGCACCGGCGTGTTTGAACCGGCGCTGACGGATGCTGATCTTGCCATTTTGCTGACCCAGGCCCGGCGCGCCAGCGTACCGTTGTTCGGTGAACCCGCTGATATATTTTTCAACGCCATTCCTGCCAATGATGTCTTGAAAACGTTTCGACATACTCTTGAACAGTGGCAAGAACCCGCAGATTTAGAGGGTGATGAGCGCAATATTATTCTGGCTCTGGCGCGTATCTGGTACAGCGTCGTGACCGGCGATATTGTCGCTAAGGATGAGGCCGCGTCGTGGCTCATGCCTAAATTGCCCGTTGAGCATGCTGACACGCTGCAAGCTGCATGTGCGGAATATCTGGGGGTGGCCAAAACGAACTGGGCTGAATCCATGCCGTCAGTACAACGGTTTGTATGGCATGCAAAAAAACAGATTACCGATCTGCTTGAATAGGTTCTTCAACGTCGTCGGGGATTCATTTCTGTTAACTCCATCTGAATGACCTGACAGCATCGATTATGAGAGGCAGGCCTTTACCTTTACATGACGTCTGCATCTTTCTATATTCAAAAATCGAATCAATAAGTCACCGAAATTCTGATATTTATAACCCCGGAACCGGTCACCTTAATGGACGAAAAAATGGGTAAAGCAGTTATTGCAATTCACGGCGGCGCCGGGGCTATTACCCGTGCACAGCTGAGCCAGGAGCAGGAGTTGCGTTATATACAGGCGCTGTCAGATGTTGTCGAAACCGGTCAGCGGATGCTCGAAGAGGGGCGTAGCGCACTGGATGTGGTGACCGAGGCCGTGCGTCTGCTGGAAGAGTGCCCGCTGTTTAATGCCGGAATTGGCGCAGTATATACCCGTGATGAAACCCATGAGCTGGACGCCTGCGTGATGGACGGTAATACCCTGAAAGCGGGAGCCGTCGCGGGAGTCAGTCATCTGCGAAATCCAGTTCTCGCGGCACGCCTGGTGATGGAACACAGCCCACACGTCATGATGATAGGTGATGGGGCAGAGAATTTTGCCATTGCGCAGGGTATGGAGCGCGTTTCGGCGGATATTTTCTCGACGCCAGAACGCTACGCTCAACTGCTGGCGGCGCGAACGGCGGGTGAAATGGTGCTGGATCATAACGCTACCCCACTGGATGAGAACAACAAAATGGGTACCGTGGGGGCGGTTGCGCTGGATATGTCTGGTAATCTGGCGGCGGCGACATCGACCGGCGGGATGACCAACAAATTGCCGGGCCGGGTGGGTGACAGTCCACTGGTTGGCGCAGGCTGTTATGCCAATAACGCAAACGTGGCGGTTTCCTGCACCGGAACCGGAGAAGTCTTTATTCGTGCGCTGGCGGCTTATGACATTGCGGCATTGATGGATTATGGCGGCCTGAGTTTATCTGAGGCGTGCGAGCGTGTGGTGATGGAAAAATTACCGGCGTTGGGCGGCAGTGGCGGCTTAATTGCTATCGATCATGAGGGCAATGTCGCCTTACCGTTTAACAGTGAAGGCATGTACCGTGCCTGGGGATACGCGGGCGATACGCCAACCACCGGTATTTATCGGGAAAAAGGAGATACCGTTGCCACACAGTGATGAGCTTGACGTCAGTGACGTGCTGGCAGTGAGTAACCTGAACATTGCCTTTGAACAGGAACAGCAGCGCGTAAGTGCGGTGCGTAATCTGTCATTTCGTCTGAAGCGTGGCGAAACGCTGGCGATAGTTGGCGAGTCAGGTTCAGGAAAGTCGGTCACGGCTTTGTCGCTGATGCGTCTGATAGAACAGGCTGGCGGCGAGGTGAGCTGTGATGAAATGCTCCTCCGACGCCGCAACCGCCAGGTTATTGAGCTGGGTGAACAGAGCGCATCACAGATGCGCCACGTGCGCGGCGCGGATATCGCGATGATCTTTCAGGAGCCGATGACATCGCTAAATCCGGTGTTTACCGTGGGTGAGCAGATTGCCGAGTCTATCCGTTTACACCAGGGGGCCAGTCATGAAGAGGCGATGCTGGAAGCTAAACGGATGCTCGATCAGGTCCGTATTCCTGAGGCGAAGGCGATTTTATCGCGTTATCCGCACCAGCTTTCCGGCGGCATGCGCCAGCGCGTGATGATCGCCATGGCGCTGTCGTGCCGCCCTGCGGTACTGATTGCCGATGAGCCGACCACCGCGCTGGATGTCACTATTCAAGCGCAGATCCTGCAACTCATAAAAGTGTTGCAGCAGGATATGTCGATGGGGGTGATCTTTATTACCCACGATATGGGCGTGGTGGCGGATATTGCCGACCGTGTGCTGGTAATGTATCAGGGTGAGGCGGTTGAAACCGGCAGCGTTGAGCAGATCTTTCATGCGCCCCAGCATCCCTATACTAAAGCGCTGCTGGCAGCCGTACCGCAGCTTGGCGCCATGAGCGGACAAGAGTATCCGCGCCGTTTCCCACTTATTTCTTTACACGATCCCAGTCATGTTGAACCGCAAACCAAGCAGGACACCGTAGTTGAAGGCGAGCCTATCCTACGGGTACGCAATCTGGTGACGCGTTTTCCTCTGCGCAGCGGCATTCTTAACCGGGTAACCCGTGAGGTGCATGCGGTGGAAAACGTTAGCTTTGACCTGTGGCCGGGAGAAACGCTCTCGCTGGTGGGCGAGTCGGGCTGCGGCAAGTCTACCACAGGGCGGGCGTTGCTGCGCCTGGTTGAGTCTCAGCGTGGAGAGATCATCTTCAACGGACAGCGGATTGATACCCTCGCCGCCAGCAAACTGCAGCCGCTGCGCCGGGACATTCAGTTCATCTTCCAGGACCCTTATGCATCGCTCGATCCTCGCCAGACGGTGGGATACTCCATTTTAGAGCCGTTACGGGTGCATGGATTACTGCAAGGTGATGCGGCGGCAAAACGGGTTGCCTGGCTGCTGGAGCGCGTAGGATTGCTCCCTGAGCATGCCTGGCGCTATCCGCACGAGTTTTCCGGCGGTCAGCGTCAGCGTATCTGCATTGCCCGGGCGCTGGCGCTCAATCCCAAGGTAATCATTGCCGATGAGTCGGTCTCGGCGCTGGATGTCTCGATTCGTGGGCAAATTATCAACTTGTTGCTCGACCTGCAGCGCGAAATGGGGATCGCATATCTGTTTATTTCCCACGATATGGCGGTAGTGGAGCGGATCAGTCACCGTGTGGCGGTGATGTATCTGGGGCAGATTGTCGAGATCGGCACCCGGCGGGCGGTATTTGAAAATCCACAGCATCCGTATACGCGCAAACTGATGGCGGCAGTACCGGTTGCCGATCCATCACATCATCGGCCCCAGCGCGTGCTGTTATCGGATGATATCCCCAGCAATATCCGCAAGCGCGGCGAAGAGATTTCCCCCGTGTCACTACAGTTAGTTGGCCCGGGGCATTATGTCGCGCGTCCACAACCAGAAAATGCGCTTTCGCGTTTATAACAGGCAGACAGGGTTTAAGGAGAATAACATGACAAAAATTGTTGCTCGAAAATGGCTGGTTGCTGTGGGAGTGGCCTCGGCGCTGGCCACCGCACCGGGCTGGGCCGCCAAAGACGTGGTGGTGGCAGTGGGATCTAACTTCACCACGCTCGACCCCTATGACGCGAACGACACGTTGTCGCAGGCGGTAGCAAAGTCGTTTTATCAAGGACTGTTTGGCCTTGATAAAGAGATGAAGCTGAAAAATGTGCTGGCGGAGAGTTATACGGTTTCTGATGATGGCCTGACTTACACCCTTAAGCTGCGTCAGGGCGTGAAGTTTCAGGATGGCACTGACTTCAACGCCGATGCGGTCAAAGCTAACCTCGATCGGGCCAGTAATCCGGAAAACCATCTGAAACGCTACAACCTGTATAAGAATATTGATAAAACCGAGGTTGTCGACCCGTCGACGGTGAAGATTACGCTGAAGCAACCGTTCTCGGCATTCATCAATATTCTGGCGCACCCGGCAACGGCGATGATTTCGCCTGCCGCGCTGGAGAAATACGGTAAGGAGATCGGCTTTCATCCTGTCGGCACCGGACCGTATCAGCTTGAAACCTGGAATCAGACGGATTTTGTCAAGGTTAAGAAGTTCGCGGGCTACTGGCAGCAAGGGTTGCCAAAGCTGGATACGATTACCTGGCGTCCGGTGACCGACAACAACACGCGAGCGGCCATGCTGCAGACCGGGGAGGCGCAGTTTGCCTTCCCGATCCCTTACGAGCAGGCGGCGCTACTGGCGAAGAACAAAAACCTGGAACTGGTGGCCAGTCCGTCTATCATGCAGCGCTATATCAGCATGAACGTCACGCAAAAACCATTCGATAACCCGAAGGTGCGTGAGGCGCTGAACTATGTCATCAACCGCCAGGCGCTGGTGAAAGTCGCTTTTGCCGGGTACGCGACGCCTGCCACCGGTGTTCTCCCGCCATCGATTGCCTATGCGCAAAGCTATACGCCGTGGCCTTACGATCCGGCGAAAGCGCGCGAGTTGCTGAAAGAAGCGGGTTACCCTAATGGTTTTACCACCACGCTATGGTCTTCGCATAACCACAGTACCGCGCAGAAAGTACTGCAATTTACCCAGCAGCAGTTGGCACAGGTGGGCATTAAGGCGCAGGTAACGGCGATGGACGCTGGTCAGCGAGCGGCGGAAGTTGAAGGTAAAGCGCAGAAAGAGAGCGGAGTGCGGATGTTCTACACCGGCTGGTCTGCTTCTACAGGTGAAGCGGACTGGGCGCTGTCGCCGCTATTTGCATCACAAAACTGGCCGCCGACGCTATTTAACACGGCGTTCTACAGCAATAAGCAGGTGGACAGTGATTTAGCCGCGGCTTTGCAAACCAACGATCCGGCGCAGAAAGCGAAGCTGTACAAAGATGCGCAGGATATCATCTGGAAAGAGTCGCCGTGGATCCCGCTGGTAGTGGAAAAACTGATTTCGGCGCACAGCACCAGGTTGACGGGATTCTGGATCATGCCGGATACCGGATTTAGCTTTGATGATGCGGATTTAAAATAAGCGATGCATTCGGCCCCGTAATGCAGGGGCCGGCGAAGGGAGCGTGATGCTTAACTATGTTTTCAAGCGCCTGCTGGGGTTGATCCCAACGCTGTTGATTGTGGCGGTGCTGGTGTTTTTATTTGTTCACCTGCTACCCGGCGATCCGGCCCGGCTGATTGCCGGACCGGAGGCCGATGCTGAGGTGATTGAACTGGTGCGTAAGCAACTGGGTCTGGACCAACCGCTGCATATTCAGTTCTGGCATTACATGACCAACGTGTTGCAGGGCGATTTTGGAACCTCGATGGTTTCTCGCCGCCCGGTTGCGGAAGAGATTGCCAGCCGTTTTATGCCATCGCTATGGCTGACAATTGCCAGTATGGCGTGGGCAGTGTTATTTGGCATGACGGCGGGGATTATCGCCGCCGTGTGGCGTAATCGCTGGCCGGACAGGTTAAGTATGACGCTGGCGGTCACCGGGATCTCTTTTCCGGCTTTTGCGCTCGGCATGCTGCTTATGCAGATATTTTCCGTTGAACTCGGCTGGTTGCCCACCGTGGGCGCTGACACCTGGCTGCACTATATCCTCCCGTCAATTACGCTGGGGGCGGCGGTGGCTGCGGTGCTGGCCCGCTTTACCCGTGCTTCGTTTGTCGATGTGCTCAGTGAAGATTATATGCGCACCGCGCGAGCTAAAGGGGTGAGTGAAACCTGGGTGGTGTTAAAACATGGTCTGCGTAACGCGATGATCCCGGTGGTTACCATGATGGGGCTACAGTTTGGTTTTTTACTCGGCGGCTCAATCGTGGTTGAGAAGGTGTTTAACTGGCCAGGGCTTGGACGACTGTTAGTGGACTCAGTCGAAATGCGCGACTACCCGGTGATACAGGCCGAGGTGCTGTTATTCTCTCTGGAGTTTATTCTTATTAATTTAGTGGTGGATGTACTCTACGCCGCCATTAATCCGGCTATCAGGTACAAGTAAGGATGCGATTTTTTAACTGGCGCCGACAGGCGATTTTAAATGCGATGCCCCTTGTTAAGCCAGAGCAGATTCGCACGCCGTGGCATGAGTTCTGGCGTCGTTTCCGCCGCCAGCGCATGGCGATGATCGCGGGATTGTTTGTCCTTATCCTGATTATGGTGGCGATTTTTGCCCGCTGGCTGACGCCATTTGATGCCGAAAACTACTTCGATTATGACCGTCTGAATGACGGGCCGTCGATGCTGCACTGGTTTGGCGTTGACTCCCTGGGACGGGATATCTTTAGCCGTGTGCTGGTTGGGGCGCAAATCTCGTTGGCGGCAGGAGTCTTTGCCGTATTTATTGGCGCGACGATTGGCACCGTGTTGGGGTTACTGGCAGGATATTACGAAGGCTGGTGGGATCGACTGATTATGCGCATCTGCGATGTACTGTTCGCCTTTCCGGGTATTTTGCTGGCGATCGCAGTGGTGGCAGTGCTGGGCAGCGGTATTGCCAACGTGATTATTGCCGTGGCTATTTTTTCTATTCCGGCCTTCGCGCGTCTGGTGCGTGGGAATACGCTAGTGCTGAAGCAGCAGACCTTTATTGAATCTGCGCGCAGTATTGGCGCCAGCGATGCAACCATCATCTTTAACCATATTCTGCCGGGAACGGTCTCATCGATTGTGGTCTTTTTTACCATGCGAATTGGCACGTCGATTATCTCTGCCGCGAGCTTGTCATTCCTGGGATTGGGCGCGCAGCCGCCGACCCCGGAGTGGGGGGCAATGCTCAATGAGGCGCGGGCCGATATGGTGATTGCGCCGCACGTGGCGATTTTCCCGGCGGTGGCGATATTTCTGACGGTGCTGGCGTTTAACTTACTGGGCGATGGCCTGCGCGACGCGCTGGACCCGAAGATAAAAGGATAAACCATAGGCCGGATAAGACGTAACGCTTATCCGGCCTACGTTGGGTTGCTCTATTTAAACGCGGGTGCCCCACAGATCGTATTCATCTGCGTTTTCGACCTTCACGCGGATGATATCGCCAGGTTTCACCCTGGTTTCGCCATTCAGGTATACCGCGCCATCGATTTCCGGGGCGTCAGCCATACTGCGACCAATCGCGCCTTCTTCGTCAACTTCATCAACGATAACCAGAATTTCGCGGCCCACTTTCTCCTGCAAGCGTTCAGCAGAGATCTGCTGTTGCAACTGCATAAAGCGGTTCCAGCGTTCTTCTTTCACCTCTTCCGGGATTTGATCCGGCAGGTCATTGGCGCCAGCGCCTTCTACCGGGCTGTACTTAAAGCAGCCGACGCGATCCAGGCGTGCTTCCTTCAGGAAGTCGAGCAACATCTGGAAGTCTTCTTCTGTTTCACCCGGGAAACCAACAATGAAGGTAGAGCGCAGCGTCAGTTCAGGACAGATTTCACGCCACTGCTTGATGCGCGCCAGCTGTCTGTCGACTGAACCTGGGCGTTTCATCAGCTTGAGAATACGCGGGCTGGCATGCTGCAGCGGGATGTCCAGATACGGCAGAATTTTGCCTTCCGCCATCAACGGGATCACGTCATCAACGTGCGGGTAGGGATAGACGTAATGCAGACGCGTCCAGATCCCCAGTTTTGATAACTGTTCGCACAGATCAACCATGCTGGTTTTGACCGGCTCGCCGTTATGGAAACCGGTGCGATGCTTCACATCCACGCCGTACGCGGAGGTATCCTGAGAAATGACCAGTATCTCTTTCACGCCCGCATCTACCAGACGCTTGGCTTCGCTGAGTATGTCGCCGATCGGACGACTCACCAGATCGCCACGCATCGACGGAATAATGCAGAACGTGCAGCGGTGGTTGCAGCCTTCAGAAATTTTCAGATAGGCATAATGGCGCGGAGTCAGCTTGACGCCCTGCTCAGGAACCAGACTCTGGAACGGGTTATGCTTTGGTTTTGGCACATAGTGGTGAACGTGCTTCAGAACCTGTTCATAGCTGTGCGGACCGGTGATTTCCAGCACTTTCGGGTGGACTTCACGGATCTGATCGACTTTCGCGCCCAGACAGCCGGTAACGATCACCTTGCCGTTTTCGTTCAACGCTTCGCCGATTGCTTCCAGGGACTCCTGAACCGCGCTGTCGATAAAGCCGCAGGTGTTAACGATAACCATATCCGCGTCGTCGTAGCTTGGCACAACATCATAGCCTTCGGTACGAAGTTCGGTCAGGATGCGCTCAGAATCGACGAGGTTTTTCGGACAACCTAGTGATATAAAACCAATTTTTGCCATTTTCTTATACTGTACATTGCTCGTAATCGGGGGATTATACAGATGCCGTCACGGTACATCTATATCTGATCGGCATAAGACCGGGAGAATAAAGACCAATACCTATAAATAGTGGATCGGTTAGCGGAAGGTGTTTAGCGACTCTAATTCCGGCTTTAAGTGTCACTTCTTGGCTGTAGAAATTAATTAGCGTAAATTTTATCTCGTCGAGCGTTATTAATGAGGTTAAATTTGAAAGATATTGTTTTGCAGTCGAAACTTGAAATGGCTAAAACTCTTTATGCTAATGGTGTGAGTTTATATTATATCTCACTGGCCACAGGCTTAAGTTGGCGTGCATTAATGACAGAATTAACGTTTATCGCCAGTCATGAAATTATTCGGCAAAAAACTGACGCTCGCAAACCCGGAGTTTAAATAATTCACCTGTCTATTACCCATCCTGCATAATTTGAAAGGTAACGTTAATATGTATATTTCGCCACTGCCGCTCGCGGCGGACTCTGATGTTGATAAACTGAGAGATGATATTGCTAATAAACTTTTATTTACTATTGGCAAAGATCCCGCCATCGCCACGAAACGGGAGTGGCTTAATGCGACGTTATATGCGGTACGCGATCGAATGGTCGAGCGCTGGCACCGTTCTAATCGGGCACAATTCTCTCAGGATGCGCGCCAGGTTTATTATCTGTCGATGGAATTTTTAATTGGCCGTACGCTGTCTAATGCGTTGCTCTCGTTAGGTATTTACGACGAAGTCAGAAGCGCGCTTGAGGCAATGGGGCTGGAACTGGAAGAGCTGATTGACGAGGAAAATGATCCCGGACTTGGGAATGGCGGCCTTGGACGACTGGCGGCTTGTTTCCTTGATTCGCTGGCAACGCTTGGCCTGCCGGGATGCGGATACGGCATTCGCTATAACTACGGTATGTTTAAACAAAATATCGTCGATGGCGTGCAAAAAGAGTCGCTGGACTATTGGTTAGAATATGGTAATCCGTGGGAATTCAAACGTCATAATACGCATTATAAAGTGCGCTTTGGCGGGCGACTGCAACAAGAAGGGAATAAAACCCGCTGGCTAGAAACTGAAGATATTCTGGCGGTGGCCCATGATCAGATTATCCCCGGCTATGCGACGGACACCACCAATACATTGCGGTTGTGGAACGTTCAGGTAAATAGTGAGGTCAATGCAGGCAAACTGAATCAGCAGGAAGACTTTGCTACGGAAGTGGAAAACAAATATCACTTCGAGCGGATCTCGCGAGTTTTGTACCCGGATGATTCGACTGATGCAGGGCGAGAACTGCGTTTACGCCAGGCCTATTTCCTGGCCTCGGCCACGATTCAGGACATCCTGAGCCGACATTATCAGTTGCACCGCACATACGATAATCTGGCCGATAAAATCGCTATCCACCTCAATGATACGCATCCGGTGCTGGCGATCCCTGAGCTGATGCGTTTGTTGATCGATCATCACCAGTTTAGTTGGGATAACGCGTTTGACGTGACTTGTCAGATTTTTTCTTATACCAACCATACGTTGATGAGCGAAGCGCTGGAAACCTGGCCGGTAGAAATGTTAAGTCGAATTTTACCGCGTCATTTGCAGATTATTTTTGAGATTAACGACCGCTTCCTGAAGACGTTACAGGAGCGCTATCGCGATGACAGTGAACTGTTGCAGCGCGTATCGCTGATTGATGAATCTAATGGGCGCGTGGTGCGCATGGCCTGGCTGGCGGTGGTTGTCAGCCATAAGGTAAATGGCGTGTCGGCGTTGCATTCAAAACTGATGACCGACTCTCTGTTTGCTGATTTTGCGCGTATCTTTCCTCTGCGTTTCACCAACGTAACCAACGGTGTCACGGCGCGGCGTTGGCTGGCGCTGGCTAATCCTCCGCTTGCCAATGTGCTGGATGAGAATATTGGTGAAAGCTGGCGGACCAAATTAATGCAATTGGGCGAGTTAAAGCAATACATAGATTATCCGACGGTGAATGAGGCGGTACGCCGGGCGAAGTATGAAAATAAGCAGCGACTGGCGCAACATATTGCCGCCCATTACGGCGTGGTGGTGAATCCTGATGCGCTGTTTGATGTGCAGGTGAAACGTATTCACGAATACAAGCGGCAGCTTATGAATGTGCTGCATGTGATCACGCGCTATAACCGGATTAAAGCCGCGCCGGATGCCAACTGGGTTCCACGGGTGAATATTTTTGCCGGAAAAGCCGCCTCGTCTTATTACATGGCGAAGCAAATTATCCGCTTAATTAATGATTTGGCGCAGTTAGTCAACAATGACCCGCAAACAGGCGGCAAACTGAAGGTGGTTTTCATCCCGGATTACAGCGTCAGTCTCGCACAGCTAATTATTCCGGCTGCCGATCTGTCAGAGCAAATTTCCCTGGCCGGGACGGAAGCCTCCGGGACCAGCAATATGAAGTTTGGTATGAATGGCGCGTTGACCATCGGTACGCTCGACGGTGCGAATATTGAAATGCGCGAGTACGTTGGGGAAGATAACATCTTCATCTTTGGTAATACGGCTAATCAGGTTGCAGCCTTACGACGCGATGGCTATGACCCGCGACGCCTCTTTGAAAATGATGAGGAACTGCACCTGGCGCTGACGCAAATCGGTACGGGTATGTTCAGCCCTCAGGAGCCCGGACGTTACAGAGACGTGCTGGATTCATTAATCAATTTTGGCGACAACTATCAGGTGTTGGCGGATTACCGCAGCTATGTGAACTGTCAGGATGCGGTGGATGAGCTGTATCGAACTCCCCGGGAGTGGACGACCAGGACGATGCACAATATTGCCAACATGGGGTATTTCTCATCGGACAGAACGGTGCAGGAATATGCCGACCATATCTGGCGCATAGCTAAAATTCACGTATAGCAATTTTCCCAACGCTGAGCCTCCCTGGTTTTCATAACAGGGAGGCGGTTTGCAAATCGGCCAGAATGGGGGAGAGGATCTTATGGGTATTGCTGTCTTTGCGCGATGAAGCAAACACACTAAATTGCGGCAGGGGAAACGGTGTGTTTATTTTTTTCAGCCCATACAGATGAGCATGTGTTGCAAATACCTTTTCCGGGATCACCCCTATACAATGGGTATTGGACACAATCGTCAGTATCGCCGTAAATGATGAGGTCAGCAGGCAGCGATCCCCGGATCTGAATTTTTTATCCACAATACTGCGATGGTAAATGATTTTTTCATTCTTGGTATTATAACCCACCAGGTTCGCGTTTCTGAATTGTGCTTCGCTAATGGAACTACCGTATAAATCGTTATTCTGCGACGCTACCAGTACCAGGCGCATATCGCATATTTTCTGGCATGAAAGGCTTGCTGACTCAACGGAAAAAGTTGAAAAAATGGCATCCGCCTGACGCATATTCAATAACTCAATAATGCTCTGTTCATTCAGGTCGGCGGTGAGATGCAAGAGACTGATATCGGCGTCGGTATCGATTATCCTCGCGGTAACGTCGGGAATGACGATAGGGGAAATAAAGGATTCCGTATAGAGCGTTAGCCTTTTTTTGGCGGCAGGCGTGGAAAGCGGCATCAGCAACGACAGTTTGTCGATAATAGGGATCGTATTATCATAAAGCTCATCAGAGTAGACCGTCGGTAACAGCGCATTTCCGCTGCGGACAAACAGATTATCCCCCATCATTTCGCGCAGTTTTCTCAAGGACTGGCTGACGGCAGAGGGTGAGATATTCAACATATCAGCGACTCGGGAGATACTGCCTACGCTATAGATCAAACAGAAAATCGTCAGCAGATTGAGATCAATTTTTGAGAGCGTGCGAATTTTCTCTGCATCATTTGCTTTCGACATAGACCCCTCATAATCAGCACTACGGCAGTAATCACATCAGGTATAGCAAAAAATGTCATGCCAGCGGGAAACTGACTCTTTTCGCTAAGCGCATCGCCTGGAGTTGTAACATTGTAAATTATGTTAATCAATTGAGCTTTGTTGATGTAGGACATCTATTTGTTCAAAAAACAACCATACTATTAGGTTGCACCATGGTTGGAAAGAGGAGGAACAAAGTATGGTTGTTGACAGACTGAGAACCGATCTTCTCAACAAATTGATAAACGCCCGTATCGAACTTGCCGCTTATCTGCTGTTGAGAAAAGCGAAAGGCTACATGTCAGTCAGCGAGAGCGATCGTCTGCGTGATAATTTTTTTGTGCTGAATCGCGAATTGCACGAGCAATCACAGCTTCACGGTATGCATCTTGATCAGGAAGAGTGGAATGCCCTTCATCGTGCTGAAGGGGCGTTAGCCGCCGCCGCTGTTTGTCTTATGAGTGGACATCACGATTGTCCAACTTTTATCGCCGTTAACGCAGAGAAACTGGAAAACTGCCTGACAACGCTGACGCTGAGCATCCAGTGTTTGCAATCTTATCCAACGCTGGAACACGTCTGAATCAGGGGGAGGGCGCTCCCCCTTTTCGTTAAGATTATGTAAATGTGACGGGGTAATTCCCCCTGCTGGCTACGCTTTATGCAGAGCCATTAAGGAGGTGTTATGCGTCGACTCTTTCTCTGTGCTATCCCACTTGCGCTATTTTCCTCTTATGCCGCCGCGGTAAAGGTGGAGGTGCTGCAAACCAAACTTGATCACCCGTGGTCGCTGGCTTTTTTACCCGATAATCGCGGTATATTAATTACCCTTAAAGGCGGTCAGCTTCGACTTTGGCAACCTGATAAGGGGCTTTCCGACCCGCTGACCGGCGTACCTAAAGTCTGGGCGAATGGTCAGGGAGGATTGTTGGATGTGGCGTTAGCGCCTGATTTTGCACAATCCCGGCGAGTGTGGCTCAGCTTTGCTGAAGCCGACAGTGAAGGTAAAGCCGGCACGGCGGTAGGTTACGGACGCCTGAGCGACGATCTCAAACACCTGCAAGCGTTCCAGACCGTTTTTCGCCAACAGCCGAAGCTCTCAACCGGAAACCATTTTGGCGGGCGCATGGTGTTTGATGGCCATGGCTATCTGTTTATTGGCCTGGGTGAAAATAACCAACGTGCAACCGCGCAGGATCTGGATAAATTGCAGGGCAAGGTGGTACGTCTGACCGACGAGGGCAAAACACCGCCGGATAATCCGTTTGTGAATCAGGCGGGGGCGCGGGCAGAAATTTGGTCGTATGGCATCCGTAATCCACAAGGTATGGCGATGAATCCATGGAGCGATGCGCTGTGGCTCAATGAGCATGGTCCGCGCGGAGGCGATGAAATCAATATCCCCGCAAGAGGCAAAAACTACGGTTGGCCGATCGCCACCTGGGGCGTTAATTACAGTGGTCTTAAAATTCCCGAAGCAAAAGGCCAAATTGTTGCGGGTACTGAGCAACCCATCTTTTACTGGGAAAAGTCACCGGCGGTCAGCGGAATGGCTTTTTATCATAGCGATACCTTCCCGCAGTGGCGGCAAAAGTTATTCATTGGCGCATTGAAAGATAAAGAGGTGATCGTGCTGAGCGTCAAAGGGAATGCGGTCACGGAGGATGGTCGCATTTTACAGGATAGAGGGCAGCGGATCCGCGATGTGCGCGTCGGACCAGACGGCTATTTGTACGTGTTAACCGACGAGTCCGACGGGGAATTATTGAAAGTGAGTCCCTGAGCTGATTAGCTGACCGGGATCATTACCACTTTTTGAAATGCCGGGCGTTCAGTCAGTTGCTGATACCAGCGTTCCAGGTGTGGCCGCGGGGTCCAGGTGAGACCAACGTTGAACAGGTTATAGACGAATGGCGCAATGGCGATATCCGCCGTGCCGAATTCAGCTCCGGAGAACCACGGCTGGTCCGCCAGCGCGTTATCCAGAATAGCAAACAGCTTATCGCAAACCTGAGCACTTGCTTCAATGGCTGCCATGTCGCGCTGATCGGCCGGTGTTCGGACCAGACCAAATAAGATAACCCGGTGCGTAGGACTCAGCGTCTGGTTCGCCCAATCCATCCATTTTTCGCCGACGGCACGCGCGGCCGGGGCGTCAATCCATAAGCGATTTTGTCCGTACTGAGCCGCCAGATAACGGACAATAGTATTGGATTCCCACAGGACAACGTCCGTTTCATCATCGCGTAGCAGTGGGACCAACCCGTTCGGGTTCATCGCCAGATAGTCGGCGTCGCGGTTACCGCCATGCTGCCCGCCCGCCAGAATTTGGTTGTACGGCAGTTCCAGTTCTTCAAGCGTCCACAATACTTTTTTTACGTTGGTCGAGTTATTGCGACCCCACAGTGTAATCATAGTAACCCCGCAAATTAATTGAGCAGCTTCATGGCTGCAGATACCCTCTGACTCGCTCACATGGTGGGGTAAACCTAATATTTACGCAACAACGTCTAAAAAAATCGTGCCAGGGGCAGCGCTGCGCGGCGTTATTGCATAAACTTTAAAAACTTTACCAACTTACGGTTTCTTTAAGCTCGTTAGTGCGTTATTACTCACCGCACTTATTTTACACGTCATCCATCAGGTTTTTTCTGCAATGGGTTGGCCGAGGTTGTCTGGCCAGTTTTGTGTAAACACGGTGTGGTATGACGTGGTTTTTTAGAATGGATACTCGGGTGGCATTTATGACGCAATACTTCTCTTCACTTCGCAGCTTTGCTGCAGGTTCTGCACTCTTAATCCTTTTGGCGCCGACCGTACAGGCGGCGGAGCAACCCACGGCTCCGCCGAGCGTGGACGCGCGAGCATGGATCCTGATGGATTACGCCAGCGGCAAGGTGCTGGCGGAAGGTAATGCTGATGAGAAACTGGATCCTGCCAGTCTGACCAAGATTATGACCAGCTATGTGGTCGGTCAGGCGCTGAAGGCCGGAAAAATTAATCTCAACGACATGGTCACCGTGGGCAAAGATGCCTGGGCGACCGGTAATCCGGCCCTGCGCGGTTCGTCGGTTATGTTCCTCAAACCAGGCGATCAGGTTGCGGTATCCGATCTGAACAAAGGCGTTATCATTCAGTCTGGTAATGATGCCTGTATCGCACTCGCTGATTACGTTGCCGGGAGCCAGGAGTCCTTCATCGGTCTGATGAACGGTTACGCGAAAAAGCTGGGACTGACCAATACCACGTTCCAGACGGTGCATGGCCTGGATGCGGCAGGGCAGTTCAGTACCGCGCGTGATATGGCGTTGCTCGGCAAGGCGTTAATCCACGATGTGCCCGAAGAGTACGCTATTCACAAAGAGAAAGAGTTTACCTTTAATAAAATTCGCCAGCCGAACCGCAACCGTCTGTTGTGGAGCACCAACCTGAACGTGGACGGAATGAAAACCGGTACCACGGCGGGCGCAGGTTATAACCTCGTCGCTTCCGCGACCCAGGGGGATATGCGCCTGATCTCCGTCGTGCTGGGAGCGAAAACCGACCGTATCCGTTTTAATGAGTCCGAAAAGCTGCTGACCTGGGGCTTCCGCTTCTTTGAAACCGTTACGCCGATCAAGCCGGATGCCACCTTCGTGACTCAGCGCGTCTGGTTTGGCGATAAGAGCGAAGTCAATTTGGGTGCCGGGGAAGCGGGTTCGGTTACCATCCCGCGCGGTCAGCTTAAGAACCTGAAAGCCAGCTTTACGCTGACCGAGCCACAGTTAACCGCGCCGCTGAAAAAGGGGCAGGTTGTGGGGACTATCGACTTCCAGTTGAACGGTAAATCTATCGAGCAGCGTCCGTTGATGGTGATGGAAGCGGTGGAAGAAGGTGGTTTCTTTAGCCGGATGTGGGATTTTGTGATGATGAAGTTCCACCAGTGGTTTGGCGGTTGGTTCTCTTAATCTAACCGATTGCCGGATGGCGCTACTATCGCTGTCCGGCAGTATCACCTAATACAACAGCTTTATGCGTTGCGCCTTAGCGTATTCCACAAACTCATCGTCGGGGCGGCTATCACTGATGATGGTATCAAAACGTTTTAATTCCCCCATCCTCGCAGGACGTACCTTCCCAAACTTGCTGTGGTCGACCACCAGAACGTGATGCTGCGCCATCGACATTGCCCAGTGTTTCACCGCTAATTCTTCCAGATTAAAGCAGGTCGCGCCTTTCTCAATGTGCACGCCTGCCGCGGAATAAAAGGCGATATCCGGGCACAGATTATTCAGTGTTTCCTGAAAATCGAGCGGTTTGAAGATGGCGTTACTGGCATGAAATTCCCCGCCACACAGAATGACGCGACACTGCGGTTTTTCCTGCAATACCAGAAATGTATTCAACGAGTAGCAGATTGCGGTGAAAGGCAGTTCATTGTCGATAGCCTCAATAATCCACGGCGTGGTCGTGCCGCAGTCGAAAAAGATGGTCTGATGCGCCTGTACGAGGCTCGCTGCCTGCTGGGCGGCACGGCGCTTTTCATCAACCAGACGGGATTTTTGATCGCTGATTAAATAGTGGTTGGCGCTGCGGGGCTCCAGAACAATATAGCCCCCGAGCAAGACGACAGGCGCATTGTTATTATTCAGGTCGCGACGAATGGTCATCTCAGATACGCCCAGCAGCGTCGCGGCTTCTTTGAGGTGTAATTTATCGCTGCGTTTCAGCGCCTGTAGCAACTGACCAATACGCTCGTCGCGTCGAGTTTCCATAGTTCCCCTGGAGAGTAGTATAAGTGCTCGTATTGCGCCTAATACTACTCTTTTTACCGTGGGTTAGTCACGCACCCAGCCTTTACGGATGGGCAGAGCGAAACAGGTGCGATAGCAGGTCTGCAAGCCGAAATATAGGGTGGCGCCGAATCGTTGCCAGATCATCTGGGCGCTCAGGCAGCCGATCAGCCCAGCCAGGAATCCGCCCAGCATATCCAGCGGCCAGTGTACGCCAAGGTAAACGCGCGACCATGCAATCGCCACGGCGACAACCATCAGCAGCGCGCCAGTCCACAGACGATGCCAGAACAGGAAAGCCAGAGCAAAAGTAAAGATAACCGTGCCGTGATCGCTCGGGAAAGAGTCATCCGCCGCATGGTGGAGGAAGTTGTACCCAATGTGGTTAACGAACGGACGATCGTGGGGGAACAGATGCCCTATCAGCCATGAAATAGTCAGGCCGACTGCCAGCGCTATCGCCATTTTTATGACCAACTGGCGCTGGAGAGTAACCTGAGCGCGCGGTCCCCAAAGCCAGAGAATAACGGCTAACAGCGGGACAATGCTGATTAAATCTTTGGCAATAAATATGGCGAGCGAGATAGCCCATTGCGCAGAGTCCGGCGTGGCATTGATGAGATAAAAAAGCGAGTTGTTCAGGTTTTCCAGCATAACGTCCAGACTCAGTGTAATTGTTAAAAGGCCCATAGGGGGAGAGCATAAAATTGCTGTTACAGGATAAAAAGCGGTCTTGTCTTATTTGTCTGCTAAATGACTATTTTTAAGACAATTAATGGGACTTATTGAGCATGATAGCGGCCTCAACTTAAATTAACCTTAAAGCAAAATGTTCTTGAGCAAATGAATGTAAAAATGTGCGCATTTTGCTTTCAAATCACATAATTCACTATCACCGGTACGGCGCATTTATTACACTTTGCGCGTTTTTTCCTTTGCTAAGAGACTGCATGCAAAACCGTTTATCTTCAGGCGCCCGGTTGGGGCGTCAGGCATTACTTTTTCCTCTCTGTCTGGTGCTTTACGAATTCTCTACTTATATCGGTAACGATATGATCCAACCTGGAATGTTGGCGGTGGTGGAGCAATATCAGGCCGGATTAGACTGGGTACCCACTTCCATGACTGCCTATCTGGCGGGTGGCATGTTTTTACAGTGGCTGTTAGGACCGCTGTCGGATCGTATTGGTCGTCGCCCGGTGATGTTAACCGGTGTGCTGTGGTTCATTGTGACCTGCCTTGCGACTCTGCTGGCACAGAATATTGAGCAATTTACCTTTCTGCGTTTCTTGCAGGGGATAAGCCTGTGCTTTATTGGCGCGGTGGGTTACGCCGCAATTCAGGAATCTTTTGAGGAAGCGGTATGCATTAAAATTACCGCGCTGATGGCAAACGTGGCGCTGATTGCGCCGCTGCTGGGACCGTTAGTTGGCGCGGCCTGGGTGCATGTTCTGCCGTGGGAAGGGATGTTTATCCTGTTTGCCGCCCTCGCAGCTATCTCCTTTTTTGGCCTGCAACGCGCGATGCCGGAAACGGCGACCCGGCTTGGTGAAAAACTGTCCATTAAAGATCTGGGTAAAGATTATAAGCTAGTGCTAAAAAATGGGCGTTTTGTTGCCGGCGCGCTGGCGTTGGGTTTTGTCAGCCTGCCGTTACTGGCGTGGATTGCCCAGTCGCCGATTATTATCATCAGCGGAGAACACCTCAGCAGTTACGAATATGGCCTGTTGCAGGTGCCGATTTTTGGGGCGCTGATTGCTGGTAATCTGGTGCTGGCGCGTCTGACTTCGCGCAAGACCGTGCGTTCGCTGATTATCATGGGCGGCTGGCCTATCGCCGTCGGGCTGGTGATTGCCGCGGCGGCCACGGTGGTGTCATCCCATGCGTATTTGTGGATGACGGCGGGTTTGAGTATCTATGCGTTTGGCATTGGCGTGGCGAATGCGGGGTTGGTCCGCCTGACGTTGTTTGCCAGTGAAATGAGTAAGGGTACGGTTTCTGCCGCCATGGGCATGTTGCAGATGCTGATTTTTACCGTCGGTATTGAGTTGAGCAAACATGCTTATCTGCTGGGAGGAAACGGCTTGTTCAGCCTGTTTAATCTGGCAAGCGGCGTACTGTGGCTGATATTGATGGTTATCTTTCTGAAAGATAAACGGGTAGGGAATTCCCGGGAAGGCTGAAGCCCGGTTGCCCGGGCTTCGCAAAACTTAGTGGTGATCGTCAATCTGATGTTCGATGATCATCCCTTCACCTACGCTGGCAACATGTCGCGCATAAGGATGCGCGCGATAGACCGGGGCCGGGGCAGGTGCCGGCGCAACATACACCGTTTGCGGCGCGGTCGTCACGCTGACCGCCTGCGGAACGCTGACGGAAGAGGGCACGACCACCACTTTATAACCGCTTGGTACATCCACGGTAACGCTTTGCGCAAATGCTGTTCCGGTAAAGCCCAGCAACAATGTCGCCATCAGTACACTTTTCTTCATGATCCGCTCGCCTGAAGTAATCACCGGAGGTAATAATCCAGTGGAGTTAATTTGAGGCGGATTATGAATAGATCATATCATCATTTTGTTGCCGTCTGTGCTGAGGCGTTAATGCGTAAACGGCGCTTCGTTTTTTAATACGCGGTCGATAACATCCAGCACACCCTCTTCATTGTTCGATCCCGCGCGATATTTTGCCGCCTGGACAACCGGTTCGTGAGCGTTGGCCATTGCGAAACTAAATCCCGCCTGACGCAGCATCTCAATATCATTTCCGCCATCGCCAAACACAACAACCTCGTCGTCGCTAATATTCCAGCGTTGTTGCAGCAGGCGCAGACCGTTTGCCTTATGCACACCTGGAATAATTAAATCGATGCTGCCGTAGCCGGTATGCACCGGTACCATGATATCGCCAATTGCCTCATGGAGATCGGCCTGCACCTGCGGGATACGGTCGTCTGAAATATTCAGCCCGAATTTGAAAAAAACGTCGTTGAGATTGTCAAAATTATCTACAAACTCAAGACGATGATAGTACATGGCGGAAACGGATTTATGCTCATCGCTGTATTTTTTGAGCGTATAGGCGCTGTTTTTACCGCAGGCGATAATGTCGATGTCCGTACGGGTCAACAGATGATCCACGATGGCCTTGAAATCGTCTTTTGCCAGTTCACCGTTAAAAATATCTTTCCCTTCACTGACTACCCAACCGCCGTTTTCAGCGACAAATGAGATTTCATTGGCCAGTTCAGGGAAAAAGGAGATGAGCTGGTAATACTGGTTGCCGCTGGCGACGACAAAACGGATGCCTTGTTTTTTCATCTGATGGTATTGCGCCATAAACCGCTCACGGTTATAGGTTTTTTGGTCGCTTAAAAAAGTGCCGTCCATGTCGACTGCAATTAATTTGATGCTCATTAGCTGTTCTCCATCACAGGGGTATTTTTGAGATCCGGTTTCGCCACCGCTTTCGCGACGATGGCGGCGATAAGCACCAGCGCCAGCACCACCAGCATAGCGCTGCGCAGGCCGTAGTGTTCACCCAGATAGCCGAGCAGCGGCGGCCCTACCAGGAACGCCAGGTAGCCGGTGGTCGCCACAACGCTGACGCGGGTTGGCGCATCGGGACCGGTGTCGCTGGCGGCTGAAATGGTCAGCGGGAAGCCGAGTGATGCGCCAAGCCCCCAGAGAATAACGGAAACACCTGCTACCCATGTGCTATCGACAAAAATAATCAGACTGATGCCAAGCGCACCCATCAGCGCGCTGGCACGCACTACCGCGACGCGGCTGTAGCGGTCGATGAACCAGCCGCCGGTGAATCGACCCACGGTCATACCCAGCGTAAAACCAGCATAAATCAGCGAGCCTGATGTCGGGCTAAACCCGTGGCCATCTACCATTAGCAGCGGCAGCCAGTCGTTGGCCGAACCTTCAGCAAACGCCATTGCCAGCACTACGACGCCAATCAGCAGCAACTGAATGTCGCGATAAAAAGGCACGCCTTTTTCGCTGGAGTGAGCGCCGTCAGAGGCATTCTTGCCTGTGCCGTCTGGAATGGCCTTGATGGCGATAAAGATAGGCGTGATTGCCACCATTGCCGCCAGTAAAATATGTAAAGTCGCTGGAACGCTGAAGGCGGTAAGCATCATCCCGACCCCGGCTCCCGCCAGCGTTCCCAGACTGTAAAAACCATGCATCATCGGCAGCACGGTTTTGTTCATTTCGCGCTCAACTGCCGCGCCTTCGACGTTGATGGCGACTTCCGCCGCGCCAAAGCTGGCGCCAAACACGCCCAGGCCAAACGCGAAAAGCCATGCGGAATGCAACCAGAGCGCTGCGCTGAGGATAGCCATCCCGAGGACTGCACAGGACATGGTGGTGCGGATCACTTTACGCGTGCCAAATCGTTTCACCAGCCAGGCCGAACAAAGAATGCCACTCATCGAACCAATTGAGAGTCCAAACAATACCGCGCCCATTTCGGCGGTGGAGATGGAGAGGATATCTCGGATGGCAGGAGTACGCGTTGCCCAGGAAGCCATTAGTAATCCGGGTAAAAAGAAAAACGTGAAAAGCGCCCAGGTGCGACGTCTTAAGGCTTTGCGTGATGAGATGCCAGTCATGAATTCGAGCCAAAGAAAAGAGGGAAGAAGACAACATTAGCAAGACTGTGTACATTTGTACACAAATGCAAGGAGAGGAAATGCAGTGCGACGCGCGAACGATCCGCTACGGCGGGAAAAGATAGTTCAGGCCACCCTGGCGGCGGTAATCGCCTACGGTGTCCATGGGGTTACGCACCGAAAAATCGCCATGATTGCCGGGGTGCCGCTGGGTTCAATGACCTATTATTTCTCAGGAATAGATGAGCTTTTAATGGAGGCGTTCGGGCGCTTTACTGACACAATGTCTCAGCAGTATCAGGCTTTTTTTGCCGACGTTGCGGATGCGCAGGCAGCCTGCCATGCCATTACCGAGATGATTTACAGCTCCCAGGTTACGACGCCCGATAATATGGAACTTATGTACCAGCTGTATGCTTTCGCCAGTCGCAAACCGACGTTGAAAATGGTGATGCAAAACTGGATGTTACGCAGTCAACAAACGCTGGAACAATGGTTTGAACCGGTAACTGCGCGGGCGCTGGATGCGTTTCTCGAAGGAATGACGCTGCATTTTGTCACCGACAAAAAACCGCTGTCGCGGGAAGATATTCTGGTGATGGTGGAGCGTATTGCCGGATTGCCGCAGAGATAAAATTATCAAAATGGTTTGTCGAGGCGGGTAACGGCCTGACGTAAAAAATCGATGACTTTCATCGCCGCTGGCGTCAATGGTCGGGCGGCTATTTTTACCGTCCCGACATCCATATAAGTAATAAAATCATCAATCGTTCTGTGCATAACGCGCAGACCATCCAGTGACCACGGGCGATACACCAGGTCGGATAAAATGGTTATGCCTCTGCCTTTTGCAACCAGGCTTCTTATGGCTTCAAAAGAGTTGCTGCGAAAACTGATATTGGGCGTATAACCACGCTGCTGCCAGTAATTGATGATTACGTCAGGGTACTTATCGGTTTCCAGCAGTAAAAATGGAAGCTTCTCGACGTCTTTTAAACGGATCGAAGATTTGCTCTGTAGCGGATGCCCAATAGACGTCCACAGGCGGCGCTGTGAACGAATAAATGTTTCGATCTCCAGGTCGTTATCATGGCTGATGTTTGAGGTCAGAAGCAGACAAAAATCGACCTTGTGTTCCCGGAGCGCTTGTACCAGTTCCGGTGCTGTAGCTTCATAAAACACGATCTCCAGCAAAGGAAAACGTCGTTCAATATCGTTGAGTATATCCGGGATAAGATAAGCAGAGAGCGTTTCGGCAATGCCTATGCGCACCGTGCCGGTAAGAATTTCACTCCTGTCATGCAGGTCGTCAACAGCCGAGTGGCTACTGTTGATGATGTTGCAGGCATGTGCCAGAAAGCGCTCGCCCTCGGCGGTGAGCTTCACCCCTTTGGGGTAACGTACAAATAGCTGCACGTCTAATGCTTTTTCCAGATTCCGCATGGCAATAGTCATTGATGACTGAGAAATATGACAGCGCGCAGCAGCTTTGGAAATTTGTAATGTTTCTGCAAGTGCGATGTAAAACTCAAGTTGCCTTAGCGTAAATTTCATAGTTTTAATCTATGCACATGGATAAAAACGTTATATTAGCATTCATTTTCACGCCGCCGTAGCCTTGTGGTCATACCGTACAACTGACAATAAGGCGCATATATGCCCTATCTTTTACTCAGTCTGGCTGCCTGTTTTTGGGGTGGAAATTATGTGATTGGTCATCTATTGGTCGCTGAAGTTGATCCCATTGTTTTATCAGCGGCACGCTGGATATTTACCGCGTTATTATTGATGGCGCTCTATTTTCGTCAGGTCGCAGATCAATGGCCGGTGATGAAAAAATCCTTTGGTACTATCGTCTTCCTCGCGCTTTGTGGTCAGGTTCTTTTTCCCTTAACGCTGTATATCGGCCTGCAATATACAACCTCGCTCAATGCGGCGATTTATATGTCCACCACCCCGGCGCTCGTTCTGTTAATCAATAAGTTCTTTTTTAAAGAGCGGATTTCTGCGCGAAATATAGCCGGTGTGATCCTGAGTACAGTTGGTGTTACCTGGCTGGTGTCGCAGGGCGATATGATACACGCGCGGGTATTTGCACATCTGAATCAGGGCGATGTCTGGACCATGGGGTCGGCGGTAAGTTGGGCTGTTTATTGTGCTTTTTTGCGCATTAAACCGCGTGAGGTGAAGGGAAATGCCTTTGTCGCCGTGAGCGCGCTGCTCGGTGCGATGGTGCTTATTCCGGTACTGGCTGTGGAGCTGATGCGCAATGGTATGCCGGGCTGGGATAGCTATGCCAATACAGGCGTTATTACTGGGCTGGCATACCTTGTTATTTTTCCTTCCTGGCTGTCATATCTGTTATGGAACAAAGGGATTAGCGCCATTGGCGCAACCCGCGGAGAGATATATTCACACTTGATCCCACTGAGTGGCGGATTATTTAGCGTTATGTTTTTGCACGTCACTCTGCATTCATATCATCTGGTGAGCGCGTTGGTTATTATGTGCGGTATAGCATTGTGTTCCCGCCCGAGTGCAAAAAAAGGCTCGCAGCAGCGCGCGGCGTAAAAAAGCGAGTAAATTAGCTTACAGTTGCGCCCCCGGTAATATTTACCACTGTGGCGGTTATTGCTCCGGCATGGTCTGAAGCCAGAAAGGTTGTAACCTCAGCGATTTGTGCCAGCGTAGGCAGGCGTCCGAGCATGGTGCCTTGTGCCGCACCGCCTAACCATTGTTCGACGGTTAAACCCATTGACTGTGCTTTCGCGGTGAAAATCTCCCCGGTATAGGAACCGGCCGCTACCGCATCCACAATCGCATGCGAGCGCACGCCGACGACACGAATGTTTTTTGGTCCCGTCTCGCTGGCAAGCGCTTTAATAAACGCTTCTGTTCCTGCACAGCCGACGATATGGCCGAGATGCCCGGGCATTGCCATCGGGGCGGCGGGCGCAACGATGGTGAGAATGACGCCTGCTCGATCGCCGCCCATGTGCGGTGTTACGGCTTTTGCGATATTGAACTGCGCCGCAAGGAAAGGGGTGATACCGCTCATAAACTCAGAGAGGGATAATGCGTCGATGCGCTTGCCCTGTTCATGCATAAAGCCGGTCGCGTTAACCACCACATCAATTCCACCGGTTTGCTGTACCAGGCGGGTAACTTGTGTTGAGGTGTCGTGCTCGTCGAGCACATCGGTGATAAACGTATCGACGGTACCCCCCGCCATTCGCAGGCGACTGGCCGCCCAATCAAGTTTTTCCTGACAGCGCGCGCCCAGGCATACATGGGCACCTTCGCGTGCCATCGCCTGTGCAACCGCGCTACCAATAGCACCGCTGCCGCCGAAGATCACCGCAACCTTTCCAGTAAGCAACATAGTAAACTCCCGTTACCTTTAAGCACCGATTAAAAGTATGTGCCATAACCAGCGTGCTGCAAATTTGGGGAGGAATTACGGGGAGAAGGGGGGATAGCAAATTTCAGGCAACAAAAAACCCATCAACCTTGAACCAAAACGGCGGGGTTGATGGGCTCCACAAATTGGGGACATCAAAGAAAAGCAGTGGCAATAGTTATGACTGACACCTTGAAGAAAAGTTCTGCTGAACTGCAAAAAATTTTCTTTTAAGGGTAATTTTCAGTGCTAACCAAGGCCAGGCCAGACGATGACTATGAGTGTCCCCGCCAGCGTCAGCAGAACGTTGGCAATGGCGTAGGTGCCAGCATAGCCTAATGCCGGGATGTTGCTGCGGGCCGTGTCGCTGATGATTTCCATTGCCGGAGCGCAGGTACGTGCGCCCATCATGGCGCCAAACAGCAGGGCGCGGTTCATGCGCAATACGTAAGCGCCAAACAAGAAACAAATAACAACCGGAACCAGGCTCACAATCAGACCGGCAATCAGCATTTGACCACCCACGGCGCCAAGGCCATTGCCAATGCCGCTACCCGCGCTTAAACCGACGCCTGCCATGAATACCATCAAACCAAACTCTTTCACCATGTTCAGCGCGCCCTGCGGGATATAGCCAAACGTAGGATGGTTGGCACGCAGGAAGCCCAGCATAATCCCGGCGAACAGTAATCCCGCTGCATTCCCGATGCCGAAGCTGAAATTGCTGAACTGGAAGGTGATCATCCCAATCATCAGACCAATGATAAAGAAGGCGCAGAAGGCCAACAGATCGGTCACCTGACTGTGAATGGAAATGAAGCCGATACGATCTGCGATCGTTTTAACGCGACGGGCATCACCGCTCACCTGCAACACGTCACCTTTATTGAGCACGACGTTGTCATCAATAGGCATTTCGATCTGGCTGCGGATCACGCGGTTGAGGAAACAGCCGTGGTCGGTCAGTTTCAACTGGGCCAGGCGACGACCAACGGCATTGTGGTTTTTCACCACAATCTCTTCCGTGACGATACGCATATCGAGCAGATCGCGATCGAACACTTCTTTGCCGTTACGGAAACTGGGATCGAGGCGGGCATGCGCGTCTGGATAACCGACTAAGGCTATTTCGTCGCCCATTTGCAGCACTGCGTCACCGTCCGGGTTAGCCAGGATGCCGTTGCGGCGGATGCGTTCAATGTAACAGCCGGTCTGACGATAAATACCTAACTCGCGCAGGTTCTTACCATCAGCCCATGCTACCAGCTCCGGGCCTACGCGATAGGCGCGGATCACTGGCAGATAAACCTTACGGTTGGCGTCAGTGTCCAGACCTCGTTCACGCGCAATTTGTTGGGCGCTGGTTTGCAGGTCTTGATGCTGAAGTTTCGGCAGGTAGCGCGCACCGACAATCAGACTGACCAGTCCAATCAAATAGGTGAGGGCGTAACCCAGACTCAGGTTATCGAGGGCGGTGGAAAGCTGCGCGCCTGCCATTCCGGAATGGCGCAAGGTATCGCCTGCGCCGACCAGCACCGGCGTGGAGGTCATCGAACCGGCCAGCATACCCGCCGTCAGGCCGATGTCCCAGCCAAATAGCTTACCCAGCCCCAGGGCGATCAGCATTGCGCTACCGACCATCACCAGAGCAAGCATTAGATAATTTTTCCCATCGCGAAAAAAAATCGAAAAAAAGTTGGGGCCGGCTTCGACGCCGACACAAAAAATAAACAGCATAAAGCCGAGATTTAATGCATCGGTGTTAATACTAAAGTGCTGCTGACCTAATAATAGGGACACCACTAAAACGCCAATGGAATTACCGAGTTGGACTGAACCCAGGCGTAATTTACCCAGGCAGAGGCCCAGAGCCAGGACCACAAATAATAACAGGATGTAATTCCCATTTAACAAATCTGCGACGTTTATATTCACTGAGGCTAACTTCTTGTTTACTAGTAAGCTATTGAAAGAAATGGCAATTTACGCTAATGTTTTTGCCAGAAATTAAGGGGCGACAGCACCGCACACAGCCCCGATTAATGCAGCATAACAATATATGCGGATAGTTTAATCTCATTACGTATCAACGGCTATAAGAATCGTGTGGGTGTGTTTTTGGCATGGAATGCCGAGTTACTTTATCTGACTGGACGCCTGCGGGCGAAAAGAGTGTTCGATAGAGAATGTGTCAGGAGGAACGATTGAAACATAAGCAAAGTTGGGCGGGGGCGATCTGCTGCTTTGTGCTGTTTATTGTGGTGTGTCTTTCATTAACGCTAAACGTGAAAGGGGCATTCAGAGCGGCAGGGCATCCTGAGGTCGGGTTGTTGTTTTTTATCTTGCCTGGTGCTGCAGCAAGCTTTTTCTCCCACCGTCGGGAGGTGCTCAGACCTCTTCTGGGTGCAATGTTGGCGGCGCCATGCTGTCTGTTGCTAATGCGGTTCGTTTTTATGCCGACGCGTTCATTGTGGCAAGAACTGGCGTGGTTATTCAGTGCGGTGTTTTGGTGCGCGCTTGGCGCATTGTGTTTTTTGTTTATCAGTAGCTTGTTCAATCAGCATCAACGACGGAAAAAGAACTGATCACGCCCTCCTGCGGAGGGCGTAGAAACAGCTATCAGGCGAACAGATTCATATTCTCTTTTGCCCACGCCTCAAAATCCGTGCAGCCGCCGATGTGTTTTTGATCAACAAAAATCTGCGGAACGGTTTCTACTGGCTTACCTACCGTCTTTTCCAGATCGGCTTTCGTAATACCTTCGGCATGAATATCAATGTAGCGGAAGTTAAAATCGTCATGCTCATTGCTTAATTTTTCTGCTAATTCTTTTGCGCGCACGCAATACGGGCACCCTGGACGACCAAAAATAACGGCAAACATCTCTCTCTCCTCGAACTTATCAGGCCGGATGGCGAATACTTATTATGATGCCGCGATTTGTGACGGATGGAAAGCAGGTTCGGCCTGTTGCTTTGATATCCTCAAGCTATAACTGTTAAACACGACGAGCCGGAACGTTTTATAATAAAAGCCATTTCGCCGGGAGACCGCTTATGCGCACCATTGGTGTATTACCGAAAAGCGTATTGATGCTGGAAATAATGGGGATGGTTTTGTTATCGCTGGCGTTGCTGTCGCTTAACGATTATCTGACCTTACCCGCGCCGCTTAACAGCCCGCTCGCCTTAGTTGTGATGATATTTCTGGGCGTACTGCTGATGCTCCCCGCCGCGGTGATGTTGATGTGGCGCATTGCTCAACTGCTGGCGCCGCAGCTCCTGTCGCGCGCTCCCGACGATTCTTCCCGTTCAGACAGAGAAAAAAGAGATGACGCCAACCATTGATTTAATCCGCAGCCACCGTTCCATTCGCCATTTCACCGAAGAAGCTATTTCTGACGCACAGCGAGAGGCGATTATTGCCGCCGCTCAGGGCACTTCAAGCTCCAGTTTTTTACAGTGCACAACGATTGTTCGGATAACCGATAAAACCCTGCGTGAATCGCTGGCTACCTTATCTGGCGGTCAAAAGCACGTGGCGCAGGCCGCTGAATTCTGGGTGTTTTGCGCTGACTTTAACCGTCATTTGCAGATTTGCCCTGACGCGCAGTTGGGGCTGGCAGAACAACTGCTGCTGGGCGTGGTTGATACGGCGATGATGGCGCAAAATGCGCTGACGGCGGCAGAATCGCTGGGACTTGGCGGTGTGTATATAGGTGGGTTGCGTAACAATATTGAGTCGGTCACGGAATTATTGAAGTTGCCTCAGCACGTTCTGCCGCTGTTTGGTTTGTGCCTTGGCTGGCCTGCGGATAACCCGGATATCAAGCCGCGCCTGCCTGCGTCGCTGGTTGTGCACGAAAACCAGTATCAGCCGCTTGATACAGACGTTTTGTCGCAGTATGACGAACAGCTTGCGCAGTACTATCTGACCCGCGGCAGTAATACGCGTCGTGACACCTGGAGCGATCACATTCGTCGAACCATCATTAAAGAAAGTCGTCCCTTTATCCTGGAATATTTGCATAAACAGGGATGGGCCACGCGCTAAAGATTTCAACCCAGTGTATGATACGCCTGCTTTTACCAGGTCATTGAGAGGTGCAGGGTGAAAATTGCCATTTTGTCCCGGGACGGAACGCTCTATTCTTGTAAGCGCCTGCGTGAAGCGGCGATGCAGCGCGGTCACCTGGTTGAAATTATCGATCCGCTTTCTTGCTATATGAACATCAGCCCGGCGGCGTCATCTATTCATTACAAGGGCCGCCAGCTTCCTCATTTTGACGCGGTGATCCCACGGATTGGTTCAGCGATTACCTTTTATGGTACGGCGGCGCTGCGTCAGTTTGAAATGTTGGGTAGCTATCCGTTAAATGAATCGGTAGCGATTACGCGCGCGCGCGATAAGCTGCGTTCGCTGCAGTTGTTGGCGCGTCAGGGAATCGATTTACCCATTACCGGGATTGCTCACTCCCCGGACGATACCAGCGACATGATTGATATGGTTGGCGGCGCGCCGCTGGTGGTGAAACTGGTTGAAGGTACACAGGGGATCGGCGTGGTGCTGGCGGAAACGCGGCAAGCCGCGGAAAGCGTCGTGGATGCGTTTCGTGGGCTGAATGCTCATATTCTGGTTCAGGAATATATCAAAGAAGCGCAAGGGCGGGATATTCGCTGTTTCGTGGTGGGAGACGAGGTGGTGGCCGCCATTGAACGCCGGGCGAAAGAGGGCGATTTTCGTTCTAATCTCCATCGCGGCGGGGTTGCTACGATTGCGAATATCACGCCGCGCGAAAGAAAAATTGCGCTCAAAGCCGCTCAGACTATGGGGCTGGATGTTGCAGGTGTGGATATTTTGCGTGCAGAACGTGGGCCGCTGGTCATGGAGGTTAACGCTTCTCCGGGACTGGAAGGGGTCGAGAAAACCACCGGGATAGACATTGCCGGCAAGATGATCCAGTGGATCGAGCGCCATGCTACGCCTGAATTTTGTCTTAAAATCGGCGGCTAAACACAATATCGATTGCGATCGTGGTATGACACGCTCTTTTTGCGTAAGCTGTGCCGGTATTTTTTTCATCAATAGAGGTCGCACATTATTATGACATCACTGGTCGTTCCCACTCTGGATACGTTGCGTCAATGGCTCGACGACCTGGGCATGAGTTTTTTTGAATGCGATACCTGTCAGGCGCTGCATTTACCTCATATGCAGAACTTTGACGGCATCTTTGATGCAAAAGTTGATTTGGTGGATAACGTCATTCTGTTTTCTGCAATGGCGGAAGTCAGACCTTCCGCACTGTTGCCACTGGCCGCCGATTTGTCCGCGATTAATGCCAGTTCGCTGACGGTAAAAGCATTCCTGGATATGCAGGATGATAATCTGCCAAAGCTGGTGGTTTGCCAGTCTTTATCCGTTACGCCGGGCGTAACGTTTGAACAGTTTGAGTGTTTTGTTCGCCAGAGCGAAGAGCAGATATCGATGGTGATCCTCGAAGCCGGGGCGCATCAGCTGTTATTTAACGCTGAAGACGATACGCAAAACAGCAATGCTGAAGTCCATTTCCTCCATTAATTCTCCCTGAATCTGGACACATTTTGCGCAGCCGCTACCAGAGCGGTTGCGTACTGCCTGTTTTTATTCTGCGTTTAACCTTTTATTAAAGAATTATTCACTTCCATTCTGCTCCTTCCGCTTTATGTCATAGACAATTCCTGCATAAAAAATTGATAAAAGACGTTTTTTAATCTGGGCTATATCCACAAAACCTGGCTAAAGTTATTCTTGCGAAGCATATAGACGTCAATTCTCGAACTGCCCCGTGTGACCTGAGCTGTGACTACAATACGTGGTGAATGAGTGAGCGGATATCTGCGCGCGATAGCGGCATCGGGAGAGGACTCTCTTTTCATTGATACCGCATGAAAGAATATGCACGTTTCTTGCATATCATTAGAGTGTGACATTTTTGTTCGTTTGTTAACGAACTTTCAGAAGGAAAGAGATTATGACCGCCTTAAATAAAAAATGGTTATCAGGCCTGGTTGTGGGTGCTCTGATGTCCATCTCTGCCGGCACGCTCGCTGCTGAACAAAAAACGCTGCATATTTATAACTGGTCTGATTATATTGCTCCGGATACGGTGGCTAACTTTGAAAAAGAGACCGGAATTAAAGTTATCTATGACGTATTTGATTCCAATGAAGTACTGGAAGGTAAGCTCATGGCGGGTAGCACCGGTTTTGACCTGGTTGTTCCTTCCGCCAGTTTCCTCGAACGTCAACTGACCGCCGGCGTCTTCCAGCCGCTGGATAAGAGCAAACTACCGGGCTGGAAAAACCTCGATCCTGAGCTGCTGAAGCTGGTGGGTAAACACGATCCGGACAACAAGTTTGCGATGCCGTATATGTGGGCAACAACCGGCATTGGCTATAACGTGGACAAAGTGAAAGCGGTGCTGGGGCCAGATGCGCCGGTTGATAGCTGGGATCTGATCCTCAAACCGGAAAATCTGGAAAAACTCAAAAGTTGCGGTGTCTCTTTCCTTGATGCGCCTGAAGAGGTGTTTGCTACGGTACTGAACTATTTGGGTAAAGATCCAAACAGTACCAAAGCAGATGATTACACCGGACCGGCGACCGACCTGCTGTTGAAACTGCGTCCGAATATTCGCTATTTCCACTCTTCGCAATATATTAACGACCTGGCAAACGGAGATACCTGTGTAGCAATTGGTTGGGCGGGGGACGTATGGCAGGCGGCGAACCGTGCAAAAGAAGCGAAAAATGGCGTCAATATCTCTTTCTCAATTCCTAAAGAGGGGGCGATGGCGTTCTTTGACGTGTTCGCAATGCCAGCCGATGCCAAAAACAAAGAAGAAGCCTATCAGTTCCTCAACTACCTGCTGCGTCCTGATGTGATTGCGCATATTTCCGACCACGTGTTCTATGCCAATGCCAACAAAGAAGCGACGGCTCTCGTCAGTCAGGAAGTTCGTGATAACCCTGGTATCTACCCGCCTGCGGATGTGCGCGCCAAGCTGTTCACGCTGAAAGTACAGGATCCGAAGATCGACCGTGTCCGTACCCGAGCGTGGACGAAGGTAAAAAGCGGAAAATAACCTGATGTTTGGGACATGACCCGGCAGGATTTATGCCTGCCGGGCAGTGTTGATCCTAAACACTCCTAACCCGGCAATACGCACCACCGTGGTGCGTTATTTGCACCGTTTCTTTGTTTTATGCCGGAGAGCACCTGAGTGAATGATGCAACCCCACGCCCACACGCGAAAATCCGCAAGGCGCTGACCCCGCTGCTTGAAATTCGCAACCTAACCAAGTCTTTCGACGGGCAACACGCTGTCGATGACGTCAATCTTACTATCTACAAAGGTGAAATATTTGCCCTGCTCGGCGCATCCGGCTGTGGCAAATCGACTCTGCTGCGCATGTTAGCGGGATTTGAACAGCCGACAACCGGGCAAATTATGCTTGATGGCGTCGATTTAGCGCACGTCCCGCCTTATCTGCGACCGATCAATATGATGTTTCAATCCTATGCCCTGTTTCCGCACATGACGGTAGAGCAGAACATTGCCTTTGGCCTCAAGCAGGACAAGCTGCCAAAAGCTGAAATTGCCAGCCGGGTGAATGAGATGCTGGGCCTGGTGCACATGCAGGAATTTGCCAAACGCAAACCGCATCAGCTTTCCGGCGGTCAGCGTCAACGTGTGGCGCTGGCGCGTAGCCTGGCGAAACGGCCGAAGTTGCTGCTGCTGGATGAACCGATGGGGGCGCTGGACAAAAAGCTCCGTGACCGGATGCAACTGGAAGTGGTGGATATCCTTGAACGCGTCGGCGTGACCTGCGTGATGGTAACGCACGATCAGGAAGAAGCCATGACGATGGCAGGGCGGATTGCGATCATGAACCGTGGGAAATTTGTGCAGATCGGCGAACCGGAAGAGATCTACGAGCATCCGACTACGCGCTATAGCGCCGAGTTTATCGGTTCGGTTAACGTCTTTGAAGGACTACTGAAAGAACGCCAGGAAGATGGGCTGATTATTGAGTCTCCTGGACTGGTGCATCCGCTGAAAGTAGATGCAGATGCGTCTATTGTCGATAACGTCCCAGTGTATGTTGCGCTGCGCCCGGAAAAAATCATGCTCTGTGAGGCTCCTCCCCCAGACGGTTATAACTTCGCGGTAGGCGAAGTGGTGCACATTGCCTATCTGGGCGATTTGTCGGTGTATCACGTACGTTTGAAAAGCGGCCAGATGCTGAGCGCTCAGCTACAAAATGAACATCGTTATCGCAAGGGATTACCAACCTGGGGTGACGAGGTCCGTTTGTGCTGGGATGCAGACAGCTGTGTGGTGTTGACGGTTTAAGGAGCGAAGATGAGTACACTTGAACCTCCGGCGCGCGTGGATAAAGCAGGGCGATTCACGCTGCTTATGTCGCGGCTGCAAATGAACCACGGGCGCAAGCTGGTGATTGCGCTACCGTATGTGTGGCTGCTGCTCCTGTTTCTTCTGCCGTTTCTGATCGTCTTCAAAATCAGTTTGGCTGAAATGGCGCGGGCTATTCCACCGTATACCGACCTCGTTTCATGGGCTGACGATCAGCTATCCATCACGCTCAACTTAGCCAACTTCCTGCAACTAACGGACGATCCGCTCTATTTTGATGCCTACCTGCAATCTTTGCAGGTGGCGGGGATTTCGACGATCTGTTGTCTGCTGTTGGGATATCCGCTGGCGTGGGCCGTCGCACACAGTAAACCCTCGACACGCAATATTCTGTTGTTGCTGGTGATCCTGCCGTCCTGGACGTCGTTTTTGATTCGTGTGTACGCCTGGATGGGGATCCTGAAAAATAACGGTGTACTGAATAACTTTCTGATGTGGCTGGGCGTTATCGATCAACCATTGACGATTCTGCACACCAATCTGGCGGTCTATATCGGGATTGTTTATGCCTATTTACCCTTTATGGTGCTGCCGATTTACACCGCGCTGACGCGTATTGATTATTCGCTGGTAGAGGCGGCGCTGGATTTGGGCGCCCGACCGTTGAAAACCTTCTTTAGCGTGATTGTGCCATTGACCAAAGGTGGGATTATCGCCGGATCGATGTTGGTGTTTATCCCGGCTGTGGGTGAGTTTGTAATTCCGGAACTGCTGGGCGGCCCGGATAGCATCATGATTGGTCGTGTGCTGTGGCAGGAGTTTTTTAATAACCGCGACTGGCCGGTGGCATCTGCCGTTGCCATTATTATGCTGCTGTTACTGATTGTGCCAATCATGTGGTTCCACAAATATCAGCAAAAAAGCATGGGGGAACACGGATGAATAACTTACCGGTCGTGCGTTCGCCGTGGCGTATTTTTATCCTGGTGCTGGGCTTTACCTTCCTGTACGCGCCGATGCTGATGCTGGTTATCTATTCGTTTAACAGCTCGAAGCTGGTAACGGTCTGGGCGGGGTGGTCAACGCGTTGGTATGGTGAACTTTTCCACGATACCGCGATGATAAGCGCCGTTGGCATGAGCTTAACGATTGCCGCGGGTGCGGCGACGATGGCGGCAATCCTCGGCACTATAGCCGCCGTGGTAATGGTGCGTTTTGGCCGTTTTCGCGGATCGAATGGGTTTGCTTTTATGATTACCGCACCGCTGGTTATGCCGGATGTCATTACCGGTTTATCACTGCTGCTGCTGTTTGTGGCGCTGGCGCATGCCATCGGCTGGCCTGCGGATCGCGGTATGTTGACCATCTGGCTGGCGCACGTCACCTTCTGTACGGCGTACGTGGCGGTGGTGATTTCCTCACGGTTGCGCGAACTGGATCACTCCATTGAGGAAGCGGCAATGGATCTTGGCGCCACGCCGCTGAAGGTCTTTTTCGTTATCACGCTGCCGATGATTATGCCTGCGGTGATCTCCGGCTGGTTACTGGCCTTCACGTTGTCGCTTGATGATCTGGTTATCGCCAGCTTTGTCTCTGGTCCTGGCGCCACAACATTACCGATGCTGGTGTTCTCCAGCGTACGTATGGGGGTTAATCCGGAGATCAACGCGCTGGCGACGCTGATTCTTGGCGTGGTAGGAATCATCGGATTTATCGCGTGGTATCTGATGGCGCGAACAGAAAAACAACGGATTCGCGATATCCAACGTGCAAGACGCGGCTGAAAAAACTAAAATCTGCCAACCTGTCTATACGGCGCCGCT
The DNA here is from genome assembly GCF_005280955.1 of Citrobacter sp. wls717. NCBI lineage: Bacteria > Pseudomonadati > Pseudomonadota > Gammaproteobacteria > Enterobacterales > Enterobacteriaceae > Citrobacter > Citrobacter sp. wls717. Next base: position 120,417 of record NZ_SZWW01000021.1, read on the forward strand.
GTGGTGGCTGCGCCGTTTTCATGGAAGACGACGCGTTGGGATTTTTTAAGAAATCATCCACATCACATGCTCGCTTAAACGTCCCTGCGTTGGTGCAGGTGGCGGCGCTGGCTATTATCATGATCCGCTGTCTCGATCTGTTGATGATTTTTAATACGCTAGGGTTGCGTGGAACCAGCGAATTTATTCATCGCAGCGTGCAGACCTGGAATTTGACGCTGGTGTTTCTGGGCAGCCTGGCGCTGCTGTTTATTGAAATCTACTGCGCATTTTCGCTGGTGAAAGGACGTAACTGGGCGCGTTGGGTCTATCTGTTGACCCAGATTATCGCCAGCGTTTATCTGTGGGCGGCCTCGTTGGGTTATGGTTATCCGGAACTGTTCAGCATTGCGGGAGAGTCCAGACGTGAGATCCTGCGTACGCTGGTGATGCAAAAGTTGCCGGATATGCTGGTGTTGCTGCTACTGTTTGTTCCCGCGTCCAGTCGGCGGTTCTTCCGTTTGCAGTAAATGTGGTCGGTGTTGTTTGTAGGCCGGATAAGGCGTTTACGCCGC